>NZ_JBFADG010000008.1:0-210948 GCF_040641275.1 Streptomyces sp. NPDC021096 | reverse complement strand
CCCACCCTGCGCGGCGGGTCGGGGGGGGGGGGGGGGCGCCCCCCCGCCCCCCCCCCCCCCGCCCCTCGCGCGTTCTTCAGGGCCGGTGTACGGCCGGGTGCGGGCTCAGCCGGCCAGGCAGGACGGGCCGAGCAGCTGCTTCAGGTCGCCGAAGAGCGCCGGGTCCGGGGTGACCCGGTGCCGGTCCAGGCGCAGGACGGTGGTCTTCCGCGGGCCCTGGAGCTTGATCCGCACCTCGGTGGAGCCGCGGTGGTGGGTGAGGACCTGGCCGAGCCGCTCGACCATCGGCGGGGTGACCTTCACGGTGGGGATGGTGATGATCACGGGCGCGTTGGTGCCGGCGTTGGACAGGTCGGGGACCATCAGCTCCATGGCGACCAGACGGGGGATGTCCTCGCGCTTGTCGAGCCGGCCCTTGACGAAGACGACGGCGTCCTCGACGAGCTGGGTGGAGACCAGCTGGTAGGTGGCGGGGAAGAACATGCAGTCGATGGAGCCGGCGAGGTCCTCGACGGTGGCGATGGCCCAGGCGTTGCCCTGCTTGGTCATCTTGCGCTGCAGGCCGGAGATGATGCCGCCGATGGTGACGATCGCGCCGTCGGCGTGCTCACCGCCGGTGAGCTGGGAGATCGCGGCGTCGGCCTTGTCGTTCAGGACGTGCTCGATGCCGAAGAGCGGGTGGTCGGAGACGTAGAGGCCGAGCATCTCGCGCTCCTGGGCGAGCAGGTAGGACTTCTCCCACTCGAGGTCGGAGAACTCCACGTCGAGCCCGAAGCCCGGCTCGCTGCTGTCCTCCTCGCCCATGCCGCCGAAGAGGTCGAACTGTCCCTCGGCCTCCTTGCGCTTGACCTGCACCACGTTGTCGATCATCGGCTCGTAGTGCGCGGTGAGGCCCTTGCGGGTGTGCCCCATCTCGTCGAAGGCGCCGGCCTTGATCAGCGATTCGACGGTGCGCTTGTTGCAGACGACGGCCTCGACCTTGTCGAGGAAGTCGGGGAAGGAGGTGTACTTCCCCTTGGACTTGCGGCAGCGGATGATCGAGTCGACGACGTTGGCGCCGACGTTGCGGACGGCGGTGAGGCCGAAGAGGATCACGTCGTCGCCCTGGGCGGCGAAGTTGGACTCCGACTCGTTGACGTTCGGCGGGAGCACCTTGATGCCCATGCGGCGGCACTCGTTGAGGTAGGTCGCGGACTTGTCCTTGTCGTCCTTGACCGAGGTCAGCAGGGCGGCCATGTACTCGGCGGGGTGGTTGGCCTTGAGGTAGGCCGTCCAGTACGAGACCAGGCCGTACGCGGCGGAGTGGGCCTTGTTGAAGGCGTAGCCGGCGAAGGGGACCAGGACGTCCCACAGGGCCTGGATGGCCTCGTCGGTGTAGCCCTTCTTGCGGGCGCCCTCCTGGAAGAGGACGAAGTTCTTCGCCAGCTCCTCGGGCTTCTTCTTGCCCATGACGCGGCGGAGGATGTCGGCCTCGCCGAGCGAGTACCCGGCGATGATCTGGGCGGCCTTCTGGACCTGCTCCTGGTAGACGATCAGGCCGTAGGTGACGGCCAGGACCTCCTCGAGGGGCTTCTCCAGCTCCGGGTGGATCGGGGTGATCTCCTGCTGCTTGTTCTTGCGCAGGGCGTAGTTCGTGTGCGAGTTCATGCCCATCGGGCCCGGCCGGTACAGGGCGGACACGGCGGAGATGTCTTCGAAGTTGTCGGGCTTCATCAGCCGCAGCAGGGACCGCATGGGCCCGCCGTCGAACTGGAAGACGCCGAGGGTGTCGCCGCGCTGGAGCAGCTCGAAGGTCGTGGGGTCGTCGAGCGGCAGGCTCAGGAGGTCGATGTCGATCCCCTTGTTGGCCTTCACCATCTTGACGGCGTCGTCCATGATCGTGAGGTTGCGCAGGCCGAGGAAGTCCATCTTCAGCAGGCCGAGCGACTCACAGCTCGGATAATCCCACTGCGTGATGGTCACGCCGTCGGAGTGGCGGACCCAGACGGGGACGTGGTCGGTGATCGTCTCGCTGGACATGATCACGCCGGCCGCGTGCACGCCCATCTGCCGGACCAGGCCCTCGACGCCCATCGCGGTGTCGATGACCTTCTTCACGTCCGGCTCGTTCTCGTACATCCCCCGGATCTCGCCGGCCTCGCTGTAGCGCGGGTGCTTGGGGTCGAGGATGCCGGAGAGCGGGATGCCCTTGCCGAGGACGTCGGCGGGCATCGCCTTGGTGAGGCGGTCGCCCATCGCGTAGGGGTAGCCCAGGACGCGGGCGGAGTCCTTGATGGCGTTCTTGGCCTTGATGGTGCCGTAGGTGCCGATCATGGCGACCTTGTCGGCGCCGTACTTCTCGGTGACGTACCGGATCACCTCGGCGCGCCTGCGCTCGTCGAAGTCGATGTCGACATCGGGCATCGAGATGCGCTCGGGGTTCAGGAACCGCTCGAAGATCAGGCCGTGCGGGATGGGGTCGAGGTCGGTGATGCCCATGGCGTACGCGACGATCGAGCCGGCCGCGGAGCCACGGCCGGGGCCGACCGCGATGCCCTGGTTCTTGGCCCACATGATGAAGTCGGCGACCACGAGGAAGTAGCCCGGGAAGCCCATCGAGATGATGGTGTCCATCTCGTACTCGACCTGCTTCATGCGGTCGTCGGGGATGCCTCCGGGGAAGCGGCGGTGCATGCCCCGCATGGTCTCCTCGCGGAACCAGGTGACCTCGGTGTAGCCCTCGGGGATGTCGAACTTGGGCATCAGGTTCCGGAACTGGAACATGCCCTCGGTGTCGATCTGCTCCGCGACCAGCTGGGTGTTGGCGCACCCCTCCTGCCAGGCGTCCGAGGCGTCGATGGCGTACATCTCGTCCGTGGACTTCAGGTAATAGCCCGAGCCGTCGAAGCGGAAGCGGTCGGGGTCGGAGAGGTTCTTGCCGGTCTGGATGCACAGCAGGGCGTCGTGGGCGGTCGCCTCGTGCGCGTAGGTGTAGTGCGAGTCGTTGGTGACCAGGGGCGGGATGCCGAGCTTCTTGCCGATCTCCAGCAGTCCGTCGCGGACCCGGCGCTCGATCTCGATGCCGTGGTCCATCAGCTCCAGGAAGTACCGGTCCTTGCCGAAGATGTCCTGGTACTCGGAGGCGGACTTCAGGGCCTCGTCGAACTGGCCGAGGCGCAGCCTGGTCTGCAGCTCGCCGGAGGGGCAGCCGGTGGAGGCGATCAGCCCCTCGGACCACTGGCTGATGGTCTCCTTGTCCATCCGGGGCCACTTGGTCAGCCAGCCCTCGGCGTAGGCGTCGGAGGACAGCCGGAAGAGGTTGTGCAGACCGGTGGCGTTGGCCGCCCAGATCGTCTTGTGGGTGTAACCACCCGAACCGGAGACGTCGTCCCGCTTCTGGTGCGGCTGGCCCCACTGGATCCTGCGCTTGTTGCGCCGGGACTCGGGGGCCACGTACGCCTCGATGCCGATGATCGGGGTGATCCCGGCCTTCTGGGCGGAGTGGAAGAAGTCGTAGGCGCCGTGGAGGTTGCCGTGGTCGGACATGGCGATGTGTGTCATGCCCATCTCATTGCAGGCATTGAACATGTCCTTGAGCCGCGCGGCACCGTCCAGCAGCGAGTACTGGGTGTGGACGTGCAGGTGCGTGAACGGCGTCTTGGCCACGGTGGACGACCTCCGGGGGATGGGGCAGCGGGTCGGCGGGGACAGCTTCGAAGGTTACCGGCCCCCACCGACAGCCGCGGGCACGCGCCGGTACCCTCACGCGTTGAGCACGACAGCACTCACGTTCGTTCCATGCCCCACCCCAGGAGGACCCCGCGATGGCGACCGAGCACGACCGGGCCACGCAGCGAGGCGAGGAGATCCTCGCCGTCTTCGACACCGCTTTCGGGGAGCTGCTCGCGGCCGACCCGGCCGCCTTCCGGGTCAAATTCCGGAAGATGGCCGCGTCCGCCTTCGCGTTCTACCGGGGCACGGCCTGCCTGTTCTACTCCGACCTGGAGCACGGGCGCGACGCCGGTCCCTACCTGGACGACCGCACGAGCCGGGTGTGGATCCACGGCGATCTGCACGCCGAGAACTTCGGCACGTACATGGACGCCAACGGCCGGCTGGTCTTCAACGTCAACGATTTCGACGAAGCCTATGTGGGCCCTTTCACCTGGGACCTCAAGCGCTTCGCGGCCTCCGTGGCCCTGCTCGGCTACACCAAGGCGCTGAGCGACGGGAAGATCGGCGAGCTGGTGCGGATCTACGCCGCCGCCTACCGCGAGCGCATCCACGCCCTGGCCACCGGCGCCAGGAGCTCCAATTTGTCTGACCTGCCGCCGTTCACCCTGGACACCGCCGGCGGCCCGCTGCTGGACGCGCTGCGCGAGGCCCGGTCGATGACCCGCTTCGGGCTGCTCGCCACGATGACGGAGATCCGGGACTTCGACCGCCGCTTCCTCCCCGACGACGGCTCCATCGAGCTCGACGCGGCCACCCGCTACAAGATCCTCGCGGCCTTCGACGGCTACCTGGAGACCCTGCCGGACACCAGCCTGGCCCGCCCCGACTCCTACCGCGTCAAGGACGTCGTCGGCCGCCGCGGCATCGGCATCGGCAGCGCCGGGCTGCCCTCGTACAACATCCTCCTGGAGGGCAACAGCGACGCCCTGGAGAACGACGTCGTCATCTACATGAAGCAGGCGCAGACCCCGGCGGTCTCCCGGCACATCACCGACCCCCGGGTGCGCGGCTACTTCCAGCACGAGGGCCACCGCACGGTCATCTCCCAGCGGGCCCTGCAGGCGCACGCCGACCCGTGGCTGGGCTGGACGGAGCTCCAGGAGGACGGCAGGAGCTACGGACAGCTGGTCGCCGAGGTCTCCCCGTACGCGGTCGACCTCGACTGGTCGGACATCGACGACCCCGCCCAGATCGCGGCCGTCGTCGCCGACCTGGGCCGCGCCACCGCCACCATGCACGCCGCGGCGGACGACCAGAGCGGCCACTCGCTGGTGCCCTTCTCCACCGAGCGGGCCATCGACGCCGTGATCGCCGCCGACGAGGAGGGCTTCGCCGAGCTCCTGGTGGACTTCGCCCACACCTACGGCGCCCGGGCCCGCGCGGACCACCAGATCTTCGTGGACCTCTTCCGCAACGGCAGGATCCCGGGCCTTTAGCCGGGGCTCACCGCACGGCATGGCAGACTCGGCCCTCATGGACATATCGGCGGCACGGCTGCGGGCACTGCGCGCGGCGCTGTTCTCAGCGCTGTGCGTCCTGCTGTCCGCCGCCTCGCATGTGCTGCTGTCCGGCCGGTCCCTGCCCGCCTCCGCCGTCGCCGCGGCCGGCGCCGCCGTCTTCGCGCTCGCCTACGCCCTGGCGGGCGAGGAGCGCGGCTACTGGCGCATCGCGGCCCTGCTGGTGCCCCTGGAGCTGGCCTCCGGGGCGCTCTTCACCACCGGCCAGGACACCTGCTACGGCTCCGGGGGGCACCCGGCCCCGGGGGCGCTGACCTGGCTGTGCAGCGGAAGCATGGGCGGCCCCCTGGCGGGGGTCGCCACCCCGGGCGCGGCCCCCTGGCTGCTGCTCGCCGGGCACGTCACGGTGGGCCTCGCGGCCGCCGCCTGGCTGCGCCGCGGCGAGGCGGCGCTCGGCAGGCTGCTGCGGGCGGCCGCCGCGTGTGCCTTCCGCCCGCTGCTGCTGGCCGCCGCCGCGCTCGGCGCGTACGCCCGCCCCGAGGGGGCGCCCGTACGGCCCCCGCGCCCCGCGCGCACGGCCCGGCCCCGCACTCCGCTTCTCCACTCCGTCGTCCGGCGCGGTCCTCCGCTTCGCCCCGCCCTCGGCTGAGCAGTAGAGAACACACCGCACAGAGCACCACGGAGAAGCATCACCATGAGCAAGCGCAACACCTGGGAGAACAAGCAGACCGCGCGCGAGCGGCTGCGTGCCGAGCGCGAGGCCCAGGCCAAGAAGGAGAAGACCCGCCGCCAGCTCGTCGTCGGCGGCGCGGTCGTCGGCATCCTCGCCATAGCCGGCGGCATCGCCTACGGCGTGAGCCAGCTGGGCGGCAGCGGCAGCAGCGGCAAGTCCACCAACGCCGCCTGGAAGGCCGCGGCGGACAGCAGCCTCGTCAAGCCCGCCAACACCGCCGGCGACAAGGGCACCGAGATCGTCATCGGCAAGAAGGACGCCAAGCACACCCTGGAGATCTACCAGGACATGCGCTGCCCGATCTGCTCGGTCTTCGAGCAGAACGTCGGCGAGACGATCGACAAGGACGTCAAGGACGGCAAGTACAAGCTGTCGTACCACGTCGGGACCTTCCTCGACCGGAACCCGCAGATCGCCGGCACCGGTTCGAAGAACGCCCTCAGCGCGCTCGGCGCCGCCCTGAACGTGAGCCCCGAGGCCTTCTCGGCCTACAACAAGGCGCTGTACTCCAAGGCCAACCACCCCGAGGAGACCAAGGACGACTACGCCGAGGACGACGCCCTGCTGAAGGTCGCCCGGCAGGTCCCCGCCCTCAAGGGCAACGCCACGTTCGAGAAGAACGTCAAGGACGGCACCTTCGACAAGTGGGCGCTGGAGGTGTCCGACTCCTTCGACAAGGCCAAGGACGTCACCGGCACCCCCACCCTGAAGGTCGACGGCAAGAAGCTCGAGGTCGAGACCGTGAACGGCAAGGGCGTCCCGATGACCCCGCAGCAGTTCACTCCGGCGATCGAGAAGATGCTGAAGTAGCCGCCCCCGCCGCCGGCGGCACCGGCGACCGTCCCCTCAACGATGCCGAATCTTGACACGACACCTCCCTGATGCCGTGGCAGACTTCGGCGTCATGGAGGGGACGGGAGTTCGGTACAGGACGCTGCGCGCAGCGCTGTTCACCGCGCTGTGCGTCACCCTGTCCTCGGCCTCCCATGTGCTGTTGTCGCGGATGCCGTTGCCGCTGTCCACGGTCGCCGTGCTGTCGGCGGCGGTCTTCGCGATCGCCTACGCGCTGGCCGGCCGCGAGCGCGGCTACTGGTCGATAGCCGCCCTGCTGGTCCCGCTGGAGCTGGCCGCGGACACCGTCTTCACCACCGGCCAGCACGCCTGTTACGGCCAGGCCGGCGGCCCCGTCGCCGGCCCGCTGCGCTCGATGGGCGTCGATCTGGTCTGCCGCGGCGGCGACTTCGGCACCCCGCTGGCCCGCATGGCCGCCCGGAGCGGCGCCGACCCGCTCGCGAGCGGCGCCGCCACCCACTCCGCCACCCCCTGGCTGCTGCTGGCCGCGCACGTCGCCGTCGGCCTGCTGGCCGCCGCCTGGCTGCGACGCGGCGAGGTGGCGCTGGGCCGGCTGCTGCGCGCGGTGGCCTCGTTCGCCTTCCGGCCCCTGCTGCTGGCCGTCGCCGCGCTCGGCGCCTGCGCCCGTCCGCACGGGGCGCGCCCGCGGCCCGTACGCGACACCCTCCCCTCCCGTGCGCTGCCCCTGCTCGTCCACTCCGTCGTCCGGCGGGGACCGCCGCTGTGCCCGGCATCCGTCTGAGCACACCACCGGTCCCTTTCCCGTACCTTCACGGAGCGACATCATGAGCAACCGCAACACTCCGCAGAACAAGGCCGCCGCACGTGAGCGGCTGCGCGCCGAGCGCGAACGCCAGGCGAAGAAGGACAAGACGCGCCGTCAGCTCCTGGTCGGCGGCGCCATCGTGGCCGTCCTCGCGATAGCCGCCGGCGCCGGCGTGGCCCTGACCAAGGCCACCGACGGCAGCAAGAACAACAAGGTCAGCAGCGAGGACTGGGAGAGCGCGGCCAAGGAGCGCGAGTTCAAGAAGCCCGCCAACTCCACCGGCGACAAGGGCGCCTCGGTCGTCCTCGGCAAGCAGGACGCGAAGAACACCCTCGAGGTCTTCGAGGACATGCGCTGCCCCGTCTGCTCGGGCTTCGAGCAGACCGTCGGCGAGACGGTGCTGAAGGACCTCAAGGACGGCAAGTACAAGGTGCAGTACCGGATGGGCACCTTCCTTGACCGCAACCCGATGATCAAGGGCTCGGGCTCGAAGAACGCGCTGAGCGCGCTCGGCGCGGCGCTCAACGTCGGCCCGCAGGCGTTCCTGGACTACAAGAAGGCCCTCTTCGACAAGAAGAACCACCCCGACGAGCGGGACGACGCCTTCTCCGACGACTCCAAGCTCCTGTCGATCGCCGGGGAGGTCAAGGAGCTCAAGGGCAACGCCGCGTTCGAGAAGGACGTCAAGGACGGCACCTACGACAAGTGGGCGCTGGAGATGTCCGCCAGCTTCGACACGTTCGTCGGCCAGGGCAAGGACCTCCAGGGCACCCCGGGCCTCAAGCTCAACGGCAAGGTCCTGGCCAACGAGCAGGGCCAGGCGCCGCGGGCCCCCGAGGAGTTCACCGCCCTGGTCGACAAGTCGCTCCAGAAGTAGGGGCCGCCGGGGCGCGTCGCCGTCACCGGGGCGACGGGCGGGCGAACACTTGGGTTTCCGCCCGCCCGCGGCCTTACCGCCGGTCGTACCGGCCAGTAAAGTGACGGCTCGTGACATCCCACGACATATCGCGACGCTCTGCCGTCTCGGCCGCCGCGGTCACCGCGACGGCCGCCCTGCTGCCGCTGGCCTCCGCGCCGGCCGCCCTGGCCGACTCCACCACTCCGACCGCCCCGGCCGGCCTCCGCCCCGCCTTCCTGCACGGCGTCGCCTCCGGCGACCCGCTGCCCGACGGCGTCCTGCTGTGGACCCGCGTCACGCCCACCCCCGACGCCGTGCCCGGCTCGGGGCGCGGGCCGGCCGTCGAGGTCACCTGGCAGGTGGCCGAGGACGCCGCCTTCGCGCGCGTCGTCGCCCACGGCACGGTCACCGCGTCCGCCGCCACCGACCACACCGTCAAGGCGGACGTGCGCGGCCTGCGCCCCGCCACCGGCTACCACTTCAGATTCTCGGTCGCCGCCGACGGCGGTGACCGCATCCACTCCCCCGCCGCCCGCACCCGCACCACGCCCGCCCACGACGCGGCCACGGCGGGCGTCCGCTTCGGCGTGGTCTCCTGCGCCAACTGGGAGTCGGGCCACTTCTCCGCCTACCGCCACCTCGCCGAACGCCGCGACCTGGACGCGGTGTTCCACCTCGGCGACTACATCTACGAGTACGCCTCCGGCGAGTACCCGAAGGCCAAGTACACCGTCCGGCCGCACGCCCCGGCGCACGAGATCGTCACCCTCGCCGACTACCGCACCCGCCACGGCCGCTACAAGACCGACCCCGCCCTGCAGGCCCTGCACCACGCGCACCCGATCGTGGCCATCTGGGACGACCACGAGTTCGCCAACGACGCCTGGACCGGCGGCGCGGAGAACCACACTCCGGGCGCCGAGGGCGACTGGGCGGCCCGCTTCGCCGCGGCCAAGCAGGCCTACTTCGAGTGGATGCCCGTGCGCCCGTCCGTCCAGGGCACCACCTACCGCCGGCTGCGCTTCGGCCGCCTGGCCGACCTCCACCTGCTGGACCTGCGGTCCTTCCGCTCGCAGCAGGTCAAGGCCGGCAGCGGCAAGGTGGACGACCCCGAGCGCACGATCACCGGCCGCGCCCAGCTGGACTGGCTCAAGGCGGGCCTGGCCTCCTCCGACACCACCTGGCGGCTGGTCGGCAACCCGGTGATGATCTCCCCCGTCGCCTTCGGCGCCCTGCCCTCCCACCTGCTGGAGCCGATAGCCGAGCTGCTGGGGCTGCCCTCGGGCGGCATCACCATCAACGCCGACCAGTGGGACGGCTACACCGACGACCGGCGTGAGCTGATCGCCCACCTCGCCGACCGGGCCATCCGCAACACCGTCTTCCTGACCGGCGACATCCACATGGCCTGGGCCAACGACGTGCCGAAGAAGGCCGCGACCTATCCGCTGTCGTCGTCGGTGGCCACGGAGTTCGTGGTCACCTCCGTCTCCTCCGACAACCTCGACGACATCCTGCACGTCGCACAGCACACGGTGTCCCTGGCCGCCGCCACCGCCATCAAGGCGGCCAACCGCCATGTGAAGTGGCTCGACATGGACTCGCACGGCTACGGCGTCCTCGACGTCACCGCCGAGCGGGCGCAGATGGACTACTACGTCCTGTCCGACAAGACCGACCCGGCCGCGACGTCGTCCTGGACCCGCTCCTACCGCACCCGTTCCGGAACCCAGCAGGTGGAGCGCGTACACAACCCGGTGTACTGACCGGCTCCCCGATCGCGGGGGTCCGGGGCGGAGCCCCGGTTCAGGCCCAGGCCTCCGCGATCTCCTCCAGGAACCCGAGCGCCACCTTCCACGTGGTCTCCGCGGCCTCCGCGTCGTAGTCCGCCAGGTCCGGGTCCGTGAAGAGGTGCCCGGCACCGGCGTAGCGGTGGACCTCCACGTCCGCACCCGCCCGCTGCATCCGCAGGTACCACGCGGTGAGCCAGTCGTGCGGCTCGAACGGGTCCGGGTCCGCCACGTGCAGCTGCACCGGCAGCTCGTCCACGGACGCGTCCTCGGCCAGGTCGGACGTGCCGTGCAGGAGCAGCAGGCCGCGCGCCTTCTCGTCGCCCAGCGCCAGGTTCTGCGCGATGGACCCGCCGAGGGAGAACCCCGCGTAGACCAGCCCCCGGTCGGACAGCGGCGCGACGGCGGTCACGGCGCGGCGCAGCAGCTCCTCATGGCCGATCTCGTCCTTGATGGCCATGCCGTCCTCGACGGTCTCGGCCGTGCGTCCCTCGTAGAGGTCCGGTACGTGCACCTCGTGCCCGGCGGCGCGCAGGCGGTCGGCGGCGGCGTGGACGGCGGGCCGCAGTCCGTAGGCCGAATGAAAAAGGACGATCGTGGTAGGGGACGCCACTGGAGGTCACTTCCTTACAGCTGTGGGGGCACCCCCGGCATCGGGCTGGGGGAGCGTGCCCCCATCGTGCCAGCTACGTTCGGAAGGAGCGGAGGTGCCCATGGAGCACATACTGCGTCCCCTCGCGGTGGTCGGCGCGGCGGTGGTGATCACACTGCTGGCGGGCTGGGTCGTGGACCAGGTGGTGCGCCGGATCGGGCAGCGCCACCCGGAGACGCCGCTGTGGGGGCTGCTGGGCCGCTGCCGGGTGCCGGTGCGGGTGGTGCTGTGCGCGGCGCTGCTGCGGGCGGGCTATCCCTCGGCGGAGCTGTCCCCGTGGCACGCGGCGGTCGCGGAGCAGGTGCTGACGCTGGTGCTCATCGGGGCCTGCGCCTGGCTGGCCGTCCGGGTGGCCACGGCCGTGGTCGAGGCCACCTACGCGCGCTACGCCGCTGGCGCCCAGGACCCGGCGCGGGTGCGACGGGTGCGGACGCAGGTCACGCTGATCCAGCGGGTGGTGGCCGCCGCCGTGATGGTGGTCGCGGTGGCCGCCATGCTGCTGACCTTCCCGGCCATGCGGACGGCGGGCGCGTCCCTGCTGGCCTCGGCCGGGGTCATCGGCATCGTCGCCGGCATCGCCGCCCAGTCGACGCTGGGCAACCTCTTCGCCGGGCTGCAGATCGCCTTCGGCGACATGGTGCGCATCGGCGACACGGTCGTGGTCGAGGGGCAGTGGGGCACCGTCGAGGAGATCACGCTGACCTATCTGGTGGTGCGCACCTGGGACGAGCGGCGCCTGACCATGCCGGTGTCGTACTTCACCAGCAAGCCGTTCGAGAACTGGTCGCGGGGCGATCCCCGGATGACGGGCACCGTCTTCTTCCACCTGGACCACGCCGCCCCCGTCGATCTGATGCGCGAACACCTGCACGACATACTCAAGGCGTCCCTCGAGTGGGACGAGCGGGCCTGGAACCTGGTGGTCACGGACACCACGCCCACCACGGTCGAGGTACGGGCGCTGCTGACGGCCTGCAACGCCGAAGACATCTGGGCCCTGCGCTGCATGGTGCGCGAGGAGATGATCGCCTGGTTGCGCCGCGAGCACCCCTACGCGCTGCCGCGGATCAGCACCGCGCCCGCGCCCGGACGCGCCGGGGTGCCCGACCGTCCGCAGGCGCTACCGGCCGCCGAGGACATGGGACCGGGCCCGGGGACGACGTGAGGGCGCCGGCCGGGAGGCCCACCGTCTCAGATCCCGCGCAGCGTGCGGTCGTCCAGGTGCCGCAGCACCCTGTCGACCACCTCGGGGTCCATTCCCGGCTCGCTGCGTGCCGCCAGCACCTCGTGCCGGGCAGCCGACAGCAGCTGCCCCTGCACCCGGTGGAGCGTCCGCAGCCGTTCCACGCGCTGCGCGTGGGCGTCGCGGCGCTCCTCGTCGACCATGTCGGGGCTGATGCGGGCGCCCATGTCGTAGGCGCGCCGGCCGAGCATCTCCATCATGTCCTCGGGGAGGTCCTCGTCCTCGACGATCTCCAGCAGGCGGTGCCGGGCCGCCTTCGCCGCCCGGGCGGCCAGCTGCCGCTCCAGTTCCCGGCTCGCGTCGGTGTCGGCGCGCACCCCCAGCAGCCGGACCAGCCAGGGCAGGGTCAGGCCCTGGACGACGAGGGTGGCGATGATGACGGCGAAGGCGATGAAGAGGATCTCGTCGCGGGCCGGGAAGGGGGTCTTGTCCTCCATGGTCAAGGGGATGGCCAGGGCGAGCGCCACGGTGGCCACGCCGCGCATCCCCGACCACCACGTCACCACCGTCTCGCGCCAGCTCAGCAGGACCTCCTCCTCGGTGTCCCGGCGCTTGTGCAGCTTCTTGGTCAGCCACGCGGCGGGCAGCAGCCACAGCAGCCGTACGCCCACCACCACGGCCACGACGGCGCCGCCGATGCCCAGCATCTCGCCCCAGCGGCCGGAGGCGGTACTGACGGCGTTGTGCAGCTCCAGGCCGACGAGGCCGAAGGCCGCGCCGGTGACGAGGGTGTCGACGACCTCCCAGAAGGTGTGGCCGGCCAGCCGGCCGAGGACGTCGTCGGGGTCATGGGCGTACTCGGCCAGGAAGAGGGCGGTGGTGAGGACCGCGAGGACGCCGGAGCCCTTGAGCTCCTCGGCCAGGACGTAGGAGACGAACGGCACCAGCAGGGTGAGGCCGATCTGGAGGGTGGCGTCCCCGAGGACGTCCATCAGCCGTTTGGTCGCCCAGCCGAGCCCGAGGCCGACGGCGACGGCCACCACAGCGGACAGCACCAGCTCGGCGAGCGCGCTGGGCAGCGAGAAGTGGCCGCTGACGGCGGCCGCGATGGCCACGTGGTAGAGCACGATGGCCGTGACGTCGTTGAAGAGCCCCTCGCCCTCCAGGATGGAGACCAGGCGGCGCGGCAGTCCGAGGGAGCCCGCGACGGCGGTGGCGGCGACCGGGTCCGGCGGGGCCACGAGCGCGCCCAGCGCCACGGCGGCGGCCAGCGAGAGACCGGGCACGATCGCATCGGCGACGGCGGCGACGGCCGCGGTGGTGACGAAGACGAGCGCGACCGCCAGCAGGAAGATCGGCCGCTTGTTGGCCGCGAACTGCCGCCACGAGGTGCGCTGGGCGGTGGCGTAGAGCAGGGGCGGCAGCACCAGCGGGAGGATGAACTCCGGCGGGATGTCCACGCTGGGCACGAACGGCAGCAGAGCGAGGACGATCCCACCGATCGTCATCAGGACCGGGGAGGGAACCCCCAGCCGGTCCCCCAGCGGAACCGTGACCAGCGCCCCCAGCAGCAGGACGAACAGCAGGGCGAGCTGGTCCACGGATTACCCCCGGGCCGGGTCGGTGCGGTGGAACTGGGCTTCCAGCCTGCCGCACCGGCCCGGAGGCCGCCTTACGAGCTCTCGGCGCGCACCGTGTCCAGGGCGTGCTGCAGGTCCTCGGGGTAGGCGCTCTCGAACTCGACCCAACGGCCGTCCGAGGGGTGCTCGAAGCCGAGCCGCATGGCGTGCAGCCACTGGCGGGTGAGCCCCAGCCGCTTGGCGAGCGTGGGGTCGGCGCCGTAGGTGAGGTCGCCGACGCAGGGGTGCCGGTGCGCGGACATGTGCACGCGGATCTGGTGCGTACGGCCGGTCTCCAGCTTGATGTCGAGGAGGCTGGCGGCGCGGAACGCCTCGATGAGGTCGTAGTGGGTCACCGACGGCTTGCCCTCGGCCGTGACCGCCCACTTGTAGTCGTGGTTGGGGTGGCGGCCGATGGGGGCGTCGATCGTGCCGCTCATCGGGTCCGGGTGGCCCTGGACCAGCGCGTGGTAGCGCTTGTCGACCGTGCGCTCGCGGAACTGCTGCTTGAGCAGGGTGTAGGCGCGCTCGGACTTGGCGACCACCATCAGGCCGGACGTGCCGACGTCGAGGCGGTGCACGATGCCCTGGCGCTCGGCGGCACCGGAGGTGGAGATGCGGTACCCGGCGGCGGCGAGCCCGCCGATGACGGTGGGGCCCGTCCAGCCGGGGCTGGGGTGGGCGGCCACGCCGACGGGCTTGACGATCACGACGATGTCGTCGTCGTCGTGGACGATCTCCATGCCCTCGACGGGCTCGGCGACGATCTGCACCGGCGCGGGCGGCGCGGGCATCTCGACCTCGAGCCAGGCGCCGCCGGTGACGCGGTCGGACTTCCCGGCCTCGGCCCCGTCGAGCTGGACCTTGCCCGCGGCCGCCAGCTCGGCCGCCTTGGTGCGGGAGAAGCCGAACATACGGGCGATCGCAGCGTCGACGCGCTCGCCCTCGAGGCCGTCGGGAACGGGCAGGGCGCGGATCTCGGGAATGGTGCTCACCCGTCGAGTATGACGGACGGCTGTGACAGGCCCGCACGCGCGGGCCCGCCGCGGCCTCCCGGGGACTGCCCCGGGTTCCCTCCCGGGTCAGTCCTCGTGGACGGTCCCGTCCGGGTCCAGGCCCCGGAAGGAGAGGATGACGATCAAGAAGCCGCCGCAGACGATCGCGGAGTCGGCGAGGTTGAAGACCGCGAAGTGAGCGGGGGCGATGAAGTCCACCACCCCGCCCTCGAAGCCGCCGGGCGCGCGGAAGAGCCGGTCGGTGAGGTTGCCGAAGGCGCCGCCCAGCAGCAGGCCGAGCGCGATCGCCCACGGCAGGCTGTAGAGCTTGCGGGCGATGCGGGCGATCGCCACGATCACGGCGGTGGCGATGACCGTGAAGACGATCGTCATCGCCTCGCCGATACCGAAGGCCGCGCCGCGGTTGCGGACGACCTCGAACTGGAGCCACTCGCCGATCACCTGGACCGGGTCGTGGTGCTCCAGCTGGGCCACGACGAGCAGCTTGCTGCCCAGGTCGAGGAGGTAGGCGAAGGCGGCCACCGCGAGCAGCACCGCGATGCGCCGCTTGCCCGCGGGCGCGCTCGCCCCGTCGGCCCCGGTGGGCTGGGCCGGGCCGGTGGGCTCGGTGGGCCGTCCGGCCTGTTCCGCCTCAGTCACGTGAGTCCCTGGATGTCGTCCCTGCTGACTGAGGACGAGGGTACGGCACGTGGTGCCGGGCCGGTCAGCGACGTTCCTGGCGCTGTTTGCACTCCACGCAGAGGGTGGCCCGGGGGAAGGCCTGCATGCGGGCCTTGCCGATGGGTTTCCCGCAGTTCTCGCAGAGGCCGTACGTTCCGGCGTCCAGGCGTTCCAGCGCCCGCTCGGTCTGCTGCAGCATCTCGCGAGCGTTGGCGGCCAGGGCCAGCTCGTGCTCCCGGGTGATGTTCTTGGTGCCGGTGTCGGCCTGGTCGTCGCCGGCGCCGTCGCCCGAGTCGCGCATCAGGCCGCTGATCGCCTCCTCGGAGGCCTGGATCTCCGCCCGCAGCCGCATCACCTCGCTCTGCAGCTCGGTGCGGGCCTCCGCCACCTCCTCCGGCGACCAGGGCTCCTCGCCCGGCCGTACGGCCAGCGCCCCCGGCCCGGCGGCGGCCGTGCGCGCTCCCGGCACCTTGTTCGCGGTCTTCTTCGCAGCCACCGTCCTGGCTCCCGTCTCCTCAGCGGGCACCGCCGTGGGGGCCGGTGCGGACTTGTTGGCCCTGGCGGCCGTATCGGCCGGGGCGGCCTTGCCTGCCGCCCCGGCCGTACCGGCCGAGGTGGCTCTCTTCCCTGAAGCGCCCTTCCCTGCGGGTGCGGTGCCCTTTCCGGCGGACGCAGCCCTCACCACGGCGGCCTCCGCCCCCACGGCATCGGCCACCGTGGCAGTCTTCCCCGCCGGCACGCTTTTCCCCGCCGATGCGGCCTTTTTGGCTGGCGCCGACTTTTTGGCCGGTGCGGTGCCCTTGGCGGGGCCGGCCTTCCCGACGCCGCCGGCCCCCTTGCCGGAGCCGGCCTCCTGGGGCGGAGCGGCCTTCTTGGCCGAGGCGGTCTTTTTGACCGGGGCGGCCTTCTTGGACGAGGCAGCCGTTGCGGCCGGGACGGCCTTCGCCGCAGGCGCAGCTTCGGCCGCGGCGGCCGAGTGCGCGGCAGCGGACTTCTTCGCGGGGGTGGTCTTCGCAGCCTTCTTCGCCGGGGCGGTCTTGGCAGTCGCCTTCTTCCCCGACCCGGCCTTCTTGGCCGGGGCGGTCCTCGCCGCAGGCGCAGCTTCGGCCGCGGCGGCCGAGTGCGCGGCAGCGGACCTCTTCGCGGGGGCGGACTTCGCCGCCTTCTTCGCCGAGGCCTGCCCCTCACCAGCGGACTTCCCCGCGGAGGCGGCTTCGGCGGCCTTGCCGGACGGCGTGGCCTTGGCCGCCGTCTTCTTCGCGGCCGCGGTCTTCTTCACGTTCGCGGACGCCGACTTCTCCGCCATGGCCGCGACCCCTTCACATTTTATGATCTTGCGCGCAAATCGTGCGGGAACGATAAATCGCCTCAGGGCACGCGGCAACGGGGCACGCCGGTCTCCACCGTTGTGCCCCGCCTCCGGCCCCGTAATCGGTGGGCCGCCGCACGCGCGGCCCCGTACACTGGGCGGCAGCGAAAGGCGTGGAAGGGACGAGTAGCGCCGCACGCAGCCATGAGCGACCCGGGGACGGTGTGAGCCCGGGGGTGTGCGCGGACGTGAAGATCAGCCCGGAGCCGCCGGAAGAACGCCCCGAGGGGTCAGTAGAGCCGGCATCGCGATCCCAATGAGGGGGCCGGAGGCGTGACACGCCTGCGGCCAAGGAGGGTGGTACCGCGGGAAGCGCAGCGGACAGCGCGTTCTCGTCCCTCCGACGGACAGCGCAATGACGTCCCGCCGGAGGAAGCCGATGACGCAGTACCGCCAGGTACCCGCACAAGTGGATCTGCCCGCCCTCGAGCACGCCGTGCTCGAATTCTGGCGCGAGAGCAAGACCTTCGCCCGCACCCTCGAACAGTCCGAGGGCCGCCCCGAGTGGGTCTTCTACGAGGGCCCCCCGACCGCCAACGGCATGCCCGGTGCGCACCACATCGAAGCGCGCGTCTTCAAGGACGTCTTCCCGCGCTTCCGCACCATGCAGGGCTACCACGTCGGCCGCAAGGCCGGCTGGGACTGCCACGGCCTGCCGGTCGAGCTCGCGGTCGAGAAGGAACTCGGCTTCAACGGCAAGCAGGACATCGAGAAGTACGGCATCGCCGAGTTCAACGCGAAGTGCCGCGAGTCCGTGACCCGCCACACCGACGCGTTCGCCGAGCTCACCACCCGCATGGGCTACTGGGTCGACCTGGACGACGCGTACCGGACCATGGACCCCGAGTACGTCCAGTCGGTCTGGTGGTCGCTGAAGGAGATCTTCAACAAGGGCCTGCTGGTCCAGGACCACCGCGTCGCCCCCTGGTGCCCCCGCTGCGGCACCGGCCTGTCCGACCACGAGCTGGCGCAGGGCTACGAGACGGTCGTCGACCCGTCCGTCTTCGTGCGCTTCCCGCTGACCTCCGGCCCGCTCGCGGGCGAGGCGGCGCTGCTGGTGTGGACGACCACCCCCTGGACGCTCGTCTCCAACACCGCCGCCGCCGCGCACCCGGACGTCACGTACGTCGTGGCCACCGACGGCAACGAGAAGCTGGTCGTCGCCGAGCCGCTGCTGGAGAAGGCCCTCGGCGAGGGCTGGACCGCGACGGGGCAGTCCTTCACCGGCCGCGAGATGGAGCGCTGGGCCTACCGCCGCCCCTTCGACCTGGTCGAGCTGGAGGGCGCCAACTTCGTCGTCAACGCCGAGTACGTCACCACCGAGGACGGCACCGGTCTGGTCCACCAGGCCCCGGCCTTCGGTGAGGACGACCTCAGGACCTGCCGCGCCTACGGCCTCCCGGTCGTCAACCCGGTCCGCCCCGACGGCACCTTCGAGGAGGGCCTCGACCTCGTCGGCGGCCAGTTCTTCAAGAAGGCCGACGAGAAGCTCGTCGCCGACCTCACCGAGCGCGGCCTGCTGTTCAAGCACATCGCGTACGAGCACAGCTACCCGCACTGCTGGCGCTGCCACACCGCACTGCTGTACTACGCACAGCCGTCCTGGTACATCCGTACCACCGCGATCAAGGACCGGCTGCTCGAGGAGAACGAGAAGACCAACTGGTTCCCCGAGTCGGTCAAGCACGGCCGCTTCGGCGACTGGCTGAACAACAACATCGACTGGGCGCTCTCCCGCAACCGCTACTGGGGCACCCCGCTGCCCATCTGGCGCTGCGAGGACAACCACCTCACCTGCGTCGGCTCACTGGCCGAGCTCTCCGAGCTGACCGGCACCGACCAGAGCGGCCTCGACCCCCACCGCCCGTACATCGACGACGTCACCTTCACCTGCACCGCCGAGGGCTGCGCCCACCCGGCCGTCCGGGTGCCCGAGGTCATCGACGCCTGGTACGACTCGGGCTCCATGCCGTTCGCCCAGTGGGGCTACCCCTACAAGAACAAGGAGCTCTTCGAGCAGCGCTACCCGGCGCAGTTCATCTCCGAGGCGATCGACCAGACGCGCGGCTGGTTCTACACCCTGATGGCCGTCGGCACGCTCGTCTTCGACAAGTCGAGTTACGAGAACGTCGTCTGCCTGGGCCACATCCTCGCCGAGGACGGCCGGAAGATGTCCAAGCACCTGGGCAACATCCTCCAGCCGATCCCCCTGATGGACCAGCACGGCGCCGACGCCGTCCGCTGGTTCATGGCCGCCGGCGGCTCCCCGTGGGCCGCGCGCCGCGTCGGCCACGGCACGATCCAGGAGGTCGTCCGCAAGACGCTCCTCACCTACTGGAACACGGTCGCCTTCCAGGCCCTGTACGCCCGGACCTCCGGCTGGGCCCCCTCGGCCGCCGACCCGGCCGCGGCCGACCGCCCGCTGATCGACCGCTGGCTGCTCAGCGAGCTGAACGCGCTGACCGACCAGGTCACGCAGGCCATGGAGGCCTACGACACCCAGCGCGCCGGCAAGCTGCTGTCGTCCTTCGTGGACGACCTGTCCAACTGGTACGTGCGCCGCTCGCGCCGCCGGTTCTGGCAGGGCGACGCGGCCGCGCTGCGCACGCTGCACGAGGTCATCGAGACCGTGACCCGGCTGATGGCGCCCCTGGTGCCGTTCATCACCGAGCGCGTGTGGCAGGACCTCGTCGTCCCGGTCGACCCGCAGGCCCCGGAGTCGGTGCACCTGGCCACCTGGCCGAAGGCCGACACCTCGCTGATCGACCCGACGCTGTCCCAGCAGATGCTGCTGGTGCGGCGCCTGGTCGAGCTGGGCCGCGCCACGCGCGCCGAGTCCGGCGTCAAGACGCGCCAGCCGCTGTCGCGCGCGCTGGTCGCGGCGGCCGGCTTCGAGGCGCTCGGCGAGGAGCTGCGCGCCCAGATCGCCGAGGAGCTCAACGTCTCCTCGCTCGCCTCCCTCTCGGAGGTCGGCGGCTCGCTGGTCGACACCACCGCCAAGGCGAACTTCCGTGCCCTGGGCAAGCGCTTCGGCAAGGGCGTCCAGGCCGTGGCCAAGGCGGTCGCCGCCGCCGACGCCGCCGCGCTGTCGCTCGCGCTGCGCGAGGGCACGGCCTCGGTGGTCGTCGACGGGGAGACCGTCACGCTCGGCCCGGACGAGGTCATCATCACCGAGACCCCGCGCGAGGGCTGGTCGGTCGCCTCCGACTCGGGTGCCACCGTGGCGCTCGACCTCGAGATCACCCCGGAGCTGCGGCGCGCGGGCCTGGCCCGCGACGCCATCCGGCTGATCCAGGAGGCCCGCAAGAACAGCGGCCTGGACGTCGCGGACCGGATCGCCCTTCGGTGGACCTCCACCGATGAGGAGACGGTGACCGCGCTGACCGAGCACGCGTCGCTCATCGCGGACGAGGTCCTGGCGACGGACTTCGCCGGCGGCGAGGGTGACGATGCGTTCGGCGCCCCCTTCACGGACGAGGGCCTCGGACTGGCGTTCCGCCTCCGTAAGGCGTAAGCAATCGGGTGATGGCCCCCGGCGCTGACGCGCCGGGGGTTTCGTCCACCCGCCGATGCGGGCGCACAAATGGGCCGGGCCCCTGGGGAATCCCAGGGGCCCGGCCCATTGATGCCGACGACTACGCGGCCGTCAGTTGTCGTCCTCGTCGATCAGGAAGCCCCGCATCGGCGAGGGAGCCTGCATCGGCTGCTGGCCCTGCGGCCGCACCGGTGCCATCGGCTGCGTCATCGCCGGCGACATCTGCTGCTGACCGCCGTACGACGGGGCACCGGTCGACGGACCGCCGTGGCCGCCCATGGACTGGTTGCCACCCATGGAGTTGCCGCCCATGGAGTGACCGCCCATGCCCGCACCGGCCGGAGCCATCGACCCGCTCATCGAGGGGGCCGGCGGCAGCGACGCGGTCGCCGGGGTCCGCGGCGGGGCCAGCGAGTCGTCCGCCTGGTTCTCCAGCTGACGCAGCTGGCTCTCCAGGTAGGACTTCAGTCGCGTGCGGTACTCGCGCTCGAAGCCGCGCAGGTCCTCGACCTTGCGCTCCAGCGTGGCGCGCGCGGACTCCAGGGAGCCCATCGCCACGCGGTGCTTCTCCTGCGCGTCCCGCTCCAGGGCGTCCGCCTTGGCACGGGCGTCCCGCTCCAGACCCTCGGCGCGGCTGCGGGCCTCGCCGACAATCTTGTTGGCCTCGGAACGGGCCTCCGCGATCGCCTGGTCGGCCGTCTGCTGCGCGAGCGAGAGAACACGGGCCGCGCTGTCACCGCCGGGACCCTGCCCCGGCTGCGGCAGCTGCGGACCACCCATGGGGCCGTTCTGCTGCATCGGGTTCTGGCCCATCGGACCGTTCTGCTGCATGGGGTTCTGCCCCATAGGTCCGTTCTGCCCCATGGGTCCGCCCATCGGGCCACCCATCGGACCGTTCTGTCCCATCGGGCCGGGACCGTGCGGACCCTGGGGACCGTGGCCGTGTCCGCCTGGGCCGGCCGGCAGCTGCGGGGCACCGCCCGGAAGCTGCGGCGGGCCACCCATCTGCTGCTGGTTCGGCGGCACCGGCTGCGGGCCGGATATGGCAGCGGGCACCGGAGCGCCGGGTCGCTGCTGCTCCTGCGGCTCGGGCTTGCGCATGGCCTGCTGCTGGTTCTGCGCGGCGGCACGCGTCGCGGCGGCCAGCTTGGCGCGCAGGTCCTCGTTCTCCCTGAGCAGGCGGGTCAGTTCGGCCTCGACCTCGTCGAGGAAGGCATCGACCTCGTCCTCGTCATAGCCTTCTCGGAGGCGGACGGTCGTGAACTGCTTGTTCCGCACGTCCTCGGGGCTCAGCGGCATCTCTTCTTCACCTCAACGTAGTCGTCGGCAATCGGCAAGACCGTATCGTTCACAGCCGCGTTCACAGCCGGCTCACGACGGTGATCAGGATGTAGACGATGATCATCAGTACGAAGAAGGACAGGTCGAGCGCCACGCCCCCGAGACGCAGCGGCGGGATGACCCGCCGCAGAAGCTTGAGTGGCGGATCGGTGACAGTGTAGGTGGCCTCCAGGACCACCACCATCGCCTTACCGGGTTGCCATGAGCGGGCGAACTGGAAGACGTAGTCCATCACCAGCCGGAAGATCAGCACGATCAGAAAGCAGTACAGCGCGATGTAGATCACCTGCTGTGCGATGCCCATCTCGCGCTTCCCTCTCCCCTTGCTCGTACTCGGCCTGACTGGCCGTTGTCCGGATTGCCCGGTGTTGCGTCTCAGCTCTGGTTGAAGAACCCACCCTCTGCGATACGGGCCTTGTCCTCCGCCGTGACATCGACGTTAGCAGGAGACAGCAGGAACACCTTCTGCGTCACCCGCTCGATGCTGCCGTGGAGTCCGAAGACCAGACCCGCCGCGAAGTCGACAAGGCGCTTCGCGTCGGTGTCGTCCATCTCGGTGAGATTCATGATCACCGGAGTACCTTCGCGGAAGTGTTCCCCGATGGTACGGGCCTCGTTGTAGGTCCGGGGGTGCAATGTCGTGATGCGGTAGGGCTCCCGCTCGGACACAACCTTGGGCATGATCACCGGTGCGTTCTTCTCCAGAGAGTGGCGTTCGGGTGTGATGGACGACACGGGGGCGATTCGGGCGGGTCGTCCCGGTTCCGCTACGAGCGGAGCGGGTTCGCGCTGCGCGGGCGGCTGGGCGACTCGAACCGGTTCGTCCGATTGCGTCTGTTGTGCTTGATGTGTCTGGTGCTGCCGGCGCCGGTCCGGCTCGGGCTCGGGCTCGAACTCGTCGTCGGGGTCGAACCCCGGGCCGTCATACCCATCGTCCTCCACGAGGCCGAGGTAGACCGCCATCTTGCGCATCGCGCCGGCCATTCTCTGCGTCCTCCGCTCTGTGGTGGATCGGCTCCGTCAACGGCGCCCGGATCCACGTGGTCCGCCCGCCTTTTGACGGGAATGACCATATTTTCTGCTGTGGTCCGACTTCTTGGCGACGTTACCCGAGCCGGGGTCGGACTCCGAGTACCGCTGAGCCGACACGTACATGTGTCGCACCGGCCGCAACCGCGTCCTCGAGGTCCGCGCTCATCCCTGCTGACACCATGTTCGCAGCCGGATGGGCCGCGCGCAGGTCCGTTGCGATTTCCATCAGCCGGTCGAATGCGGCCCGAGGCCTTCCCGCGTAAGGCCCCTCGAGCGGAGCGACCGTCATGAGACCGGCGGGCCGCAGCCCTTCCGCCTCCGCGATCGCGTCCGCCAGGGCCACCACCGCGTCGGGCGCGACGCCGCCCCTCTCTCCCCGGGCTCCGGACTCCGCGTCAAGGGCCACCTGGATCAGGCAGTCCAGCTCCCGGCCGGCCCGGACGGCCGCGGTCGACAACGCCGTGACCAGTCTGTTCCGGTCAACGGAGTGCACCAGACCGGCGTAATTCACCACCGACCGGACCTTGTTTGTCTGCAACTGACCGACGAAGTGCCAGGTAAGGGGCAGATCCGAGCACTCGGCGGCCTTGGGGGCGGCGTCCTGGTCGCGGTTCTCCGCGACATGACGCACCCCCAGCTCCGCGAGGAGGCGGACGTCGCTCGCCGGGTAGGTCTTGGTGACCACGATGAGCGTCACCTCCTCCCGCTTGCGCCCCGCCGCGGCGCATGCGGCGGAGATACGTTCCTCCACCTGGGCGAGGTTGTCCGCCAACTGGGTTCTACGGTCCGTCACAGCTCAGCCGTCCAGCCACACGTAGCTTGCGAGCCGCCCGGTGGTGCGCTCGCGCCGGTAGGAGAAGTGGTCCGCCGACTCCAGCGTGCAGATGTGAGATTTGCCGCTGACGGTGACACCCATGCGGTCCAGCTGCGCCGCGACCCCTGCCGCGACGTCCACGGCCGGGGTGCCCTGGCGGGTGGTGGCCCAGGACTCGGGCACCGCCGCGGCGACCTCGGCACGCATGGCCTCGGGCACCTCGTAGCACAGGCCGCAGACCGAAGGGCCGATGTGGGCGAGGATCCGGGCCGGGTCGGCGCCCAGCCGGAGCATCTCCCCGACGACCGCGGGGACGACCCCGGCCAGCAGCCCGGGCCGCCCGGCGTGGGCGGCGCCCGCGATCCCGGCGACCGGGTCGGCGAGCAGAACCGGGGTGCAGTCCGCGGTCAGCACCGCGAGGGCCAGGCCGCGACGGGTCGTCACCACGGCGTCGACCGCCGGGATCTCACCCGTTCGCCCGGCTTGCCAGGGTTCGTCCACCACGGCGACGTCCTTGCCGTGCACCTGGTTCATCCAGACGACCGCGGCCGGGTCGAGGCCGAGCGCGCCGGCCGCCCGTTCCCGGTTGGCCAGTACGGCGGCCGGGTCGTCGCCGACCGCGCCGCCGAGGTTGAGCTCCGCATACGGAGCGGCGCTCACCCCGCCCCACCTGTCGGTGAAGGCGAAGTGCGCGCCGCTCGCGTGTGCCACGTGCTCTACGGGAGGCACTGTGTGCTGTTGCCCTATCACTGGGAGCCGCTCACCGGTTCCTTGAGGTCACTTCAGGAAGTCGGGAACGTCCAGTTCCTCGGCGGTCGAGTCCTGGTAGGGACGCGCCGGCGGGACCTGGGGGGAGGCGACCGGGGGCGGCGGGACCTCGGCGACGGGCGACGGGTCCGGCACGGGCTCCTCGGTGCGCGGGGTCACGCTGCCGAGGCTGCCGAAGGACGGCCGGGACGGCTCGGACGGAGCGGCCGGACGGCTCGCGGCCGAACCGGCCGAGCCGCTCTCCTCACGGCCGGAGCCGTAGGAGGAGGAGCCGCCGAGCACCTTGTCGCGGCTGCCCTTCGCCGGCGGCTGGCCGCCGTCGAAGCCGGCCGCGATGACCGTGACCCGGACCTCGTCACCGAGGGCGTCGTCGATGACGGCACCGAAGATGATGTTGGCCTCGGGGTGGGCCGCCTCGCTGACCAGCTGCGCCGCCTCGTTGATCTCGAAGAGACCGAGGTCGGAGCCGCCGGAGATGGAGAGCAGGACGCCACGGGCGCCGTCGATGGACGCCTCCAGCAGCGGCGAGGAGATCGCCATCTCGGCGGCGGCCACCGCGCGGTCGTCGCCGCGGGCCGAGCCGATGCCCATGAGGGCCGAGCCCGCCTCGGACATCACGGACTTGACGTCGGCGAAGTCGAGGTTGATCAGGCCCGGGGTGGTGATGAGGTCGGTGATGCCCTGGACGCCGGACAGCAGTACCTGGTCGGCCGACTTGAACGCGTCGAGCACGCTCACCTGGCGGTCCGAGATGGACAGCAGCCGGTCGTTGGGGATGACGATGAGGGTGTCGACCTCGTCGCGCAGACCCGCGATGCCGTCCTCCGCCTGGTTCGCGCGGCGGCGACCCTCGAAGGTGAACGGGCGGGTGACCACACCGATCGTCAGGGCGCCCAGCGAGCGGGCGATGTTGGCCACGACGGGCGCGCCGCCGGTGCCGGTGCCGCCGCCCTCGCCGGCGGTGACGAAGACCATGTCGGCCCCCTTGAGGACCTCCTCGATCTCCTCGCGGTGGTCCTCGGCGGCCTTGCGGCCGACGTCGGGGTTGGCGCCGGCGCCGAGGCCGCGGGTGAGCTCACGGCCGACGTCGAGCTTGACGTCGGCGTCGCTCATCAGCAGGGCCTGCGCATCGGTGTTGATCGCGATGAACTCGACGCCCTTGAGACCGACCTCGATCATCCGGTTGATGGCGTTCACGCCACCGCCGCCGATACCGACGACCTTGATGACTGCGAGGTAGTTCTGCGGTGCTGCCACGTCGAAGGCCTCTCGCCTCGAGTTACGTATGCCTGGGGGCGGTTCTCAATGCCGACCCGAACCCTAACGTTGAAGTTTAGGGTTACCGGTGTCACTGTTCCGTGGGTTCTCTGAAGCAGGACACTAAGTCGACAAGCGGCGCGGCTTCAACGAACACGCCGAACCTCCCGTTTTTCTTTTCACCCTATGTGATCACCCATAGCCGTAGCCAACCAGGGTGCTGGCAGGCCGGGAAGGACGTCAACTCCCGGACACCGCCGGGGCGCCCGGGGCGCTCACGTCGTAGCGCTTCGCGCCCCCCGCCGCCTTGAGCAGCGCGGTGAGCGTACGGGCCTTCGCGTCGCTCCGCTCACCACTGCCCCAGACGATGGTCCGACCGCCCGTCAGTTCCACGGTGATGGAGTCGTATGAGCGTACGCGGATGACGTGGGTGTCCCCCCGAACGGGTGGGGGCAGCGCCGCCGCCACCCGGACCGCCTCGCGTTCGAGCTGTTCGGTGCCGAAGCGCCGGTGGCTGGGCGAGCCGTCGGGCTCCACCACGAGCCGGGGCACCCCCTGGAGCGGGTGATCGACTGTGGCGAACCGCACGCCCGCGCCATCGATTTCGATAAATTTCCCACCCTTTTCGAGCAGGGCTTTGGGCTGTCGTTCGGTCACTTTCAGACCGATTCCGTGCGGCCAGGATCGTTCGACGTCCACCGCCTCGATCCGCCGCAGCCGGTTGCGCAGCCGCTCGGCGATGGCGTCGGTGTCCACGGAGGCGAGGGGGTCGCCGAGCGGGACCTCGGCCGCCTCGCGCACCTCCTCGGGCGTCAGCACGGTGGTGCCGCTGACGTCCACTCGGGTGACGCGCAGCCAGGTGGAGCCGTAGAGGGCCCACCAGACGGCCGTGCCGAGGAGCACGGCCGCCAGCGACCCCAGGAGCAGCCTGCGCCGTCGCAGGGACCGGGGACGGGGCCTGGAGCCGCGTGGGGCGCCCTTGCGGGGCTTGCCGCCCCGCCGGGGCGGGCGGGGCGGCAGCAGGGCGGCCCGGGACCGCTTGGGCGACCTGGCCGAGCCGGCCGCCTTGGACTTGGTGTTCTTCTGACCACCGCGCCGGGCGGTCGTCGGTCCGGCCACGCTCCCCAGCCTCCTGCTCCTACGGGCCGTCAGCCCGCTCTGCGTGCGGCAATCGCCTCGTACACCATGCCGACGAGCAGTTCGTCGGCGTCGCGCCGGCCGAACTCGGCGGCCGAACGGGACATCTCGTACAGCCGGTGCGGGTTGGAGAGCACCGGGACCACCTGGCTGAGCACCCACTCGGGAGTGAGCTCGGCGTCGTCGACCAGCAGGCCGCCGCCCGCCTTGACCACGGGCTGGGCGTTGAGCCGCTGCTCGCCGTTGCCGATGGGCAGCGGGACGTAGGCCGCCGGGAGGCCGACGGCGGAGAGTTCGGCGACGGTCATCGCGCCCGCGCGGCAGAGCATCATGTCGGCCGCGGCGTACGCGAGGTCCATCCGGTCTACATACGATACCGGGATATAGGGCGGCATTCCGGGCATGTTGTCCGCATGCGGCAGTTCGTTCTTCGGACCGACCGCGTGCAGGATCTGGATGCCGGAGCGCTGCAGCGCCGGGGCGACGGCCTGGACGACCTCGTTGAGCCGGCGGGCGCCCTGCGAACCGCCGGAGACCAGCAGCGTCGGCAGGTTGGGGTCGAGCCCGAAGGCGGCCCGCGCCTCGGGGCGGACGGCCGCCCGGTCCAGCGTGGCGATGGTGCGGCGCAGCGGGATGCCGACGTAGCGGGCGTTGCGCAGCTTGCTGTCCGGGGTGGACACCGCGACCCCGGCGGCGTAGCGCGAGCCGATCTTGTTGGCCAGGCCGGGGCGCGCGTTGGCCTCGTGGACGATGATCGGCACGCCGAGCCGCTTGGCGGCCAGGTAGCCGGGCAGCGCCACGTAGCCGCCGAAGCCGACCACGCAATCCGCCTTGGTGCGCTCCAGGATCTGCTCGGCGGCCTTGATGGTGCCGCGCAGCCGTCCGGGGACGGTGATCAGTTCCGGGGTGGGCTTGCGGGGCAGCGGTACGGCCGGGATCAGCCCCAGCTCATAGCCCCGCTCGGGCACGAGCCGGGTCTCCAGACCCCGCTCCGTGCCGAGCGCCGTGATCCCCACGGTCGGGTCCTGCCTGCGCAGGGCGTCCGCGAGGGCGAGCGCGGGCTCGATGTGGCCGGCGGTCCCCCCGCCGGCGAGTACGACATGCACCGAAATTCACCGCTCTCCGGACGGTCGCTTCTTGACGCGCCGTCTCATCGTCTTCCATCTCACCCCAGGCTGCCGCATGGCCAGCGCCGCCCGTGCACCGGGTTCGTCGCGCGCGAAGGCGATCAGGAGCCCGATGGCGAACATGGTCGGCAGCAGGGCGGACCCTCCGTAGGAGAACAGCGGGAGCGGGACACCGGCGATCGGCAGCAGGCCGAGCACCGCACCGATGTTGACCACGGCCTGGGCCGTGATCCAGGTGGTCACACCTCCCGCGGCGTACCTCACGAAGGGGTCCTCCGTGCGTCCGGCCACGCGGATACCCGCATAGCCTAGAGCCGCGAACAGGGCGAGTACCGACAGCGTCCCCGCCAGACCCAGTTCCTCGCCGGTGATGGCGAAGATGAAGTCGGTGTGGGGTTCGGGGAGTTCGCCCCATTTCTCCACACTGGCTCCGAGACCGGCACCGAACCATCCGCCGTTGGCCAGCGCGTAGATGCCGTGCACGGCCTGCCAGCACTGGTCGTTCGCACCGGGGTCGGTGGCGCCGATGCACTCCAGTCGGGACATGCGGTTGGCGCTGGTCTTGATGAAGAGTATGGCCAGGGCGGCCGTGACGCCGAACACTCCGGAGAAGAGCCTGGTGGGGGCGCCCGCCACCCACAGCAGGCCGAGCAGCACGGCGGTCAGGACGACGGTGGTGCCCATGTCGCCGCCCAGCATGATCAGGCCGAGCAGCAGGAAGCTCACCGGCACCAGCGGCACCAGCAGGTGCTTCCACTGGGTGAGCAGCTTCTTGGACTGCTTGCGGGCCAGCAGGTCGGCGCCCCACAGGACGAGCGCGAGCTTGCCGAACTCGCTGGGCTGGAGCTGGAAGGGGCCGCCCAGGGAGATCCAGTTGGTGTTGCCGTTGATGGTCTCGCCGACGCCGGGCACCTGGACCATGCAGAGCAGGAAGACCGAGACCGCGAGCAGCGGGTAGGCCAGGGCGCGCAGCAGCCTGACCGGGGTGCGGGCCGCCGCGAGCAGCAGCACGGTGCCGATGGCGGCGGCAAGCAGCTGCTTGCGGAAGAAGTAGCTGGGCGCCAGGCCGTTCTGCAGCGCCTTGATCTGGGAGGCGGAGTAGACCATCACCAGGCCGAGGACGGTGATCAGCAGGGAGCCGCCGAGGACCAGGTAGTACGCGGTCAGCGGGCGGTCCCAGGCGCGCCTGGCGCGGGCGTGCAGTCCCCGCAGGCCGCCGGGGCCGCCCCGGGGGCGCCGCGGGCCGCCGGGGGCGGCTCGCGGGGCCGGACGGGGCGCCCGGGCGGGCCGGGTGCGCGCGGTGGGGCCCCGCAGGGCCGTCCACGCGCCGCTCGCGGCGGTGTCGTCGGCGTGCATCCGGGGTGTCCCCTCCGCTGGTGTCCCACGCCGCCGGCCCGCGCCGTGGGGACCAGCGGCTACTTCTGTGCGTCGCGGCCGTCGGCCAGGGCCCGTACCGCCTCGGCGAAGGCCTCGCCGCGCTCGTTGTAGTTGGTGAACATGTCCATCGACGCACACGCCGGGGCCATGAGGACGGTGTCCCCCGGACCGGCGATCCGGGCCGCCTCGCGCACCGCCGCGGCCATCGCCCCAGTGTCGGTCCGCTCGAGGTCCACCACCGGGACATCCGGGGCGTGTCGCGCCAGTGCTTCCCTGATCAGCGCCCGGTCGGCCCCGATGAGGACGACGCCGCGCAGCCGCTTCGCCGAGGCGGTGACCAGCTCGTCGAACGTGGCGCCCTTGGCCAGGCCGCCCGCGATCCACACGATCGACTCGTACGCCGCCAGCGACGCCCGGGCGGCGTGGGTGTTGGTGGCCTTGGAGTCGTCCACGTAGGCGACGCCGTCGACGTCGGCGACGTGGGCGATGCGGTGGGCGTCGGGCCGGAAGGCGCGCAGCCCGTCGCGTACCGCCGCGGCCTCCACGCCGAAGGCGCGGGCGAGGGCGGCGGCGGCGAGGGCGTTGGCGATGTTGTGCGGGGCCGCCGGCTTGATGTCGGAGACCTCGGCGAGCTCCTGCGCCTGCTGGTGGCGGTTCTCCACGAAGGCCCGGTCGACGAGCAGTCCGTCGACCACGCCGAGCATGGACGGGCCGGGGGCGCCGAGGGTGAAGCCGATGGCCCGGCAGCCCTCCTCGACGTCGGCCTCGCGGACCAGGTGTTCGGTGCGCGGGTCCTCGACGTTGTAGACGCAGGCGACCTGGTTGCCCTCGTAGATGCGGCCCTTGTCGGTGGCGTACGCCGCCATGGAGCCGTGCCAGTCGAGGTGGTCGGGCGCGAGGTTGAGGACGGCCGCGGAGTGGGCGCGCAGCGAGGGCGCCCAGTGCAGCTGGTAGCTGGAGAGCTCGACGGCGAGCACGTCGTAGGGCTCGTCGCCCAGCACCACGTCGATGATCGGGGTGCCGATGTTGCCGACGGCGGCGGTGCGCAGCCCGGCGGCCTCCAGGATGGAGGCCAGCATCTGGACGGTGGTGGTCTTGCCGTTGGTGCCGGTGATCGCCAGCCACGGCGCGGAGGTCTCGTCGCGCAGCTGCCAGGCGATCTCGACGTCGCCCACCACGTCCACGCCCGCCTCGGCGGCGGCCGCGAAGAGCGGGCTGTCCGGCTTCCAGCCCGGCGAGGTGACGACCAGGTCGGTGCCCTCGGGCAGGGTGGCGGCGTCGGCCAGGCGCACCGCGATGCCCTGGGCCTCGAGGCCGGCGGCGCGCTCGCGCAGCGCCGGGCCGTCGCCGCCGTCGACCACGGTGACCCGCGCGCCGAGGCCGGCCAGGGCGCGAGCGGCGCTGATGCCGCTCACGCCGAGACCGGCGACGGTGATGTGCTTGCCGTTGTAGCTCGTGCGGCTCACTTGATGGCCAACCATCCGGCGTAGAAGATTCCGAGTCCGACGGCCACGCACAGGCCCTGGATGATCCAGAACCGGACCACCACAAGGACCTCGCTCCACCCCTTGAGTTCGAAGTGGTGCTGCAGCGGGGCCATCCGGAAGACGCGCTTCCCGGTGAGGCGGAAGGAGCCGACCTGGATGACCACGGACATGGTGATCAGGACGAACAGGCCGCCGAGGAGGGCGATCAGCAGCTCGGTGCGCGAGCAGATGGCCAGACCCGCCAGCGCGCCGCCGAGGGCCAGCGAGCCGGTGTCACCCATGAAGATCTTGGCCGGGGAGGTGTTCCACCACAGGAAGCCGAAGCAGGAGCCCATCAGCGCCGAGGCGACCACGGCGAGGTCGAGCGGGTCCCGTACCTCGTAGCAGGCGGCGCCCGCGGTCAGCGGGTTGGCGCAGGACTGGCCGTGCTGCCAGGTGCCGATGAAGACGTACGCGCCGAAGACCATCACGGAGGCGCCGGTGGCGAGGCCGTCGAGGCCGTCGGTGAGGTTCACGCCGTTCGACATCGCGAGGATCATGAACAGCGCCCAGACCACGAAGATCACGGGGCCGACGGACCAGCCGAAGTCCTGGGTGAAGGACAGCCGCATGGAGGCCGGGGTCTGGCCCCGGGTGTCGGCGAACTGCAGCGCGAGGACGGCGAAGGCGATGCCGACGATCAGCTGGCCGGCCATCTTCGCCTTGGCGCGCAGGCCCAGGCTCCGCTGCTTGACGATCTTGATGTAGTCGTCGAGGAAGCCGACCAGGCCCATGCCGGCGGTCAGGAACAGCACCAGCAGGCCCGAGGTCGTCGGCTCCTTGCTGGTGATCACCTTCGTCACGGCGTACGCGATGAGCGTGGCCAGGATGAAGGCGATGCCGCCCATGGTGGGCGTGCCCTTCTTCCCGGCGTGGCCGCGGGGGCCGTCGTCGCGGATGAACTGGCCGTAGCCCTTGCGGGCCAGGAACTTGATCAGCAGCGGGGTGCCGATGAGGGTCAGGAACAGACCGATGACACCCGCGAAGAGGATCTGGTTCATCAGCCGGCGACCTCACCGTCGACCGCGAGCAGCGCTTCGGCCACCCGTTCCAGCCCCACCGACCGGGACGCCTTCACCAGCACGACGTCACCCGGGCGCAGCTCGCTGCGCAACAGGTCGACCGCCGCCTGCGCGTCGGACACGTGCACCGACTCCTCACCCCACGAACCCTCGTTATAGGCGCCCATCTGCAGCCAGGCCGCTTCCCTGCCCCCGACTGCCACGAGCTTGCTGACGTTGAGCCGGACGGCGAGCCGTCCGACAGCGTCGTGCTCGGCGAGTGACTCCCCGCCGAGCTCGGCCATCTGACCGAGTACTGCCCACGTACGTCCGCCCCTAGCCCGTGCGGCTTCGCCCATCGCGGCCAGCGCGCGCAGCGCGGCTCGCATGGACTCGGGGTTCGCGTTGTAGGCGTCGTTGACGATCGTCACGCCGTCCGTGCGCTCGGTGACCTCCATCCGCCAGCGGGAGAGCTGGCCCGCACCGGAGAGCGCGTCGGCGATCCCGGACACAGGCATGCCCAGCTCATGGGCGACGGCGGCGGCGGCGAGCGCGTTCGACACGTGGTGCTCACCGTACAGCCGCATGGTCACGTCGGCGCACCCGGTGGGTGTGTGGAGCGTGAAGCAGGGCTGCCCGGTCCCGGTGAGGCGGACGTTCTCGGCGCGGATCTGCGCGTCGGGGGCCTCGCCGAACAGGACCGTACGGGCCTTGGTGCGCGCGCTCATGGCGCGGACCAGGGGGTCGTCGGCGTTGAGCACCGCGATGCCGCCCTCGGCGGCGGCGGGCAGCGCCTCGACCAGCTCGCCCTTGGCCTGGGCGATCTGCTCGCGGCCGCCGAACTCGCCGATGTGCGCGGTGCCGACGTTGAGGACGACGCCGATGCGCGGCGGGGTGAGCTCGGTGAGGTAGCGGATGTGGCCGATGCCGCGGGCGCCCATCTCCAGGACGAGGTTGGCGGTGCCGGCGTCGGCGCGCAGCGCGGTCAGCGGCAGGCCGATCTCGTTGTTCAGGGAGCCGGGGGTCCACACCGTGGGGGCGAGCCGCTGCAGGAGCTGAGCGATCAGGTCCTTGGTGCTGGTCTTGCCGGCCGAGCCGGTGAGGGCGACGACGGTGGTGCCCAGCCGCTCCACGACGGCCCGGGCGAGGGCGCCCAGGGCGCGCTCGACGTCGTCGACCACGATGGCGGGGACGCCCACGGGGCGGGCGGCCAGCACGGCTGCCGCGCCCGCCTCGACGGCGCGCTGCGCGTAGTCGTGGCCGTCGACGTGTTCGCCGGCGAAGGCGGCGAAGAGGCTGCCCGGCTTCACCTCACGGGAGTCGATGACGACCGGACCGCCGACGGTTGCCAGCGGGTCCGGTATGTCGTGCTGCTGCCCGCCGGTGATGGCGGCGATCTCGGCGAGGGTCAGTGCGATCACCGGTGGTCACCTCCTGCCGTTCGGGAGAGCTGCCGGGGGGAGGGTTGTACGCGCATGGCGGTCTGTCATCCCTGGTCGTTCCGGTGCTTGGTGGCCGCGTGACGGTGCTCGATGGCCTCGCGCAGCACCCGGCGGTCGTCGAAGGGGCGTACCACTCCGGCGATGTCCTGGCCCTGTTCGTGGCCCTTGCCCAGCACCAGGACGGTGTCGCCGGGTTCGGCGCGGGCGACGGCGGCGGCGATGGCCGCGGCGCGGTCCTCCAGCAGGAGGACGGTGCCGCGCTCGGCGGCGGGCACCTCGGCGGCGCCCGCGAGCATGGTGGCGAGGATCGCGAGGGGGTCCTCGGAGCGGGGGTTGTCGGAGGTCAGTACGGCCGTGTCGGCACCGCGGGCGAGCGCGGCGCCCATGGGGGCGCGCTTGGTGGTGTCGCGGTCGCCGCCGCAGCCGAGGACGGCGTGGATGCGGCCCGTGCCGACCTTGCGCAGGGCGCGGAGAACCGATTCGACGGCATCCGTCTTGTGCGCGTAGTCGACGACCGCGAGGTAGGGCTGGCCCGCGTCCACGCGCTCCAGGCGGCCGGGGACGCCGGGCACGGCCGCGACGCCGTCGGCGGCGGTCTGCGGGTCGGCGCCGGCGGCGACGAGCGCGACGATGGCGGCGAGCGCGTTGGCGACGTTGAACGGGCCGGCGAGCGGCGCTCTGGCGGTCACGGACCGGCCCTCGGGGCCCAGGACCGTGAAGGTGGAGTCGAACGGGCCGATCTCCACGTCGACCGCGCGCCAGTCGGCGTCCTCGCGGCCCTCGGCGGAGAAGGTGATCACCGGGACCTCGGACTCGCCGCGGGCGAGGCGGCGCCCGTACTCGTCGTCGGCGTTGACCACGCCGACGCGGCTGCGCTGCTTGGTGAACAGCTCCGCCTTGGCGGCGAAGTAGTCCTCCATGCCCGTGTGGAACTCCATGTGCTCCGGGCTGAGGTTGTTGAAGACGGCGACGTCGAAGACGCAGCCGTCGACGCGGCCGAGGCGCAGGGCGTGGCTGGAGACCTCCATGGCCACCGAGCGCACGCCGCGCTCGCGCATGACCGCGAAGAGCGCCTGCAGGTCCGTGGCCTCGGGGGTGGTGCGCTCGGACTTGACCCGCTCGTCGCCGATGCGGGACTCCACCGTGCCGATCAGGCCCGTCGGGCCGCCCAGGGCCCGCAGCCCGCCCTCGATGAGGTAGGCGGTGGTGGTCTTGCCGGAGGTGCCGGTGATGCCGATCTGCAGCAGGTCGCCGCCGGGCTCGCCGTAGATCGTGGCGGCCAGGGCGCCCATGCGGGCGCGCGGGTCCTCGACGCCGAGGACCGGCAGGCCCGTGGCGGCGGCGCGCTCCGCGCCCGCCGGGTCGGTCAGCACGGCCACCGCGCCCAGGCCCGCGGCCTGGGCGGCGAAGTCCGCGCCGTGGAAGCGGGCGCCGGGCAGGGCGGCGTAGACGTCGCCCGGGCGCACGGCCCGCGAGTCGTGGGTGATGCCGGTGGCCTCGACGGCCTCCGCGCCCGCGGGGACGGGAATGCCCAGCTGACCGGCCAGCTCCGCGAGGGGCACGGGGCGGACCTGGGTGGGGCGGGGCGCTCCCGGGGCCATGGCGGGGGCGTCCTGGTGCGTGGTGTGGGACTGATCAGCGTGGGGCACGGCGGTGAGCGTACCGGGCGACCCCGCCTCGTCGCGAAGCGAGGGGCGCACCGGGCCGCGGTTCCCCGGATCGGGAGTGATCGTCGTCACGGCCGGCCCGGCTCACTGCTCGTCGTAGCTCACCGGCAGCCGGGGCGGCTGCGAGCCCGACGGCGGCACCTGGAGGGTCTTCAGGGCGAACTCCATGACCTGCTTGAAGACCGGACCGCAGATCTGCCCGCCGAAGTAACTGCCCTTGGTGGGGTTCTGGATGGCGCAGTAGACCGTCAGCCGGGGCTGGTCCGCGGGGGCGAAGCCGGCGAAGGAGGCGGTGTAGCCGTGGTAGCGGCCGGTGAGCGGGTCCACCCGGTTGGACGTGCCGGTCTTACCGGCGACGCGGTAGCCGGGGATCTTGGCCTTGGTGCCGGTGCCCTCCTGGTCGTCGACCACCGACTCCAGCATCGCGGAGAGCTCCTTGGCGGTCTTCTCGCTGATCACGCGGGTGCGCGGCGGGGCCTGGGCGGGCTCGAAGCGGCCGTCGGGGCCCTTGGCGCCGCGGACCAGCGAGGGCTGTACGCGCTCGCCGCCGCCGGCGATGGTGGAGTACACCGAGGCGGCCTGGACGGCGTTGAGGGACAGGCCCTGGCCGAAGGGGATGGTGAAGGGCCGGGAGGACTTCCAGTCCTTGGGCTTGGCGAGGATGCCGGGGGTCTCGCCGGGGAAGTTCAGGCCGGTGGGGCGGCCGACGCCGAACTTCCGGAGATAGGTGTAGAGGACCTGGTTGGCCTCCTCGCGGCTCTTGCCGAGCTGCTCGCTGGCCAGGATGGTGCCGATGTTGCTGGACTTGGCGAGGACGCCGTTGAGGGTCAGGTGCCAGGTGGGGTGGTCGACGTCGTCGGCGAAGGCCCGGTCGGCGCGCGGCAGCCGGTTGGGCACCTCGACGTGCGTGGCGGGCGTGGCGACGCCCTCCTCCAGGACCGCGGCCATGGTCATGACCTTGCTGACGCTGCCCGGTTCGTAGGCGTCCTGCAGCGCGAAGTTGCCCAGGGCGGCCCGGTCGGCCTTGTCGAGCTCATTGGGGTTGTAGCCGGGGGCGTTGGCCATGGCCAGGACCTCGCCGGTGCGGGTGTCCTGGACGACGACGTAGCCGCGGTCCGCCTGCGAGTCCTTCACCTGGCGGGCGATGGCGCTCTGGGCCGCCCACTGGATGTCGCGGTCGATGGTCAGCTCGACGTCGGAGCCGGGCACGGCGGCCTGCTCCTTGACGTCCCCGGTGGGCACCTGGCGGCCGCCGGACTGGGCGTACACGCGCCGGCCGTTCTTGCCCGCGAGGGTCTCGTTGAGCTGGGCCTCCAGGCCCCCGGCGCCCTGGCCGTCGCTGTTGACGAAGCCCAGCATGCCGGCGGCGAGCTCGCCGTTGGGGTAAACGCGCTTGCTGTGGGACTCGCGGTTGACGCCCGCGAGGACGTTCGCGCCCCTGCCGCGGGCGGCCCGGTCGGCCTGCGTCTTCTTCAGCTCGGTGATCTTCTTCCAGACCTGGGGGCTCTGGCGCCGGGCGAGGACGACGTACTTCGACTTGGGGTTGGCGGTGAGCTTCTCCTCCAGCACGTCGCTCTCCTCGTGCAGCACGGGTGCCAGGAGCTCGGCGGCCAGCCGGGCGGCGCCCTCGGCCTTGATCCGCTCGGGGGTGAGCAGGTCGGGGGCGGCGGTGATGTCGTAGGCGTCGACGGTGGTGGCCAGGGCCACGCCGCCGCGGTCGGTGATGGACCCGCGCTCGGCGGCCAGCGTGACCGGGATGTAGCGGTTGACGTTGGCCCGGGCCGCGTAGGCGTCGGCGTCGACGGCCTGCACCTGCAGCAGCCGCACGGTGAAGACGAGCAGGACGAGCGTGAGCCCGACCCCGATCATGCGCAGCCGGGGCCGGGGGCTGCCCAGCCGCAGGGCCTGGGAGCCCGGGCGGGGGCGTGCCGGTCGCGCGGCGGGGCGCGCGGGCCCGGGAACCGGGCGGCGGGGCTGCCTGGGCGCCGTCACGACCTCACCTACCTGATCTGTCGGAGGTTCCCCGCCGCGGTGGGCAGCGGGAGCGCCGGTTCGGGGAGCGCCGGCGCGGGGGCGTCGGCCGGGGCGGTGGGCCCCTGGTTGCGTACGGGCGGGAGCCCGGCGGGGGGCTGCGCGGCCGCGTCCCGCCCGGCCGGCGGCCGGTCCTGCGGGGGCAGGGCGGCCGGGGGCGGCTTGGCGGCGGGCGCCTCGGGCGCCGGGGGCAGGGGCGCGGGGGCCACGTAGGACGCGGGGGTGGCGGGGTCCTCGGAGCCGGCGGGGACGGGGACGCCGCTGACGGTGCCGTCGGGGTTGAGGAAGGCGGGGCTGCCGCCGGGAATCATGCCCAGCTCGCGGGCGCGGCGCTCGAGCGCGTCGGGCGCGGCGAGCTGGTCGACCTCCTGCTGGAGGGCCTGCTGCTCGTCGGTGAGCTCGGTGGTCTTGCGCTGGAGCCGGCTGAGGTCGAAGGAGCCCTGGTTGAGGGAGGAGTTCAGCAGCAGCAGCGAGATGAGGCCGGAGCCGAGCAGCACGACGACCAGGAGGACGAAGGGGGTGCGCTTGGCTCCGGCGGCGCCGGCCGGCAGCAGCCGGCCCAGGCGGGCGCCCCGGCGGGCGGCCGGGGTCACGGGATGTCCTCGCGGATGCGCTCGGCGCCGCGCAGCCGGGCGGGGGCCGCCCGCCGGTTCTCCGCGATCTCCTCCTCGGTGGGCAGCTCGGCGCCGCGCGTGAGCAGCTTCAGCCGGGGCTGGTAGCGCTCGGGCACGACCGGCAGCCCGGGCGGCGCGGTGGTGGCGGCGCCCGCCGCGAAGACGCCCTTGACGATGCGGTCCTCCAGCGACTGGTACGACAGCACGGCGATCCGGCCGCCGACCGCGAGCGAGGCGACGGCGGCGGGGATGGCGGCCTCCACGCTGGCCAGCTCGGCGTTGACCTCGATGCGCAGGGCCTGGAAGGTGCGCTTGGCGGGGTTGCCGCCGGTGCGCTTGGCAGCCTGCGGCAGGGCGTCGCGGATGAGCTCGACGAGCCGGGCGCTGTTGGAGAAGGGCTCCTTCTCGCGCTCGCGGACGATGGCCGAGACGATCCGCTTGGCCTGCTTCTCCTCGCCGTACGCGCGCAGGATCCGCACCAGCTCGCCGGGCGGATAGGTGTTGAGGACCTCGGCGGCGCTTATTCCGCTCGTCTGGTCCATCCGCATGTCCAGCGGCGCGTCCTGCGCGTAGGCGAAGCCGCGGTCGGCCTCGTCGAGCTGCATGGAGGAGACGCCGAGGTCGAAGAGGACGCCCTGGACCTTGGGGATGCCGAGCCGCTTCAGGACGTCGGGCAGCTCGTGGTAGACGGCGCGCACCAGCGTGGCGCGGTCGCCGAAGGGCGCGAGGCGCTCCCCGGCGAGCGCCAGGGCCGTGGGGTCCCGGTCGAGGGCGACGAGCCGCGCCTCGGGGAAGCGGGTGAGCAGCGCCTCGCTGTGGCCGCCGGCGCCGAGCGTGCAGTCGACGACGACGGCACCGGGCTCGGTGAGGGCGGGGGCGAGCATGTCCAGGCAGCGCTGGAGCATGACGGGGACGTGTCGCGCGTTGCTGCTCATGCGCCCTTCTGAAGTACGGGGAGGCGCGGGGCGCACGCACCACCGGGTCCCCGCCCGCTCGAAGGGGAAGCGGCCGTTCTGACGCCGGGGAAGCGCCGTCAGGGCGACCGGGAGCGGGAGGAGGCCGAGGGGTACGTAAGCGCACCGCGCGCACGTGGTGGTTCTTCGGATCCAAGGGGAGCGTCACGCCTCCCACTTCGCGCCACTTTAGTCCACTCGTCCCCTCGGTCAACCAACTGGCCAGCGCGTCACTCCGCGCGTGCGCCGCGGCCGGGCGCCGACTACCTTCATCCCTATGTCGATATCCGCGTCTCAGCCGCAAAAGCCCAGCTCCGGCGCCGGGCCCGTCTCCGGGACGGTCACCGACCGTCTGGTGGAGGCCAACGCGAAGTACGCCTCCGCGTTCACCGACCCGGGCATGGACGCCCGCCCTGTCCTGAAAGTCGCGGTCGTCGCCTGCATGGACGCCCGTCTCGACCTCCACGCCGCGCTGGGCCTGGAGCTCGGCGACTGCCACACCATCCGCAACGCGGGCGGCGTGGTCACCGATGACATCATCCGCTCGCTCACCATCAGCCAGCGCGCGCTGGGCACCCGGTCGGTCGTACTGATCCACCACACCGGCTGCGGCCTGCTGAACCTCACCGAGGACTTCCGGCACGAGATCGAGGCCGAGGTCGGCCAGCGGCCGGCGTGGGCGGTGGAGGCGTTCAAGGACCTCGACCAGGACGTGCGCCAGTCGATGCAGCGCGTGCGCACCTCCCCCTTCCTCCCCCACCGCGACGATGTGCGCGGCTTCGTCTTCGACGTCTCGACGGGTCTGCTGCGGGAGATCGACCCCCGGCCCTGACCGCGATGCGGCGAGTTATCCACAGGCGGTGACGGGACACCGCGCGGGCGGCAAGAATGCCTACGGGCGCCGCCTCCGCCGATGCGTGCGGGCGCGGTGTCCGTGCTGCGGGGTGGGCCGGTCCGTACCGTCGGGCCCCGGCCCTGGAAATGGGCCGAGGAGGGCCGGGTGACGACCTATGACGATCGAGCGAGCCTGAGCGATCTGACCACGACGGCGGAGCGCGTCCGCAGGTCGGTGGAGGGTGTGATCGAGGGCAAGCCGGAGGTCGTACGGCTCTCGCTGACCGTGCTGCTGGCCGAGGGCCATCTGCTGATCGAGGACGTGCCGGGGGTGGGCAAGACCATGCTCGCCAAGGCGCTGGCGCGCTCCATCGACTGCTCGGTGCGGCGCATCCAGTTCACGCCGGACCTGTTGCCGTCCGACATCACCGGCGTGAGCGTCTACGACCAGCAGCGCCGCGACTTCGAGTTCAAACCGGGGGCGATCTTCGCGCAGATCGTGATCGGCGACGAGATCAACCGCGCCTCCCCCAAGACCCAGTCGGCGCTGCTGGAGTCGATGGAGGAGCGCCAGGTCACCATCGACGGGCACACCTACGAGCTGCCGAGCCCGTTCATGGTGGTGGCCACGCAGAACCCCGTCGAGATGGAGGGCACGTATCCGCTGCCGGAGGCGCAGCGCGACCGCTTCATGGCCCGCGTGTCGATCGGCTACCCCAGCCCGGAGGCCGAGCTGCGGATGCTGGACGTGCACGGGGGCCTCTCCCCGCTGGACGACCTGCAGCCCGTCGCGCACGCGCACGAGATCGTCAAGCTGGTCGACGCGGTCCGCACGGTCCACGTCGCCGACTCGGTGCGGCGATACGCGGTCGACGTGGTCGGCGCGACCCGCAGCCACCCCGAGCTCAGACTGGGCGCGTCGCCGCGGGCGACGCTGCATCTGCTGCGGGCTGCGAAGGCCGCGGCGGCGCTGGCCGGCCGCGACTTCGCCCTGCCGGACGACGTGCGGGCGCTGGCGGTGCCGGTCCTCGCGCACCGGCTGCTGCCGACCGCGCAGGCGCAGCTCGGCCGGCGCACGGCCGAGCAGGTCGTCCTGGACATCCTGCAGCGCACCCCGGTGCCCGACCCGTTCGGCCGGCAGCCGCCGGGCGCCGGGCGGCTGTGATGCGGCGGCCCACGGGCGCACGGGAGGCCGGGGGCGGTCTGGGAGCGGCGCTGGGCGGGCTGACCACCCGGGGCCGCTCGTTCCTGGCGGCCGGGGTGGCCGCGGCCGGGTGCTCCTACGTCCTGGGCCAGGAGGACCTGCTGCGGGTGGGGCTGCTCCTGACCGTGCTGCCCCTGGTGTGCGTGGTCGTGCTGCACCGCACCCGGCACCGGGTCACGGGCAGCAGACGGCTCGCGCCCGCGCGGGTGACCGCCTCGGCGGAGGCCCGGGTGAGCCTGCGCGTCGACAATGTCTCGCGGCTGCCCACGGGCGTGCTGATGCTCCAGGACCGGGTGCCCTACGTGCTGGGGCCGCGCCCGCGCTTCGTCCTGGCCCGCATGGAGCCGGGCGGGCGGCGCGAGGTGTCCTACCGGGTCCGCTCGGATCTGCGCGGCCGCTATCCGCTGGGCCCCCTGGAGCTACGGCTCGCGGACCCGTTCGGGATGTGCGAGCTGACCCGGGGCTTCGGGGCCCACGACACGCTGACGGTCGTGCCGCGCGTCGAGGCGCTGCCGCCGGTGCGGCTGGGCGGCCGGAGCGCGGGCTACGGCGACGGGCGGCACGGCGCGCTCGCCCTGGCCGGCGAGGACGACATCATCCCGCGCGGCTACCGCCACGGCGACGACATGCGCCGGGTGCACTGGCGCTCCACGGCCCGGTACGGCGAGCTGATGGTGCGCCGCGAGGAGCAGCCGCAGCGGGCCCGGTGCACGGTGCTGCTGGACACCCGCGCCGTCGCCTACGCGGGGGCGGGGCCGCACTCACCCTTCGAGTGGGCGGTGGCGGGGGCGGCCTCCGTCGCGGTGCATCTGCTGGAGCGGGGCCTGGCGGTGCGGCTGCTGACCGACACGGGCAGCTCGGTGCCGGGCCCGGAGGGCACGGGCGGCGCCGGCTCCCCGCACGGCTCGGCGGACCTCGCCGGGCTGATGCTGGACACCCTCGCCGTGCTGGACCACTCCGAGGGCACCGGCCTCTCCCCCGCCCATGACGCGCTGCGCGGGGGCGACGGGGGGCTGCTGGTCGCGTTCTTCGGCGAGCTGGACGAACAGCAGGCGATGACCGCCGCGCGGATGCGCCGGCGCAGCGGCGCGGCGGTGGCCTTCGTCCTGGACGGCGCCTCCTGGGCGGGCGCGCCGCAGGGCGCGGACCGTGGGGGCGCACAGGAGCGGCTGCGCGTGCTGCGCGAGGCGGGGTGGACGGCGCTGCCGGTCGCCCCGGGCGCGGCGCTGCCCGATCTGTGGCGGCTCGCGGGCGCGCCGGACGGCCTGGCGGACGCCCGCCGGGACGGCGTGGCGGGAGGCAGGTCATGAGCGGGTCGGTGCGCTCGGCGGTGTGCGCGGCGGTGGCCACGCTCGCGGCGGCCGGCGCGATGCTGCCGCTGATCGACCGGTCCACGTGGCTGCTGCAGGCCGCCCTGCTGCTGACCGTCCAGACGGCGGTCGGCGCGGTGGCCCGCAGGGTGCCGCTGGCGAGGTGGCTGACGGTCGTGGTGCAGGCGCTGACAGGGCTGTTGCTGCTCACCGTGGTCTTCGCCCGGTCGCAGGCGATCGGCGGGCTGCTGCCGGGGCCGGGTGTCTTCCGGGAGTTCGGCCAGCTGCTGCAGGAGGGCGCGGAGGACGTCGGGCGGTATGCGATCCCGGCGCCGGCGACGCTGGCCATCAGGCTGCTGCTGGTCGGCGGGGTGCTGGTCGTGGGCCTGGTGGTGGACGCGGTGGCGGTCACGTTCCGCAACGCGGCGCCGGCGGGCCTGCCGCTGCTCGCCCTGTATTCGGTCGGGGCCGGGCTGGCCAAGGGCGGCTTCGACTGGCTGTGGTTCCTGGCGGCGGCGGGCGGCTATCTGCTGCTGCTCCTGGCCGAGAGCCGCGAGCGGCTCGCGCAGTGGGGCCGGGTCTTCGCCGGCGGACCGAATCCCCCGCCGCCCGGCTCCCCCGGGCCGGCGGCCGGGGGTCCGGGGTCCGCCGTGAGCCCGGTGCGCACGGGGCGGCGGATCGGTGCGCTCGCGCTCGGACTCGCCCTGGCGATACCGGCCGTGCTGCCGTCGGTCGGCGGCGGGCTGCTGCAGCCGCGCGGCCGGGACGCGGGCTCCGGCGGCGACGGCGGCACGATCTCCGCCGTCAATCCGCTGGTCTCGCTGCAGAACAACCTCAACCAGCCGGAGAACCGCGAGGTGATGCGCTACCGCACCTCCACGGCCTCCACCGAGGACCTGTATCTGCGCATTGTCGCGCTCGACGACTTCGACGGTTCGTCATGGCGCGCCTCCGAGCGGCGCATCACCGATGTGCCCGACCCGCTGCCCGCCCCTGCCGGGCTGGCCCCCGGGGCCCGCACCACGGAGGTGACCACCTCCGTCGCGGCCTCCGAGGGCTACCGGCAGAACTACCTTCCCCTGCCCTATCCGGCGGAGCGGGTCCGGGTCGGGGGGCAGTGGCGGTACGAGCCGGAGGGCCGGACGTTGGTCGGCGACCACGGGCAGACCACCCGAGGTGTCCGCTATCAGGTCTCCAGCCTGCTGGTGGAGCCGACCGCCGCCCAGCTCGCGGCGGCGCCCGCACCCCCGCAGCAGCTGCTGCGCGAGTACACCAAGGTGCCGCAGACGCTGCCGAAGGTGGTGTCCTCGACGGCCCGGACGGTGACCGCCGGTGCGGCGAACGCCTATCAGCAGGCGGTCAGGCTGCAGGACTGGTTCTCCGTGGGCGGCGGCTTCCAGTACGACACCGAGGTGCGCTCGGGCAGCGGCAGCAACGCGATATCGCGCTTCCTGGAGGAGAAGAAGGGCTTTTGCGTCCACTTCTCCTTCTCCATGGCGGCCATGGCCCGCACGCTGGGCATCCCCGCTCGGGTGGCGGTCGGCTTCACACCGGGCACTCCGCAGGCGGACGGCTCGGTGTCGGTCGGCTCCAAGGACGCGCACGCCTGGCCCGAGCTGTACTTCGAGGGCGCCGGGTGGACCCGCTTCGAGCCCACGCCGAGCCGGGGCACCCCGCCGGAGTACACGGTCTCGCAGACCCCCACCACCCCCGACCCTGCCGAGCCGGAGCCGCTGCCGCGCCGCTCCGCCGCGCCGGCGCCGGCCCCTTCGGCGGACGCGGGCTGCCCCCCGCGGCTGAAGAAGGACGGCGGCTGCCCGGAGCCCGCGCGGCAGGCATCCGCCGCCGACGGCGGCGACGGGCCCTCCTGGCGCACACCGGCCGGTGTGGCGTTGGCGGTGCTGGCCGCGTTGGCGCTGCCCGTGCTGCCGCTGCTGTGGCGGGTGCGGGTACGGGCCCGGCGCCTGCGCGGCGGGGGCGATCCGGGGGCGGACACGCTGGCCGCCTGGCGTGAGCTGACCGACTCGGCGTGGGACTACGGCATCCCGCCCGATGAGTCCCTGACGCCCAGGACGGCGGCCGAGCGGATCGTACGGGCCGCGGCTCTCAAGGCTCCGGCAGCCGGTGCCGCGGGCCGGCTGGCCACGGCGGTCGAGCAGGTGCTGTACGCCCCTTCGCCGCGGCCGGCGGCCGAACCGGCCGCGGACGTCGCGGCGGTGCGGGCGGGCCTTCGGGCCTGGGCGGGCCACGGGACGCACCTGCGTGCTCTGCTGGCCCCCCGCTCGGCCGCCCGTCTCGCATGGGGCGCCTCGCGGCGCCGGTCGGAAGCGGGTGCGCGGCTACGCACCGCGCTCAGGCGCCGCACAGCCGGTGACGGACCATCGGTCCGACGTCGGTGACGGTCCCCCGGCGCGGGCATACGCCTGGGGGCCAGGACCATCGGTCCTGGCCCCCAGGGCCACGCTGAAAGGGGATCGCCGGGCTCAGTGGCCCTGTTCGTCACGGCGGCGCTGCCACCGCTGCTCGATCCGGTCCATCATGCCGCGACGGCGACCGGCCGGCCGCCGGGGCATTCCCGCCGGGGCGGCACCCCGCTGGGCACCCGGCCGGGGGGCCTTCCGCCAGCCCGTCACCGCGAGCACGGCGCAGCCCAGCATGACGAGGAAGCCCACGACGCTGATCCAGATCCGCTGGGCGACCATTCCGGCCATGAGGAGCGCGATGCCCACCAGAAAACCCGCGACCGCCTGGTAGACCCGTCGCCGGGTGTACGTACGCAGGCCGCTGCCCTCGAGCGCTGTCGCGAACTTGGGATCTTCGGCGTACAGCGCTCGCTCCATCTGCTCGAGCATGCGCTGCTCGTGCTCCGAGAGCGGCACGGAGTCCTCCTACTCGTCGGTCGCGGGGGGCGACCGGGTGCGACCCTTTCAGGATAGGCAGGGAATCGCCCCCGTGAAACCCGCCCCTCTGCGCCAAATCGGCCACCGGCCCCGGTGTGGCGATCGATGCCGTCGGGACGTACATTCCCTGCTCGCCGATCCGCCATGCCGGACGGTGTCCCCCGATCATACGGGGCGAACGGGCCGACCGGGTGGCCTGCGTGCGATGCGCGGATTCAGCCGCGCTCGGCCAGGACGTGCAGTTGGGTGGCCACCGAGTGGAAGGCCGGCAGCTCGGCCGCCGCGGCCTCCAGCGCCAGGAGCGCGTCGAGGGCTCCGGGCTCGGCGTCGACGAGGACTCCGGGCACCAAGTCGGCGAAGACGCGCACGCCGTGCACCGCGGAGACCTCCAGGCCCGCGTCGCCCGCGAGCGCGCTGAGCTGCTCGGCGGTGAAGCGTCGGGTGACCGGGTCGCCGGCGCCCCAGTGCCCGGCGGGGTCGGTCAGGGCCTGGCGGGCCTCGGTGAAGTGCCCGGCGAGGGCGCGGGCGAGCACGGCGCCGCCGAGGCCGGCGGCGAGCATGCTGAGGGTGCCGGCGGGGCGGAGCGCGGCGGCGGCGTTGCGGACGCTCTCCGCGGGGTCCTCCACGTACTCCAGCACGCCGTGGCACAGCACCAGGTCGTAGCCGCCGCGCTCGACGACGTCGAACAGGCCGTGGGCGTCGCCCTGGACGCCGCGGACGAGGTCGGCGACGCCGGCCTCGGCGGCCCGGCGCTCGAGGGCGAACAGCGCGTTGGGGCTGGGGTCGACGACGGTGACCCGGTGGCCGAGCCGCGCGAGCGGCACGGCGAACTTGCCCGAGCCGCCACCGGTGTCCAGGACCTCCAGGGTGTCCCGGCCCGCGGCCTTGACCCTGCGGTCGAGGGCGTCCCGCAGGACCTCCCAGACCACGGCGGTTCGGAGGGACGCCCGGGGGCGCAGGGGGTCTGACACGGCGGGTGACTCCTCGGCGACGACGGATGACCGGCGGACGACTGCCGTCGGCGGCCCCCAGCCTAATGGGCCCCACCACGCCGTTCCGCACCCCGACCGCGCCGCCCGCGCGCCGCCTCAGCCCGCCCGGCCGTACTCCGCCAACGGCTGCCGGGGCAGCCTCGGCTGGAGCACCAGCATCCGCTCGACCAGGCGCAGGAAGGCGTCCGCGTCCCGGAGCAGATCATCGGCGTCCCGGCGGCTCGCGGCCGACCGTATGCCCGCCTCGGCCCGCGCCCGGCGCTCGGCGCCGGAGGCGAACAGGGCGCTCCACTCGGCCAGTTCGGGAGCGACCTCCGGCAGCACGTCCCAGGCGCTGCGGATGCGGCGGCGCCCGCGCCGGGGCGTCTCGGGGCGGGCCCGGGCGGCGAGCACGGCGGCGGCGGTGCGCAGGGCGGCGAGGTGTGCGGTGGCGTAGCGCTCGTGGGGCGCGTCCAGCCCGGCGGCCTCCGCGAGGCCCCGGTGGGCCTGGGTGAGCAGGTCGAGGGCCGCGGGCGGGGCCACGGCACGGTGCGACGGGGGCGTCCCGTCGGCCCTCGAGGTCATGGGGGAGGGATGGACGTCGCTCACGCGGGCTGCCATGACGAACCTCCTTCGTCGGGGCGGCGATCCGCACGGTGACGGAGCCGCCGTATGGCCCCATCGTGGGGCACCCCACTGACAATCGGCCCTGACCTGCGCGAACGCCCCCACGGGAGGACGGGGTTGACGGGCGGGGGGCCCGGCGCGCCATACTTTTTGCACTGACCGGTCAGTACAAGATCGTTGGAGGTCGCGTGGACAGCACCCCGCACGGAGCCGCGATCACGGCCGAGGCCCTCGGGGTGAAGGGGCCGCGCGGCTGGGTCTTCCGCGATGTGGACGTCGCCGCCCCGCCCGGCTCGCTTATCGCCCTCGAAGGGGCCTCCGGCTCCGGCCGCACCTGTCTGCTGCTCACTCTCACCGGACGTATGCGCCCCACCTGCGGCCGAGCCGAGGTCGGCGGCCTGCCGCTGCCGGGGAGGATGGCGGCCGTCCGGCGGACGAGCGCGCTCGCCCACGTCCCCGGCGTCGCCGAACTCGACCCCGCCCTCACCGTCGCCGAGCACCTGCGCGAACGAGGGCTGCTGCAGCGCCGGTTCGGCGGCCCGCCGCTCACCTGGCTGCGGCCGCGCACCGGCCGCGACGCGGCCCGGGCCCGTACCGACGCCGCCCTCGCGGCCGCCGGCCTCGACCTGGCCGCGCTGCCCAAGGGGGCGGCCACAGCTGTGCGGGAGCTGGAGCGCCTCGACGCGCTGCGGCTGTCGCTGGCCCTGGCGCTCATCGGCCGGCCGCGGCTGATCGCCGTGGACGACACCGACCTCAAGCTCCCGGACGCGGAACGCGAACAGGCCTGGGCACTGCTGCGCTCGCTCGCCGGAGCCGGCACGAGCGTCCTGGCGGTCTGCAGCCAGGCGCCCCCGGGCGCCCTCGTCGTACCGACCGCACCAAACGCACGGCGGCCGGCTCGCACCACCCCCGCCCGCGACACCGCCGGCCACGGCAGGAAGGGAGCAACGGATGCGCTCGCCGAAACTGGCCGCGCTTGAACTGAGGCGCTTCGCCAGGGGCAGCCTGCCCCGCGCCGCCCTCGTCGCGCTGCTCCTGCTGCCGTTGCTCTACGGCGCCCTGTACCTGTGGTCCTTCTGGGACCCCTACGGGCGGCTCGACAAGGTGCCCGTGGCCCTGGTCAACGCCGACCGCGGCACGCGGGTGGACGGCGAGAGGCTGACCGCCGGGGACACCATCGCCGAGGGGCTGCGCGGCAGCAAGTCCTTCGACTGGCACGAGACGAGTGCCGCCGGGGCCCGCGAGGGCGTCGAGAACGGCCGGTACTACCTGTCGCTGACCATTCCCGCCGACTTCAGCGAAAAGGTCGCCTCCAGCTCCGGTACGACACCCACGACCGGTGCGCTCCAGGTCCGTACGAACGACGCCAACAACTACATCGTCGGCCAGATATCCCGCACGGTCTTCTCCGAGGTCCGCGCCACCGCGTCCCGCAGGACCTCGCGCTCCTTCTACGACAAGATCTTCGTCTCCTTCTCCGGCCTCCACGACGAGACGGCGAAGGCGGCGGACGGCGCCGACCGGCTGGGCGAGGGCATCGGCACGGCGCGCAAGGGGGCCGGGGACCTCAAGGACGGCCTGGCACGGGCCCAGCGCGGCAGCGGCGACCTCGAGACCGGCGTGGACAGGCTGCACACCGGCGCGGGCGCCCTGGACGAGAAGTCGCGGGAGCTGGCCACGGGCGCGCGGCAGGTGGCGGCCGGCACCCGGCAGCTGGCCGAGAAGGTGAACGGCGCGGCCGGCCGCGAGGGAGCCTTCGTCAAGGAGCACGCCCAGGAGATCGGCAAGGCCGCCCGCGTCGTCGCCAAGGAGACGAAGACACTCCGCGAGCACCTGGGCGACCTGCCCTCCCCCGCCGTCACCGGGCCGCTGGCCGAGGGCAGCCGCAAGAGCGCCGCCGCCCTCTCCACGGCGTACGAGGAGCAGTGCGCGACGCGCCCCGCCGCCTACTGCCCCGCCCTGAAGAAGGCCGTCTTCGCCGCCACCCAGTCCGCAGCCGGCGCCGCGCGGCTCGACGCCCTCGTCCGCGACGAGGGCGGCGAACTCGAACGGCTCCCCGGCCGGCTGGACACCCTGCACGCCTACGCCCAGCGGCTCGCCGACGAGGCCCCCGACCTCGCGCGGGACATCGACGGCGCCGTACGGAAGGTCAACGCCCTCGACGACGGCGCCCGGAAGGTGGCCGACGGGGCCGGCCGGCTCCACACCGGGGCCGGGCAGCTGCACAGCGGCCTCGGCACCGCCAAGGAGGGCGCCGCCGGCCTCGACGACGGCATCGGCAAGCTGCGCGAGGGCGCCGACGCGCTCCAGGGCGGCATCGTCAAGCTCTCCGAGGGCTCCGCCCGGCTCGCCGGCGGACTGCACGACGGCGTCGCCCGGATCCCCGACTACGACAAGAACGACCGGGACGCCCGTACCGAGGTGATGGCCGATCCGGTCCGGCTGGCCTCCCAGGCGACGCACAAGGCCCCCAACTACGGCACCGGCTTCGCCCCGTACTTCATCCCGCTGTCCCTGTGGGTGGGCGCCATGGTCGCCTACATGCTCGTCCAGCCCCTCAACCGCCGGGCCCTTGCCGCCGGCGCCTCCCCGTGGCGGATCGCGCTGGCGGGCTGGCTGCCGGTCGTCGCCGTCGGCACGGTCCAGGCCGGTGCGCTGCTGGCCGTACTGCACTGGGCGCTGGGCCTGCAGATGGTGCGCGCGGCGGGCACGGCCGGCTTCCTCGTCCTCGTCGCGGCCTGCTTCGCGGCCATCGTGCAGTGGCTGGGCGCCCGCTTCGGACCGGCCGGCCGCATCCTGGTGCTGGCGCTGCTGATGCTCCAGCTCACCTCGGCGGGCGGCACGTATCCCGTGCAGACCAGTCCCGGGTTCTTCAACGCCATCCACCCCTTCCTGCCGATGAGTTACGTCGTCGAGGGGCTGCGCCACCTGATCACCGGCGGCGGGACGGCGCCGGTGTGGCAGGCGTGCGGCGTGCTGGCCGCGTTCACGGTGTGCGCACTGACGCTGACCGCCTTCGCGGCGCGCGGCAAACAGGTCTGGTCCGTGAAACGGCTGCACCCGGAGCTGACTCTGTGAGCGCGGACACTGCGAGTACAGGGAGAATCACTCTCATGGACAGCAGCAGTACGCGCCGCCAGAACACCCGGCGGAAGCTCTTCGAGGCGGCGGTCACCCTCATCGCCGAGCAGGGGTTCTCCTCCACGACCGTGGACGAGATCGCCGAGCGGGCCGGGGTGGCCAAGGGCACGGTCTACTACAACTTCGCCAGCAAGACCGTGCTCTTCGAGGAGCTGCTGCGGCACGGCATCGAGCTGCTGACGGACTCCCTGCAGGCCGCCGCGGACGAGACGGCCGACCGCGGCGGCAGCCGTGTGGACGCCCTCGACGCGATGATCCGGGCGGGCCTGGACTTCATCACGCGCTACCCCTCGCTCACCCAGCTGTACGTGGCCGAGCTGTGGCGCACCAACCGGGCCTGGCAGTCGACGCTGATGCAGGTGCGGCAGAAGGCGATCGCCGTGATCGAGTCCGTCCTGCGGGAGGCGGTGGCGGACGGCGAGCTGAGCGAGGACATCGACGTTCCGCTGACGGCGTCCGCGCTGTTCGGCATGGTGCTGGTGGCGGCGCTGGACTGGCAGTCGTTCCAGCCGGAGCGGTCGATCGACGAGGTCCACTCGGCGCTGTCCCGGCTGCTGCAGGGGCGGGTGAGCGGCGGCAGCCGCCGCTAGCGGCAGGGGCGCGTACGTCCGCTGTTCCGGTGCGGGCCGATCCCCCTCGGCGCCACACCGGAACAGCGTTCCCCCGTACTCCCCCGAGCCCCCCCGTGGGAGCCCCCGTGCCCCCCGGTAGCGGCAGGGCCGCCGTGCCGTTCCGCCGCCCCGTGTCGGCGGTGCGGTCACCGGCGTCCCCTCCGTGGGCACCACTCTGTCCTCCGGGCCGGTGCCACCCCATCCGCGCACCTACTCATCTCGGTTTCTGAGTACGCGTACTCAGACGTGAGCACCCGGCACCAGCGCCCGGTCCCGGGGGCTGTCAGTGGCGCCGGATAAAGTCGGGCGCATGGCACGGATTGCGGTGATCGGCGCCGGGATGGGCGCGATGGCAGCCGCTGCACGGCTGGCCGTCGCGGGCCACCGGGTGGCGGTGTACGAGCGCGCGGGGACGTACGGCGGTGGCGTCGGCCGGCTCGCGCGGGACGGCTTCGTCTTCGACACGGGGCCGGGGCTGCTGCACCTGCCCGCCGTCTACCGCGACCTGTTCGTCAAGACCGGCAAGGAGTCGCTGGAGCAGAGCCTGGAGCTCTCCCAGGTCGACCCGGCGAGCCGGCATCTCTTCGCGGACGGCACGGACTTCCGGCTGCCCAACGCCTCGCGCGCCGGCGTCGTCGCGGCGCTGGACGGCGCGCTCGGCGCGGGTGCGGGCGAGCGGTGGAGCGAGCTGATCAACCGGGCGCGCGAGGTGTGGGACGCGACGCGGCGCCCGCTGCTGGAGGAGCCGCTGCGCGCGGAGCGCGTCGAGGCCCTGGGCCGCGACCCCTACCCGGCGGTGCGCAGGCGCTCGCTGTTCCGCCGCGCGGCGCCGGTGACGCTGGCGTCGGTGGCCGGGCACGAGCTGAAGGACCCCCGCCTGGCCGCCCTCCTGGAGAGCTGCGCCCTGGCCTACGGACTCGACCCGCGCCGCGCCCCCGCGAGCGCGGCCGTGCTGCCGTACATGGAGCAGACCTTCGGCAGTTGGTATGTGAGCGGCGGCATGCGGGGGCTCGCGGACGCGCTGTACGAGCGGTGCCTGGCCCGGCGGGTGGAGTTCTTCTTCGGTGCCGCGGTGAGCGGCCTGGTGGAGAAGGACGGGCGCGCGGCAGGGGTGCGGCTGGCCGACGGAAGCGTCGCGGAGGCCGACATGGTGGTCGCCGGCGTCTCCCCCGGGCAGCTGGAGGCGATCGCGCCGGGCGCGGACGCGCCCGCGGCGCCCGTGCCGGCCGGCAGGTTCCATGTCTTCCTGGCGCTCTCCGGGGCGCGGCCCGAGGGCACGGTGCACCGCACGGTGGTCCACGGCGGCGACCGCACGGCCGAGGTGGACGCCGTGTTCGGCCCGGGTCCGGCCGGTGCCGGGTCGTACGGGCCGACGGTCACGGTGCTGCGGCCGGACGACCCCGCGACCCGCCCCGACGAGGAGCACGAGGCCGTGACGCTCACCGCCACGGTCGCGCCGCACGGCCGCGTCGACTGGAGCGAGGAGGCGACGGCCGCGGCGTTCGCGGACCGGCTGGTGGCCGCCGCCGAGGCGGCGATACCGGGCCTGCGGGAGCGGTCGCTGTGGCGGGAGGTGCGCACTCCGGCCGATACGGAGGCGGCGACCGGCGCCGAGGGGGGCGGGGTGCCCGCTCCCGTCCTGGCCGGGGGCGAGGGCGCGTTCCTGCGTCCGGGCAATGCCACCGCCGTGCCCGGGCTCTACCGCGCGGGCGGCTTCGCCCATCCCGGCGGGGGGCTGGCCCACGCCGGGATGTCGGGAGCGCTCGTGGCCGGCCTGATCGTGGACGGGGCCGACTGGCGCGGCTCACAGTGAGCGCGGTCGCCGGCCGGCGGCGTCAGTAGCGGTAGCGCTGCTGTTCGTCGTAGCCCTGGCCGGGCTGCTGCTGCGGCGGGTAGGGCTGCTGCTGGCCGCCCTCGGGCGCGGTGGCCGGGGGCGCCGTGAGGTCCGCGATCTCGTTGTCCCGCTGCTGGGGCACCCACACGCCGCCGGGCGGGGTGTCGATGTCGTACTGCCGGGGCGCGTACCCCTCGGCGGAGTAGGCGCCCTGGCCGTACTGCTGCTGCGGATAGGGCTGCTGCTGGCCGTAGGCGTCGTACTGCTCGTAGGACGGGGGCCGGTTGCCGATGTACGGGTCGGAGTAGGACGCGTACTGCTGCCCCTGGCCGTAGTCGAACTGGCCGGCGTAGCCGCCCTGGGCGGGCGCCGCGGCGGTCTCCGCGTTCTGCGTGCCGTTGCCGTAGGCGTCGTACGCGGCCGTCGGATAGCCGGCCGCGTCGTAGCCCGCGGCCGGGGCGGCCGGGGGGTGCTCGGCGGTCGGCTGCTGGGGCACGTTGGGCATCAGTTCCGTCACCGCGCTGTCCACGCCGGGGACGGCCGACAGCGCGTCCGGGCCGGACGCCGGGAGCGTCATGTCGGAGACGGGGGACGGCGGCGGGGTGGCGGGCCGCTCGGCCTTGCGGCGGCGCCCGGCCCTCGACGTGCTCTCGCTCCGGCCCGCGCTCCGGCCCGCGCTCCGGCTGGCGCCGGCGCCGCGGCCCTTGGCGGGGGCGCCCTCCTCGTCGTCGGTGCGGCGCAGGGCCCAGCCCCGGGAGAAGCCCCGCCGGAAGGAGAGCGTGACGAAGGTCTGGCCCACGGCGAAGGCGACGGCGCCCACGACGATGACGGCCACGGACGGGATGACCACGCCCACGACGACGCCGAGGAAGCCGACGAAGGCGAGGAGCCGCCAGCGCAGCCGCGCCTTGTACTGCAGCAGCACCTCGCCGAGCAGCCAGAGCGCGACGACCCCGAACGCGATGTAGAGGACCGTCCAGCCCATTAGCGCCCCTCTCGTCCGGCCGCCGTCGCCGGCCGGCCGTCAGGACCGCTGGTGCAGTCCCAGATTCTCGTAGATCTCCAACGTGGCCGTGGAGTGGTTCAGGGTAATGAAGTGCAACCCGGGAATCTCCTCGGCCATCAACCGGGCACACAGGTCCGTCGCGTACTCGATCCCGATTGAGCGTACAGCGGCCGCGTCGTCCTTCACCGCGAGGATCCTCTCCGCCAGGTCCGGGGGGAACGCCGCGTTGCTGAGCTGTGCGAATCGTTCAATTTGTCGCACGTTGGTGACCGGCATGATTTCCGGAATGATCGGAGTGTCACAACCTGCCGCCGCGACCCGGTCACGCAGCCGCAGGTAATCCTCGGCGTAGAAGAACATCTGGGTGATCGCGAAGTCCGCGCCCGCCCGGCATTTGTCGACGAAGTGCCCGATGTCGGACTCCCAGTCCGTGGACCGGGGGTGCATCTCGGGGAAGGCGGCCACGCCCACGCAGAAGTCACCCGACTCCTTGATGAGCCGGACCAGGTCGGCGGCGTAGCGCACCCCTCCCGGGTGACGCACCCACTCGCCCATGGGGTCGCCGGGCGGGTCGCCGCGCAGCGCGAGCATGTTGCGGATGCCGACGTCGGCGTACTGGCCGATGATGTTGCGCAGTTCGGCCACCGAGTGGTTGACCGCGGTCAGGTGGGCGACGGGGGTCAGGGTGGTGTCGGTCGCGATCCGCTCCGTGGCCCGCACGGTGCCCTCACGGGAGGAACCGCCGGCGCCGTAGGTCACCGAGACGAAGGTGGGGCCGACGGCCTCAATGCGGCGGATGGCGTTCCACAGCGTCCGCTCGCCCTTCTCCGTCCTTGGGGCGGCGAACTCGAAGGAATACGAACGCTCGCCGGAGGCAAGCAGGTCACGCACCGTGCGCGCGTGGTCCGTCCTGGTGGAGGCAGTGCCAAGGGCCATACCGGCAAGTTAACCAGCGGCCCGTGGGGCCCCCAAGCCAGATCGGCGATTTGCCCTTTTCGCCCGACCGGTATCCAGCGGGTGTCTCACGCCTCGGACAACTGCCGTCCCGCGTGGGCCCGGATCCGCCCGGCGAGCCGTGCGGCGGCCTCGCCCGGGTCGTCCGCCTCGGTGATGGCCCGCACCACCACGACGCGCCGGGCGCCGGCGTCCAGCACCTCGTCCAGATTGCCCTCGTCGATGCCGCCGATCGCGAACCACGGCCGTACGGGCTCGAGCGCGGCGGCGTAGCGCACCAGGGACAGCCCCGGGGCGTGGCGGCCGGGCTTGGTGGGGGTCGGCCAGCAGGGGCCGGTGCAGAAGTAGTCCACGCCGGGCTCGGCGACGGCGGCGGCCACCTCGGCCTCCGCGTGTGTGGAGCGGCCGATCAGCACGTCCTCGCCGAGGACGGCGCGGGCGGCGGGCACGGGCAGGTCGCCCTGGCCCAGGTGCAGCACGTCGGAGCCGGCGGCGTGCGCGACGTCCGCGCGGTCGTTGACCGCCAGCAGCCTGCCGTGGCGGCGGGCCGCGTCGGCGAAGACGGCGAGGTGCTCCAGCTCCTCCCCCGCCTCCATGCCCTTGTCGCGCAGCTGGATGATGTCGACGCCGGAGGCGAGGACCGCGTCCAGGAACTCCGGCAGGTCGCCCTGGCGCTTGCGCGCGTCGGTGCACAGGTACAGCCGGGCGTCGGCGAGCCGCTCGCGCGCGGTGACGGACATCGGGTCTCTCCCCGGGTCGGCGGCGTACGGGCCGGGGGCCGCCCGCTGGGCGTCCCCGGCCCGTACGCCGGACGGTTCACTCGGTCTCGGTCAGACGGCGAGCGCCTGGGCGCGGCGCTTCACCTCCGTGCCGCGATTCTCGCGCAGCGCCTGCGCCGGCGTGCCGGGCAGGGTGGGGTCGGCAGTGAAGAGCCACTCCAGCATCTCCTCGTCGCTGAAGCCGTCGTCCCGCAGCAGCGTCAAGGTCCCGGCCAGGCCCTTGACCACCTTGTCCTCGCCGATGAAGTCGGCGGGCACCATGAGCACTCGGTTCTCGCCACGGCGCACCGCGATCAGCTGGCCTTCCTTGACCAGCTGCCGGACGCGCGTCACCTCGACATCGAGCTTGTCTGCGATGTCGGGGAGGTTGAGCCAGGCGGGGACGAGAGCATCGATCTTTGCGTCAATCTCGGTCACGGGACAAGCCTGCCATCCGGGACTGACAGCCGGTAGCCGGGTTGACCCGAGCCGGGCCGGGAACCCCCGCCGACATCACCCCACCGGGCGCTCAGAGCGCGGCGGACTTCAGCGGAACCGAGGCGTCCGCCGCCTTCGCGCGGTCCAGCGCGGCGCCCTTCTCGATGAGCTTGCGCCCCTGGGCGAGGTCGCGCGGCCGCCCCACGGCCAGCAGCGCCACCAGGACGCCCGAGCGCAGCCAGCACACCGTCCAGGCCGCCCCCGAGGGGTTGCCGCGCCACAGGAGCTCGTCGGCGCCCGCGTGGTGGCCCGCGTACTGCACGAAGCGCCCGAACTGCTCCGACCAGAAGTAGGGCACCGGGTCGTACACCGGGCTCTCGGCGGGCCCGTGGACGATGTTCTCGGCGACGGTCCGCGGCCCCTGCAGAGCGTTGTCCCAGTGGTGCACCAGCAGCCGCTCGCCGTAGCGGGCCGAGGGGAAGGAGCAGCAGTCGCCGACCGCGTAGACGTCCGGCAGGGAGGTGCGCAGCCGGTCGTCGGTGACGACGGAGGCGTCGGGTGCGAGCTCGACGCCCGAGCCGGCCAGCCAGCCCGTCGCGGGCCGCGCGCCGATGCCCACGACCACCGCGTCCGCGGGCAGGCGGGTGCCGTCGGCGAGGAGGACCGCCCCCGGCTCCACGGCGGCCACGCGCGCGCCCGTGAGGAGCCGGGCCCCGCTGTCGGCGTACCACTCGGCCATGTGGGCGGCGACCTCGGCCGGCATGGCGCCCGCCAGCGGCCGGTCCGCGGCCTCGACGACGGTCACCCGGCAGCCGGCCTCGCGCGCGGCGGTCGCGAGCTCCGCGCCGATCCAGCCGGCCCCGACGGCGACGACGTCGCGCTGCCCGGCCAGGACCGGGCGCAGCCGCTCGGCGTCGTCGACAGTGCGCAGCACGTGGACGCCCGGCTGGTCCTCGCCGCCGGGCAGGGTGATCGGCTCGGCGCCGGTGGCGATGACCAGCACGTCGTACGGCACGGGGCCGCGCCGCGTCTGCAGGACGTGCTCGTCGGCGCTCAGGCCGGTGGCCTCCAGGCCGAGCTCCAGGTCGATGCCGAGCGAGTCGAAGTCCACCTCGAAGGCGGATCCCTCCGCCCTGCCGAGCAGCACGGCCTTGGACAGGGGCGGCCGGTCGTAGGGCTGGTGGGGCTCGGCGCCCAGCAGGGAGATCGCGCCGTTCCAGCCCTGCTCGCGCAGGGCGACCGCGGTCTGCACCCCGGCCATGCCCGCGCCGACGATGACGACGCGCCGGTCACCGGAAGGTTTCGTCTGCTCGCTCACCCGATCACTGTAGGACGGCGGCCCGCGTCTGCCGCAGCACCGCGTGAGGAGACCTCTGACACAACGTCACGGGGGTTGCCCCCGCTCCCCCGGATCCCCCACGGGGGCGCGGCGCGGCGCGTGTGCGGCCCTCCGCGCGGTGCGGCCGCCCTTCCGGGCGGTCCTCGGCGCGTACTAGGGTGGCCGCTGCACGCACTCGCGGGAGCCCGGACGCACCGGGCTGAGAGGGAGGCTGGACGGCCTCCGACCGTACGAACCTGATCCGGGTCATGCCGGCGAAGGGAGGGGCTGGACGCCCATGCACGCGCATCGAAATCCTGCGCACCATTCCTGTGACGTCCTCGTCATCGGCGGGGGCGTCATCGGCCTCGTCACGGCGTGGCGCGCCGCCCAGCGCGGCCTGCGCACCGCCGTCGCCGACCCGGCGCCCGGCGGCGGCGCGGCGCGGGTGGCGGCCGGGATGCTGGCCGCCGTGACCGAACTGCACTACGGCGAGCAGACGCTGCTCGCCCTCAACCTGGCCTCCGCGCGGCGCTATCCGCAGTTCACGGCCGAGCTGGAGGAGGCCAGCGGCCAGGACACCGGCTACCGCGCCTGCGGCACGCTGGCCGTCGCGCTGGACGCCGACGACCGGGCGCACCTGAGGGAGCTGCACGCCCTGCAGCAGCGATCGGGCCTGGAGTCGCAGTGGCTGTCGGGGCGCGAGTGCCGTCGGCTGGAGCCGATGCTCGCGCCCGGCGTACGCGGGGGGCTGCGGGTGGACGGCGACCACCAGACCGACCCCCGGCGGCTCGCGCGGGCCCTGCTGACGGCCTGTGAGCGGGCCGGGGTCGTCTTCCACCGCTCGGAGGCGGTACGGGCCCTGATCGCCGCGGGCCGGGCCGCCGGGGCGGAGCTCGCGGACGGCACCCGGGTCGCCGCCGGGCAGACGGTGCTGGCGGCGGGCAGCCTCAGCGGCCGCCTCGCGGGCCTGCCCGAGCACGTGCTGCCGCCCGTCCGCCCGGTCAAGGGCCAGATCCTGCGGCTGCGCGTCCCGGCCTCCCACCGGCCGTTCCTCTCCCGGACGCTGCGGGCGGTCGTCCGCGGCGGCCCGGTGTACCTGGTGCCGCGCGAGAACGGCGAGCTGGTCGTCGGCGCGACGACCGAGGAGCTGGGCTGGGACACCACCGTGACGGCGGGCGGCGTCTACGAGCTGCTGCGCGACGCCCACGAGCTGGTGCCCGGCATCACCGAGCTGCCCCTGGTGGAGACCCTCGCGGGGCTGCGCCCGGGCTCCCCGGACAACGCCCCGCTGCTCGGTCCGACCGAGCTGCCGGGGCTGCTCGCGGCCACCGGCCACCACCGAAACGGCGTGCTGCTGACCCCCGTCACCGGTGACGTGATGGCCGAGGTCCTGACCACCGGGCGGCTGCCCGAGGCGGCCCGCCCCTTCTCCCCCCGACGCTTCACCCCCGCATTCCAGGAGCAGTCCGCATGACCGGCAGCGAAGTCGCCACCCACACCATCAGCGTCAGCGTCAACGGAGAGCGCCGCGCCGTCCCGGCGGGGACGACCCTCGGCGGGCTCGTCTCGACGCTCACCGACGCGCACAGCGGCGTCGCCGCCGCCGTCAACGAAGCCGTCGTGCCCCGGGGCCGGTGGCAGGAGACCGTGCTCGACGACGGGGACCGCGTCGAGGTCCTCACCGCGGTGCAGGGGGGCTGATCAGCACAGATGGCTGACGATCTGCTCACCGTCGCGGACACCTCCTTCACCTCCCGGCTGATCATGGGCACGGGCGGCGCCCCGAGCCTGGACGTGCTCGAACGCGCCCTCATCGCCTCCGGGACCGAGCTGACCACGGTCGCCATGCGCCGCCTCGACGCGACCGTGCGGGGTTCGGTGCTGTCGGTGCTGGAGAAGCACGGCATCCGGGTGCTGCCGAACACGGCGGGCTGCTTCACCGCCGGCGAGGCGGTGCTCACCGCCCGGCTGGCCCGCGAGGCGCTCGGCACGGACTGGGTCAAGCTCGAGGTGATCGCCGACGAGCGCACCCTGCTGCCCGACCCCATCGAGCTGCTGGACGCGGCCGAGATCCTGGTGGACGACGGCTTCACCGTGCTGCCGTACACCAATGACGACCCGGTCCTGGCCCGCAAGCTGGAGGACGTCGGCTGTGCGGCGATCATGCCGCTGGGCGCGCCGATCGGTTCCGGCCTCGGCATCCGCAATCCGCACAACTTCCAGCTGATCACCGAGCGCGCGGGCGTCCCGGTGATCCTGGACGCGGGCGCGGGCACCGCCTCGGACGCCGCGCTGGCCATGGAGCTGGGGTGTGCGGCCGTGATGCTGGCCTCGGCCGTGACGCGCGCGCAGGAGCCGGTGATGATGGCCGAGGCCATGCGGCACGCGGTGGAGGCGGGCCGGCTGGCCCACCGGGCGGGGCGGATCCCGCGCCGGCACTTCGCCGAGGCGTCGTCGCCGGTGGCGGGCCGCGCGGACCTGGATCCCGAGCGGCCGGCGTTCGGCCGCCCGTAGCGCCGCCCCGAACGGGCATTCCTGTCACTGTTCGGCTTCAGAAAGCGCGAGCGAGGCACAACGCGCACGGGGTGTCGGTCATGGCTCGTAAACTCCTATGCCGTGGATACGACCCTGCCGGACCCCCTCGTCGATCACCTGCTCGACGGCCGTTACCGCGTCGAGGCGCGGGTGGCCGTGGGCGGCATGGCCACGGTGTACCGCGCGCTGGACACCCGGCTCGACCGGGTGCTCGCCCTGAAGGTGATGCACCCCTCGCTGGCCGCCGACGGGGCCTTCGTGGACCGCTTCATCCGTGAGGCCAAGTCCGTGGCCCGGCTCGACCACCCCAACGTGGTGAGCGTCTTCGACCAGGGCACCGACGGCCGGTACGTCTATCTCGCGATGGAGTACGTGGCCGGGTGCACGCTGCGCGACGTGCTGCGCGAGCGCGGGGCCCTGCAGCCGCGCGCCGCGCTCGACGTCGTCGAACCGGTGCTGGCGGCCCTGGGCGCCGCGCATCTGGCGGGGCTGGTCCACCGCGACATGAAGCCGGAGAACGTCCTGATCGGCGACGACGGCCGGGTCAAGGTCGCCGACTTCGGGCTGGTGCGGGCGGTGGACACCAACACCACGACCAGCACGGGCTCGGTCCTGGGCACGGTGTCGTACCTGGCCCCCGAGCAGATCGAGCACGGCACGGCCGACCCCCGGGCGGACGTCTACGCCTGCGGCGTCGTGCTCTACGAGATGCTCACCGGCGCCAAGCCGCACGGCGGGGCCACCCCCGCCCAGGTCCTCTACCAGCACCTGCACGAGGACGTACCGCCGCCGTCGGCGGCCGTTCCCGGGCTCGCACCCGGCCTGGACGCCCTGGTGGCCGCCGCCACCGCCCGTGACCCGCGGCAGCGGCCGGCCGACGCGGTCGCCCTGCTGGGCGAGGTCCGCCGGGCGCGTGCGGCCCTGACCCCCGAGCAGCTGGACGCGATGCCGCCGCAGGCGTCGGCGCCCCGGACGGACCAGGCGGGACAGCCGGGTCAGGCAGCTCAGGCGGGCTCCGAGGACCGTACGAGCGTGATCCCGCGGATCACCGCGCAGCCCCTGCCGCCGCGCGCCGAGGACGATCAGCTCAACCGCACCTCGCGCCTGGAGCTCCCGCCCACACCCGCCGCACCGCCGCCGGGCCACCACGCCCCGGTCCGCCCGCCGCGCACCGGGTGGCCGCTGCCGCGCCGCTGGGTGCTGGCGGCGGCCGCCGCCCTGCTGGCGATCCTGGCGGGCACGGGTGTCTGGTACATCAACTCCGGCCAGTTCACCTCCGTGCCGGCCGTCCTGGACATGACCGAGGCCAAGGCGACCTCCGAGCTGGACAAGGCGGGGCTGGGCGTGAAGACCCGGCAGGCGTTCAGCGACACCGTCGAGCGGGGCCACATCATCGCCACCGACCCCAAGCCGGGCGAGCGCATCCGCAACACCGGCAAGGTGACGATCACGATCTCGCGCGGCCCCCAGCGGGCCGAGGTGCCCAACCTCGCGGGCATGCCCTTCGCGGACGCCAAGCGGAAGATCGAGGGCCTGGGGCTGACCGTCGGCGACGTCAGCCGCCAGTTCAGCGACGAGACGCCCAAGGACGCGGTGCTCTCCAGCGACCCGCGCCCCGGTGCCCAGCTGCGCCCGGAGTCGCCCGTGGCGCTCGTCGTCAGCAAGGGCAGGCCGCTGAACGTCCCGGACGTGACCGGGCTGTCCGTCGCGGACGCGACCACCGCCCTGACCGGCGCGGGGCTGCAGGTGAAGGTCTCGGACACCGAGGTCTTCTCCCCGCAGAACAAGGGCGCCGTGGCCGAGCAGTCCCCCGCCAGGGGCTCCCGGGCCGCCGAGGGCGACACCGTCACCGTGACCGTCTCCAAGGGCAGGGAGATGGTCGCCGTCCCGGACGTCACCGGCCGCAGCGAGGCGGACGCCAAGAAGGCCCTGACGGACGCGGGCTTCCAGGTGAAGGTGGACCGGCCGTTCCTCTTCCCGAAGGACTCGGTCGAGAGCCAGTCCGTGCGCGCCGGCCAGCAGGCCGCCAAGGGCGAGACCATCGTCATCCGGATGAAGAGCGGATTCTGACCACCGTGAGCACGATCACCGCGACCATGGACGACGTCCTTCCCGGCCGGCTGCGCAATCCCGTCGGCGGCCACATTCCCGTGGCCGGCGGCCTGGCCCGCATCGGGCTGCCGTACGCCCGCGCGATGGGCGCCGAGGCCGTGCAGGTCTTCGTCGCCAACCCGCGCGGCTGGGCGACCCCGGCCGGCACGGCACGGCAGGACGAGGAGTTCCGCGAGGCCTGCGCCCGCGAGTCGCTGCCCGTCTTCGTGCACGCGCCCTATCTGATCAACTTCGGCTCGCACACCGAGGCCACCGTCGAGAAGTCGGTGGAGTCGCTGCGGCACTCCCTGCGCCGGGGCCGGGAGATCGGGGCGCGCGGCGTCGTCGTGCACACCGGTTCCGCGACCGGCGGCCGCCCCCGCCACGAGGCGCTGGCCCAGGTGCACGAGCGGCTGCTGCCCCTGCTGGAGGAGCTCGTCCACGACGACGACCCGCGGCTGCTGCTGGAGCCGACGGCAGGTCAGGGCGCCTCGCTGTGCTCGCTGGCGGCGGATCTGGGGCCGTACTTCGAGGCGCTGGAGCACCACCCCCGGCTGGGGGTCTGCCTGGACACCTGCCACCTCTTCGCCGCCGGGCACGACCTGGCCGGGCCGGGCGGGATGAAGCAGACGCTCGACGAACTGGTCTGCGTGGTCGGCGAGGGCCGGCTGGGGCTCATTCACGCCAACGACTCCAAGGACGTCGTCGGCGCGCACAAGGACCGGCACGAGAACATCGGTTCCGGCCATATCGGGGCCGAGCCCTTCGCCGAGCTGTTCACGCACCCGGCGACGCGCGGCGTGCCGCTGACGATCGAGACGCCGGGCGGCCCGGAGGGACACGCCGCGGACGTGGCGCGGCTGAAGGCCCTGCGGGACGGCTGACCGCCGCGCCCGGCCGCGGGGCCGGGCGGCTAGAGCTCCGGGCCCTCGCCCGGCTGCTCCTGGTAGGAGTAGCGCTGCTCGCGCCAGGGGTCGCCGATGTTGTGATAGCCGCGCTCTTCCCAGAAGCCGCGCCGGTCGGCGGTCATGTACTCCACGCCGCGCACCCATTTGGGGCCCTTCCAGGCGTAGAGGTGCGGCACGACCAGGCGGACCGGGAAGCCGTGCTCGGCGGTGAGGGCCTCGCCGTCCTTGTGGGTGGCGAACACGGTCTTCTCGGCGGTGAAGTCGGCGAGCCGGAGGTTGGAGCTGAAGCCGTACTCGGCCCACACCATCACATGCGTGACCTCCGGTGCGGGCGGGGCGAGTTCGAGGATCGTACGGGCCGAAACCCCACCCCACTCGGCGCCGAGCATGCTGTACTTCGTGACGCAGTGCAGATCCGCCACCACCGTCGTGTACGGCAGCGCCGAGAACTCCTCGTGCGTCCAGCAGTGCTTGTCGCCGTCGGCGGTCGAGCCGAAGACACGGAACTCCCAGCGGTCCGGCTTGAACTTCGGGACCGGCCCGTAGTGCGTCACCGGCCATCCGCGCTGGAGCCGCTGCCCCGGAGGCAGCTGGAGATGCTCCCCTTTGCGGCTTTCCGACTGACCCATGGGTCCATGGTGACAGACCTTCGGCAGTGGTGATGACCAGGGCCCGGGCCGGTACCGGCGTATCGGGGCAACTCCCACTAAGTGTGCACTTACTGGACGGTTCCGAAGGGCAGTGCGAGGATGCGCGCGCAACCTGCAAGCCACCCTCCCCCACAGGCCTGAACGGCCGTGGGAGGTGCCCCCAGGAAGGAGCACTCTGCAATGCAGGGCGACCCCGAGGTCATCGAGTTCCTGAACGAGCAGCTGACGGCCGAGCTGACGGCCATCAATCAGTACTTCCTGCACGCGAAGCTGCAGGAGCACCACGGCTGGACCAAGATCGCCTCGCACACCCGTGCCGAGTCGTTCGACGAGATGCGGCACGCCGAGGTCCTGACCGACCGGATCATCTTCCTGGAGGGGCTGCCGAACTATCAGCGGCTCTTCCACGTCCGGATCGGCCAGACGATCACCGAGATGTTCATGGCCGACCGCCAGGTGGAGGTCGAGGCCATCGACCGCCTCAGGCGGGGCGTGGAGGTCATGCGGGCCAAGGGCGACATCACCTCGGCCAATATCTTCGAGTCGATCCTCGCGGACGAGGAGGACCACATCGACTATCTCGACACCCAGCTGGAGCTGATCGAGAAACTCGGCGAACCGCTCTACATCGCCCAGTTCATCGAGCAGGAGAACGGCGGGGGCGACTGACCGGTGCGCGGCGCCTAGGCGGCGGCCCGCTCCTTCGCGGCCGCGGACGCCGGTATGAACGCCACGTCGGGGGCCAGCATGTCGGAATCCCCCTGGTCGGCCAGCTCACGGCGCGGGCACGCGCCCCGGCCGAGCAGGGCCTGGATGCGGCGCACACAGCTGCCGCAGTCGGTGCCGGCCTTGCAGGCGGAGGCGATCTGGCGGGGCGTGCAGGCCCCGTCGTCCGCGTGCTGACGCACCTGCTGCTCCGTGATGCCGAAGCACGAGCAGACGTACACGCGGTCACCGCCTTGCGTCGGCCGGAAGGCCGGGTTGATCAATAAGGTTACCCTTACCTTACCCGGCCCGACGGCCGAAAAACAACGCCGTGGGGCCCGGATCACAGATCCGGGCCCCACGGTCGTTACCTGCGGTTCCTACTGGTCCCGGTACATCTCCGCGACCAGGAAGGCCAGGTCCAGGGACTGGCTGCGGTTGAGGCGGGGGTCACACGCCGTCTCGTAGCGCTGGTGGAGGTCGTCGACGAAGATCTCGTCGCCGCCGCCCACGCACTCCGTGACGTCGTCGCCGGTCAGCTCGACGTGGATGCCGCCCGGGTGGGTGCCGAGGCTCTTGTGGACCTCGAAGAAGCCCTTGACCTCGTCCAGCACGTCGTCGAAGCGACGGGTCTTGTGACCGGAGGCCGCCTCGAAGGTGTTGCCGTGCATGGGGTCGCTGATCCAGACGACCTGCGCGCCGGACGCCGTGACCTTCTCGACCAGGGTCGGGAGCTTGTCCCGGATCTTGTCGGCACCCATGCGGGTGATGAAGGTGAGACGGCCCGGCTCGCGCTCGGGGTCGAGCCGCTCGATGAGGGTCAGCGCGTCCTCGGGCGTCGTCGTCGGGCCGAGCTTCACACCGATCGGGTTACGGATCTTCGACGCGAACTCGATGTGCGCGCCGTCCAGCTGCCGGGTGCGCTCACCGATCCACAGCATGTGGCCGGAGACGTCGTACAGATCGCCGGTGCGCGAGTCGACACGGGTCAGCGCCGACTCGTAGTCGAGCACGAGCGCCTCGTGGGAGGCGTAGAACTCGACCGTCTTGAACTCCTCCGGGTCCACCCCGCAGGCGTTCATGAAGTTCATCGCCCGGTCGATCTCGCGGGCCAGCTGCTCGTAGCGCTGACCGGAGGGCGAGGACTTCACGAAGTCCTGGTTCCAGGCGTGCACCTGGCGCAGGTCGGCGTAGCCACCGGTGGTGAAGGCGCGCACCAGGTTCAGCGTCGAGGCCGAGGCCTGGTACATCCGCTTCAGCCGCTGCGGGTCCGGCGTACGGGCCTCGGGCGTGAAGGCGAAGCCGTTGACGGAGTCGCCGCGGTAAGTCGGCAGGGTCACGCCGTCGCGGGTCTCGGTCGGCTTCGAGCGCGGCTTGCTGTACTGGCCGGCGATGCGGCCGACCTTCACGACGGGCACGGAACCCGCGTAGGTCAGCACCGCGCCCATCTGCAGCAGCGTCTTGAGCTTGTTGCGGATCTGGTCGGCGCCGACGGCGTCGAAGGCCTCGGCGCAGTCGCCGCCCTGGAGCAGGAACGCCTCACCACGGGCGACGGCTCCCAGGCGCTGGCGCAGCTGGTCGCACTCGCCCGCGAAGACGAGAGGCGGATAGGACTCGAGCTCGGCGATCACATCGCGCAGAGCCTCTTGGTCCGGCCAGTCAGGCTGCTGCGCCGCGGGCAGGGAGCGCCAGGTGTTGCCACCGGCGTGGATTTCAGCGTTCACGGTCACGCCTCAACATTACGGGGTCCGGGCAGCCATCCCGGCGGCCGGACCGGAATCTGAGACATCTGCCGAGACAGCTTTAGGGAAAACCCGGGACCTCCCCCGGGGGCGTCGGGTAGGGTGCCCGCCATGTACGTGCTTCAGTCGCAGAACCAGAACTGGTGGTGGACCGCTCCTCCGGCGGCCCACTGATCGCGCGTACTCCCGACCGATCGCGAAGGCCGCCCCGAGGGGCGGCCTTCGGCGCACCTGACGGTCGCCGGCCCCGGGCCGTTCCTCTCCTCGAAGTCCTCCAGGAAGGAACGACCCCAGATGACCGTGGACCACGCAGCCACCGCAGCCCTCCTCGCGCGGCTGACCGCCGCCGGCTGCCCGCCCTTCGCCCTGCTCCACCGCCGCACCCCCGGCCGTGGGCACGACGCCGTCGAGCTGCTCCTGGGCCCCGTGGCCGAGGCCGGGCGCCTGGGCGACATCCCCCTGCCGGCGGGCCCACCGGCCCACGGCGGCCCGGCGCACGACGCGCTGGCCCTCGTCCCCTTCCGCCAGATCCGCGAGCGCGGCTTCGACGTCCGCGACGACGGCACGCCCCTGCTGGTCCTGCGGCCCGAGGAGTCCCACGAGCTCCCGCTCGCCGCCGTCCGCGCCGCACTGCCCGCGCACGAGGTACGGGTGGAGGGCGGCGCCTTCGACGTGGACGACGAGGAGTACGCACGGATCGTCGAACGGGTCATCGAGGACGAGATCGGCACGGGCGAGGGCGCCAACTTCGTCATCCGCCGCACCTTCGAGGGCGAGATCCACGGCTTCACCGCCGCCGACGCGCTCTCCCTCTTCCGCCGCCTGCTGGACGGCGAGCGCGGCGCCTACTGGACCTACGTGGTGCACACCCCCGACCGCACGCTGGTGGGCGCGAGCCCCGAGGTGCACGTGCGGATGTCCGGCGGGACGGTCGTGATGAATCCCATCAGCGGCACCTACCGCTACCCGGCCGGCGGCCCCACCACCGACGACCTGCTCGGCTTCCTGCACGACCGCAAGGAGGTGGAGGAGCTGTCCATGGTCGTGGACGAGGAGCTGAAGATGATGTGCACCGTCGGCGACATGGGCGGCGTGGTCGTCGGCCCCCGCCTGAAGGAGATGTCCCACCTCGCCCACACCGAGTACGAGCTGCGCGGACGCTCCTCGCTGGACGTCCGCGACGTGCTCCGCGAGACGATGTTCGCGGCCACGGTCACCGGCTCGCCGGTCCAGAACGCCTGCCGGGTCATCGAGCGCCACGAGCGGCGGGGCCGCGGCTATTACGCGGGCGCGCTCGCCCTCATCGGCCGGGACGCGGGAGGCGCCCAGACCCTCGACTCGCCGATCCTCATCCGTACGGCCGACATCGACCGGCGCGGCCGGCTGCGGGTGGGCGTCGGCGCCACCCTCGTGCGGCACTCCGACCCCCACGGCGAGGTCGCCGAGACCCACGCCAAGGCGGCGGGCGTCCTCGCGGCCCTCGGCGTGCGACCGGGCCCCGTACGCCCGGCGGCGGCCCCGCCCGTACGGCTCGCCGACGACGCCCGCGTACAGGCCGCGCTGGACGCACGTCGCGCGGATCTGGCCCCCTTCTGGCTGCGGATGCAGACCGAGGACTGCGCCGCGGCGCTGAGCGGACACGCGCTCGTCGTCGACGGGGAGGACACCTTCACGGCGATGCTGGCCCATCTGCTGCGCACCTCGGGACTGACGGTGACCGTGCGGCGCTACGACGAGCCCGGGCTGCACGACGCCGCGCTGGCCCACGAGGGGCCCGTGGTGCTGGGGCCCGGCCCGGGCAACCCCGCGGAGGCGGACGACCCCAAGATGCGGATGTTGCGCGGGCTGGCGGCGGACCTGCTGCGCCGGCACCGGCACGGTCTGCTGGGGGTGTGCCTGGGGCACGAGCTGATCGCCGCGGAGCTGGGCCTGGAGATCGCCCGCAAGGCGGTGCCGTTCCAGGGCGCGCAGGAGCGGATCGACTTCTTCGGGCGCGAGGAGACGGTGGGGTTCTACAACACGTTCACGGCGCGGTGCGACGGTGATACGCAGGCGGAACTGGCGCTCCACCGGGTGGAGCTCAGCCGCGATGCCGCGAGCGGCGATGTGCACGCCCTGCGGGGGCCCGGCTTCGCGGGGGTGCAGTTCCATCCGGAATCGGTGCTGACGTTGAACGGCGCCGCGATCACCGCCGAGCTGCTGACCGCCGTCCTGGTGTGACCCGCCGCTTCGCGGCGGGCACCTCCCACCCGCCCGCCCATGACCCGGCAACGTCATGACGTGCCGGGTGATCGGGCGGGTGGGTGGGCGAAGGGCCCGCACCGGAGGCGCGGTGAACCACCGGCGGTCAGCCGAAGAAGACCTTCGCCTCCTCGTACAGCGCGGCCGGCACGGTCTTGAGCCTCGCCGTGGCCTCGGCCAGGGGGACCCGGACCACGTCCGTGCCCCGCAGCGCGACCATCTTCCCGAAGTCACCGTCCCGCACCGCGTCGATCGCGTGCAGCCCGAACCGCGTGGCGAGCCACCGGTCGAAGGCGCTGGGCGTGCCCCCGCGCTGGACGTGGCCCAGCACCGTGGTGCGGGCCTCCTTGCCCGTACGCGCCTCGATCTCCTTGGCCAGCCACTCCCCCACCCCGGACAGCCGGACGTGGCCGAAGGAGTCGAGCGCGGCGGAGTCCTTCAGCACCAGGTCCCCGTCCGTGGGCATGGCGCCCTCCGCGACGACGACGATGGGGGCGTAGCTGGCGCGGAAGCGGGAGGTGACCCAGCCGCAGACCTCGTCGAGGTCGAAGCGCTGCTCGGGGATCAGGATGACGTTGGCGCCGCCGGCCAGGCCGCAGTGGAGGGCGATCCAGCCCGCGTGCCGGCCCATGACCTCCACGACGAGGACGCGCATGTGGGACTCGGCCGTGGTGTGCAGCCGGTCGACGGCCTCGGTGGCGATGTTGACGGCGGTGTCGAAGCCGAAGGTGTAGTCGGTGGCGGACAGGTCGTTGTCGATGGTCTTGGGCACGCCCACGCAGCGGACGCCGTGCTCCTCGTACAGCCGGCGGGCCACCCCCAGGGTGTCCTCGCCGCCGATGGCGATCAGCGCGTCCACCTCGTACTTCGCGAGGCTCTCGGTGATCCGGCGGACGCCGTCCGGTTCCTTGAAGGGGTTGGTCCGGGAGGAGCCGAGGATGGTCCCGCCGCGCGGCAGGATGCCGCGCACCGCGGGGATGCCGAGCTCGGTCACGGCCCCGTTCAGGGGACCGCGCCAGCCGTCCTTGAAGCCGATGAAGTCGTAGCCGTGGTCCTGGACGCCCTTGCGGACGACCGCGCGGATGACCGCGTTGAGCCCGGGGCAGTCGCCGCCGCCGGTCAGCACTCCGATCCGCATGAGACACCTTTCCTTCCGCCGGGAACGCCCGGCCGCGAAGGGTCAGGCGTCGTCGAGACCTCGCTCTATCGCGTAGCGGACGAGCTCCACGCGGTTGTGCAGCTGGAGCTTGCCCAAGGTGTTCTGCACATGGTTCTGCACCGTGCGGTGGGAAATAACCAGGCGTTCGGCGATCTGCTTGTAGGACAGTCCCTTGGCGACGAGCCTGAGGACCTCCGTCTCGCGCTCGGTGAGCTGCGGGGCCTTGGGCTCGTCGGGGGCGGCCGGGGCGGGGTCGGCGGCCAGGCGGCGGTACTCGCCGAGGACCAGTCCGGCCAGGCCCGGGGTGAAGACGGGGTCGCCCGCCGCGGTGCGGCGCACGGCGTCCAGCAGCTCCTCGGTGCTGGCGGACTTCAGCAGATAGCCCGTCGCGCCGGACTTCACGGCCTCCAGGACGTCCGCGTGCTCGCCGCTGGCGGAGAGCACCAGGACGCGCAGCGCCGGGCGGTCCGCCACCAGCTCCTTGCAGACGGCCACGCCGGGCAGGCCGGGGAGGTTGAGGTCGAGGACCAGGACGTCGGGCTGGGCCGCCTTGGCCCGGCGCACCGCCTGGGGGCCGTCGCCGGCCGTGGCCACCACGTCGTACCCGGCGCCCGCCAGGTCGCGGGCGACCGCGTCGCGCCACATCGGGTGGTCGTCGACCACCATGACCCGTACTGCCTCTGTGTTCATCACGTGCCCTCGCTCCCCCGTGGAACCTTCAGTTCTACCTCGGTGCCCTGCCCCGGCACCGATACCAGCTCGGCGGTCCCGCCCAGGTCCCGCAGCCGGCCGCGGATGGACAGGGCGACGCCCATGCGTCCCTCCCGCTCCGCGTCCGCCAGCCGGCCCTCGGGAATGCCCGGGCCGTCGTCCCGCACGGTGACGATCACCTCGTCCGGCTCGTCCTCGAGCAGGATCCAGGCCCGCGCGCCCTCGCCGGCGTGCTTGGCGACATTGTCCAGTGCCGCGCCGACGGCGGCCGCCAGCTCCGCCGCCGCGGCCGCCTCCAGCAGCACGGGCGTGCCCGGCGCCGAGAAGGTGACCGTGGCTCCCGCGTGCGGGGCGAGGAGCGCCCGTACGTCGCAGGGGCCCGTCGGCGGTGCGGGGGCGGGCCGGACGGCCCGTACCAGCTCCGCGTCCTCGGCGAGCTGTGCGGCGGAGCGCTGCGGGGGCAGCAGGCCGCCCGCCACCAGGCTGCGCAGGGCGATCTCCTGCTCACCGGCCATCCGGCCCAGCTCGGCGGCCTCGCCGCCGATCTGCGCGCCCCGGCGCTGCACCATGGCCAGCACCTGCAGGACGCTGTCGTGGATGTCGCGGGCCAGCCGCTCGCGCTCGCGCGTGGCGGCCTCGATCTGCAGGGCGCGGGCGAGCGTGCGCTCACTGGCCCGGGCGACCTCGACGATGTAGCCGATGGCGATGCTGGAGACCCACACCAGGACCACGTTGTGGACCGTGTCGCGGGCCGGGCTGCCGCGCTCGACCAGATTGGCGACCGCCACGATCGTGGAGCCGGCCGCCGCCCAGCGCCAGCCGCCCTTGATGGCCAGGCCCAGGACGGCCCCGCCGGTCCAGATGGACGGCAGGGTGGCCGAGCCTGCGTCGATGCGCTCGGCGGTGTCGATGAAGGGGGTGAGCAGGATTCCGGCGAGCGCGATCGACAGGTCGGCGATCAGGAACGGCTTGGTGCACCGCTCGGCGGACGTGACCCGGTTCCAGGTCAGCAGCATCCACAGGGTGAGTACGCCCATGTAGAGCGCGGCCGCGGGTGGATGGGCGTACTCGCGGTAGTTCAGGAAGAACAGGGCGAGCGCGTAGCCGAGCGTCAGGATGCGGTAGCCGGTCAGGGCGCGCCACAGCGGCAGCTCCACCGACATCCGCACGGCACGCTGACGCCCACCGGTGCGCTGTGTCATCCCTGCCCCAACCCCCCAGCCGGGCGACCTACGCCTCGGGCTTGTGATCCGCCTTCTGCTGCGTCTTGTCGGCCCTGTCGAGACCGGCGGCCTTGGCCGCCTTCTCCTCCTCGGCCTTCTGCTTCGCCTCGTCCGCGATCTGCCGCTTGGCGGCCGTCGCGTAGATGTCGACGTACTCCTGGCCGGAGAGCTTCATGATCTCGTACATGACCTCGTCGGTCACCGAGCGGAGGATGAAGCGGTCGCCGTCCATGCCGTGGTAGCGGCTGAAGTCCAGCGGCTTCCCGATCCGGATGCCCGGCCGGATCATCTTCGGCAGGACCTTCCCCGGCGGCTGCACCTTCTCCGTGTCGATCATCGCGACCGGGATCACGGGTGCTCCGGTGGCCAGCGCCACCCGGGCCAGCCCGCCGGGCTTGCCGCGGTAGAGGCGGCCGTCCGGGGAACGGGTCCCCTCCGGGTAGATACCGAAGAGCTCACCGCGCTCCAGCACCTCGATGCCACTCTTGATCGCGGCCTCGCCGGCGCCGCGGGCGCCGGAACGGTCGACCGGGAGCTGGCCGACGCCCTTGAAGAAGGCGGCCGTCAGCTTCCCCTTGACTCCGGGGGAGGTGAAGTATTCCTGCTTCGCGATGAAGGTGACCTTGCGGTCCAGCACCGCGGGGAGGAAGAAGGAGTCCGAGAAGGACAGGTGGTTGCTCGCCAGGATCGCGGGCCCCTCGGCCGGGATGTTCTCCAGACCCTCCACCCACGGCCGGAAGGCAAGCTTCAGCGACCCGCCGATGGACAGCTTCATTGCGCCGTAGAACAACCGAGAACCTCCTGTAGTGACGAGGAGACCTTAACCTGCCTACCCGCCGTGCGGCGCTCCGCGTAGGCTGAGGGCCAGACCCTCTCTTTCCTGTTGTCCCGCTCCATTGATCGGAGATTCCGGTGCCGCTCCTCCCCGGAGCCGAGCCGTTCCGCCATGACGGCGGAGAGGTCGGCGTCCTCGTGTGTCACGGCTTCACCGGTTCGCCGCAGTCCGTCCGGCCCTGGGCCGATTATCTCGCGGAACGGGGTTTGAGCGTCTCCCTGCCGCTGCTGCCGGGGCACGGCACGCACTGGCAGGACATGGCGATCACCGGCTGGCAGGACTGGTACGCCGAGGTCGACCGCGAGCTGTGGTCGCTGCGCGAGCGGTGCTCTCAGGTCTTCGTGTGCGGTCTGTCGATGGGCGGCGCCCTGACGCTGCGCCTTGCGGCCAAGCACGGCGACGCGGTCTCGGGCATCGTCCTGGTCAACCCCGCCAACAAGGTGCACGGCCTGGCCGCCAAGGCGCTGCCGGTGGTGCGCCATCTGGTGCGGACGACCAAGGGCATCGCCAGCGACATCGCCAAGCCCGGCGTGGAGGAGACCGGCTACGACCGGGTTCCGCTGCACGCCGCGCACTCCTTCCGGCGCTTCCTGCAGATGCTGGACCCCGAGCTGCCCCAGGTGACCCAGCCGTTGCTGCTGATGCACAGCCCCGAGGACCATGTGGTGCCGCCGGCCGATTCGGCGCGCATCCTGGCCCGGGTCTCGTCCCGGGACGTCACGGAGCGGCTGCTGGAGCACAGCTATCACGTGGCGACGCTGGACCACGACGCCCCGTGGATCTTCGAGGAGACGTACGGGTTCATCAGCCGGCTCTCCACCGGCACCGGTGAGGAGAGTGCCGGGGAGCCCGCCGACAGCCACGCCGACCCGCAGGGGACGGCCTCCCGTGGCTGAGCACGACGCGGACCGCGACCGCGACGAGAGCCGCGACCCGCTGGACGAGGACCGGGCGTGGGCCGAGCTGGTCGCCGCCTACGGCGAGCAGCCGGACCCGGACAAGGGCCGCTGGCCCGCCTCCGGCGACATAGCGGACACCCCGCGCTCGCCGGCCGGGGCGGAAGGGCCCGACGCCCCCGAGCCCTCCCCCAAGGCCGGGACCGCCCCCCGGTCCGAGGCCACGAAGGAGAACGAGACCGGGCCGACCGGGGACGCCCCCGAGGACGCGGACTCCGCCCCCGCCGCGCCCAAGCGGCCGGGCAGCTTCATCGTCTACGCGCCGGGCGTCGGCCCGCGCGACTGGAGCGCCTCCGAGGCCGCCGACGAGGACGACGCCGTGGAGGAGGGCCACTTCGTACCGCCGGAGCCGCCGCCGCTGCCGACGGGTGACGTCACGTCGCGCTTCGCGTGGATCGCGGTGCTCGGTGGACCGTTGCTGCTGCTCATCATGGTCCTGCTGCGTCAGGAGCTGACGTGGTGGGCCACCACGCTGGGGGTGGGCGGCTTCCTCGGGGGCTTCGCGACGCTGGTGCTTCGGATGAAGGACGGCGACGAGGACGAGGACGACGACCCGGGGCGCGGCGCGGTGGTTTAGGGGGTTCTTTCCCCTACCGACGGGCTCAATTGAGCCCGTCCGGCGTTTGAGGACCGGGGTCCGGGGCGGAGCCCCGGTCAGGCGGCCGGCACCCGCACGACCGCCAGCACCGGCAGATGGTCCGTGGCCGCACGAAGGTCCGCTTCGGCGACCCCCGGCAGCCCCATGGGCACCCCGCATCCCAGTACCTCGACGCCCTTGGTCGCGAAGACCGCGTCGATGCGCTGCTCGGGATCGCCCAGGCGGGTCGTGTGCTCGCGGCCCCACGGCCTGGTGGCCCAGCCGTCCTGCAGCTCGCCCGCCAGCAGGCCGAACGTCCGTCCGTCGGGCCGGTCGTTGAGGTCGCCGGCCGCCACGGCGTGCGGGGCGTCCAGGGCGGCCAGCCGGTCCAGGAGCAGCCGCCCCTGGGCGTACCGCTCGCCGTCCCGGATGCTCAGGTGGCAGCTGAGGACGCCGAGGCGGGCCCGGCCGAAGCGGAGCACGGCGGTCGCGAAGCCGCGCTGGTGCAGCCCCGGGGTGCGGGGCAGCAGGACGTCCTCGGTGCGCTCGACGTGCGCGCGGAGCGAGGTGAGGATCATCGGCCCGGAGGCGGTGGCGCCCCCCGTGGTGTACACCAGCTCCGTCGCGCGGGCCAGGCGGGCGGCCGCCTTGCGCCAGCGGAAGAAGCGCGGCGCCTCCTGGACGCACAGGACGTCCGGCGCACAGGCCCGCACGACCCGGGCCAGGGCGTCGGTGTCGTCGCGCAGGGAGCGGATGTTGTAGCTCAGTACGCGGACGACGGCACAGCCGTCGGAGTCCGTCCGGGATGCGGGGAGATCGTGCAACACGGGCTGTCCCTTTCCGCCGCGGGGGCGCTGGGAGACGGTGGAGTCCGACGGCTGTCCGCGGGGCGGACGGGAGGGTTACCCCTGACGTGCCAGGTCGGCCGCGCCCACGAGGCCGGCCTTGCCGCCCAGCTGTGCGGCGAGCACCTGGGCGTGCGGGCGCCACTGGCCGCCGACCAGCCAGCGGCGGAAGGACTTGCGGATCGGGTCCAGGACCAGGTCGCCCTCGTCGGAGACGCCGCCGCCGACGATGAACGCCGAGGGGTCGAAGAGCGAGGCGAGGTCGGCGAGGCCCGCGCCGGCCCAGCGGGCCAGCTCGCGGAAGGAGTCGATGGCCACCGGGTCGCCCTGGCGGGCGGCGTCGCTGATGTGCTTGCCCTCGATGCCCTCGGGGGTGCCGTCGCCGAGGCCGAGGAGGATCTCGGCGTTCTCCGGGGTGGCCTGCGCGCGCTGCTTGGCGTAGCGGACGAGGGCGCGGCCGGAGGCGTACTGCTCCCAGCAGCCCTGGCTGCCGCAGCCGCACAGCAGGCCGTCGGGCACCACGCGGATGTGGCCGAACTCCGCCGCGACGCCGAAGCGGCCGCGGCGCAGCTTGTTGCCGATGATGATGCCGCCGCCGAGGCCGGTGCCGAGGGTGATGCAGATGACGTCGTCGTGGCCCTGGCCGGCGCCGAAGCGGTACTCGCCCCAGGCGGCGGCGTTGGCGTCGTTCTCGACGACGACCGGGAGGCCGACGCGCTGCTCGACCTTGTCCTTGAGCGCCTCGTGCCGCCAGTTGATGTTCGGGGCGAAGAGGACGGTGGCGCGCTTGTCGTCCACGTAGCCGGCGGCGCCGATGCCGACGGCCTCGACCTCGAAGCCCTCGCTGACCGTGCGCACCGCGTCCGCGATCGCGTCGATGACCCCCTCAGGAGTCCCCGGGGTCGGCACCTTGCACGTCGCGAGGATCGAGCCCTCTTCGTCGACCACGCCGGCCGCGATCTTCGTGCCGCCGATGTCGACGCCGATGGTGAGTCCCATGTGTCCCTCAGTTATTCGCTCGAACCCCGCCGCGACCCACCGTACCGGAGCGTGGGGGCAGCCCTGTGCCGTTCCGGCTACAGGGGGTCAGTCGAGGTCGATGCGCTCGCTTCCGCCGTTGTCACCCTCGCCCTTGTGGGGCTCGCGGGGCTCGTGCGGCGGCTCGTCGCGCGTCCAGCGCGCCTCCTGGCCGTGGACGGCGGCGCGGTAGGCGGCCATCAGTTCGGAACCGGCGGAGGCCAGGTGGTCGAAGACCTCGGGGTTGCGCTCGATGACCGGTTCGACGGCGGCCTTCGCCTGGGCGATGAACTGCTGGACGGCGCCCTGCGCGGCCGCGCCCGCCAGGGGCAGCTGGAAGGCGGAGACCTTGTCGGCGACGGCGTCGACGAGTCTGCGCAGCTCCTCGGCGGCGCTGCCCGGTTCGTAGCCCTGGCCGGACCCCGCGCGGCGGCGGGCGTTCTCGGCGGCGAGGTCCTCGGCGCAGGCCCGTTCCCAGGCGTCGGGGTCGGGCGCCCGGCCGGGGCCGGGGCGCTCGGTGGCATCGGTCATGACGGGCTCCTGCGGGCTGGATTTTCCTTCGACGTTACCTGAACGGCGCAGCGCCGTTCAGCTGCTCCTTGGCCACAGGTCGGGGTCGGGTATGAAGCGCACGCTGAGCGCCCCGTCGCGCAGCCCGGCGCCGGAGACGGTGCAGCGGCGCAGCGCCGACGGCAGGGGCAGGACGCGGCGGAACGGGCCGACTCCGACGATCAGTTCGTCGCCCCGGCGGACGAGGCCGAGGCCGTCGCGGTCGGCGCCGGGCAGCGGCAGCCGCCAGACGAGCATGCCGTCGGTGGCCAGGCGGTCCTCGACGGTCCAGGGGTCGGCGGGCGGGCCGGCCACGGCGGCCTCGTGGTCCTCGCGGGGCAGCGTGGCGCGGGCGGCCAGGTCGCCGAGGTCGGCCGGGCCACGGGGGGCGCGGCCCAGGTGCGGCAGGTCGCGCACGGTGACGCCGTCGGCGAGGAACTCCTCGCACAGGGCCCGGTGGGCGGCGGCCTGCTCGGTGGCGAGGGCGGCGAGCCAGGGGTCGGCGGAGTCCTGGGGCAGCAGCCGGTTCGCTACGAGCGAATCGATACGGCAGCCCTGCAGGGCGAGGCCGGCGCGGGCGGTGCGCAGCGCGTCGGCGGCGAGGGCGCCGGGTTCGGCGACCAGGCGCACGGTCGTGCCGGGCGCCTCGATCACCTGCTGTACGGCGGTGAGCTCCTGCTGCCAGCGCTCGACGGTGTCGTAGAGGAGCTGGGCGGGCATCGGGACCCGGGCCAGCTGGGCCAGCATCGGCCGCAGGGCGCGGGCGGCCTGGCGCTCGGGGGGCAGCAGGCGGCGCAGGTAGCGGCTCAGCTGTTCGGGGAGGGCCAGCAGCCGCACGGTCTCGTGCACGGGGGGCATGTCGACGACGAGCAGGTCCCAGCGTCCGTCGGCGTGGGCGGCGCGCAGTGCGGAGAGGATCGCCAGCGGCTCGGCGCCGGGGAGCTCGGTGAGCTCCTCGGGGTCCAGGGGGGTGGCGCCGAGGAGGTCGAGGAGGGAGGTGCCGCGGTCCTGCAGGTCGCGGGCGAGGGCGCCGAAGTGCTCGCCGGCGGCGATGCGGGCGGCCCACAGGCCGGGGGTCGCCTCGACGGGCGGCGCCCAGGGGGCGCCGTCGTCGGTGCCCTGCGTGGGCAGGGCGGCGGAGAGCACCGTGTCCGGGGCGCGCCCGCGGTCGCAGGTGAGCAGCAGGACACGGCGCCCGGCGCGGGTGGCGGCGAGCGCCGTGGCCGCGGCCACGGTGGTGCGGCCCGCGCCGCCGGGACCGGTGACGAGGACCGTACGCAAGGTGGAGCCTCCGGCAGTGGTTCAGTGCATCGGCTGGAGCGTCGGGAGGGTCAGGAAGGGGTGCCCTGCTCGACGCGCTTCTTGAGCCCCGACAGGGCGCGGTCGATGATGACCTTCTCCGCCTTGCGCTTGATCATCCCGAGCATCGGGATCTTCACGTCGACGGTGAGCTGGTAGGTGACCTCGGTGTGCTTGCCGCCTGCGGCGGGCTTGAGGCTGTAGGAGCCGTCGAGCTGGCGCAGCATCGCGGACTTGTCCAGGGACCACTGGACGACGTCCGTCTCGGGCCAGCTGTAGTTCAGGGTGTGGTCGTCCTTGATGGCGCCCGCGTCGAGGACCAGGCGCACCTTCCTGGCGCGGCCCTGCTCGTCCTTCTCCAGCACTTCGGCCTGCTTGACCTCCCCCGTCCACTCCGGGTAGCGGTCGAAGTCGGCGATCACCGACATGACCTGGGCCGGCGTCGCCTCGATCGTGATGCTCGAGCTGGTGTGTTCCGCCATCTGCGTGGCTCCTCCGTACCGGTGCGCGGCCTCTTCATGGTCTGCCGGTGAAGGCTACCTCCCGCTGCGTGTCACCACTCCAGCACCCAGGGTGTGGCCGTGGACGCGAAGTGGCCGACGTTGACGCATTCGGTCGCGCCGATGCGCATCCGGCGCGCGAGCGGCTGGTGGACGTGGCCGAAGAGGGCGTACTTGGGGCGGGTGGCGCGGATGGTCTCCAGCAGGGCCGCGCTGCCGCGCTCGAAGCGGCGGGCGACGGTGTCGTAGCAGAGCTCGGGCACGTCGGGCGGGATGTGCGAGCACAGCACGTCGACCTCGCCGAGGGCGGCGAGCTTGGCGGCGTAGGTCTCGTCGTCGATCTCGTAGGGGGTGCGCATGGGCGAGCGGAGGCCGCCGCCGACGAAGCCGAAGACGAGGCCGCCGATCTCGACGCGCTCGCCGTCGAGGACGGTGGTGCCGGGGCGGGCGTACTCGGGCCACAGCGGCGGGATGTCGACGTTGCCGTAGGTGGCGTAGGTGGGGGTGGGGAAGGCGGCGAAGAGCTCGGCGTACTGCTTGCGGACGGCGGCCTCGACGGCCGCCTTCCGGTCGATGCCGTCCCACAGGCTGCGGGAGAGCGCGCGGGCCTCGTCGAAGCGGCGGGCGGTGCGCAGCTCGACGATGCGGTCGGCGGCCTCGACGCCGAACAGCTCGGGGAAGATGCCGCGCGAGTGGTCGGCGTAGTCGAGGAAGAGCACGAGGTCCCCGAGGCAGACGAGGGCGTCGGCGCCGTCCCCCGCCCGCGCCAGACCCTCGGCGTTGCCGTGTACGTCGCTGACCACGTGGACTCGCATACGGATCACCCTAGGCGGTGCTGCGGGCTCGCTGGAAGGGCCCCGACCTGCGGTTACTTCCGAGTCACCTAGCCGGGAGGCTAGGGTGCCGGAAGCAGTCCGGTGGCATGTGACGCATAGAACATCTGGCCGCGACCCTCTATTCGAAAAGTGGTACTGGTGGGTAACGTCCGGGCAGTCCACTCCCCCCGCCAGATCATGGACCGCAGCCGACGCAGCGCCCCTCGAAGACGCGGCGGCGCCGGCGCCCGACGAGGAGCAGCAGTCTTGCGCGAGTTCAGCCTTCCGGCCCTGTACGAGGTCCCCGCCGACGGAAACCTGACGGATCTCATCCGCCGGAACGCCGCGCTCCACCCCGACGTCGCCGTCATCGGACGCAAGGTCGACGGCCACTGGGAGGACGTCACCGCCGCCGGCTTCCTGGCCGAGGTGCGTGCCGCGGCCAAGGGGCTGATGGCCTCGGGCATCAAGCCGGGCGACCGCGTCGGCCTGCTGTCCAGGACCCGCTACGAGTGGGCGCTGCTGGACTTCGCCATCTGGAGCGCCGGCGGCGTCACGGTGCCGATCTACGAGACCAGCTCGCCCGAGCAGATCCAGTGGATCCTCGGCGACTCCGGCGCGGTCGCCTGCCTGGTGGAGACCCCGGCGCACGAGGCCGCCGTGGAGTCCGTGCGCGAGCGGCTCCCGGAGCTGGCGAACATCTGGCAGATCGAGCGCGGCGCCGTGGAGCGGCTGCGGGCGGCGGGCGAGCCGCTGAGCGACGAGGCGGTGGACGAGCGCAGCGCCCTGGCCGTCGCCGACTCCCCCGCGACCATCGTCTACACCTCGGGCACCACCGGCCGCCCCAAGGGCTGCGTCCTGACCCACCGGGCCTTCTTCGCCGAGTGCGGCAACGCGGTCGAGCGGCTCAAGCCGCTCTTCGACACGGGCGACTCGTCCGTGCTGCTGTTCCTGCCCGCGGCCCACGTCTTCGGCCGGCTGGTGGAGGTCGCGGCGGTGCTGGCCCCGATCCGGCTGGGCCTGGTCAGCGACATCCGCAACCTCACGGACGATCTGCAGGGCTTCCGCCCGACGCTGGTGCTGGGCGTGCCGCGCGTCTTCGAGAAGGTCTACAACGGCGCCCGCGCCAAGGCGCAGGCGGACGGCAAGGGCAAGATCTTCGACAAGGCGGCCGACACCGCCATCGCCTACAGCCGCGCCCTGGACACGCCCTCGGGCCCGTCCTTCGGCCTGCGGCTCAAGCACAAGATCTTCGACAAGCTGGTCTACAGCAAGCTGCGGGCGGTCCTCGGCGGCCGGGCCACGCACGCCATCTCCGGCGGCGCCCCGCTGGGCGAGCGGCTGGGGCACTTCTACCGCGGCATCGGCTTCACGGTCCTGGAGGGCTACGGCCTGACGGAGTCGTGCGCGGCGACCGCCTTCAACCCCTGGGACCGGCCGCGCATCGGCACGGTCGGCCAGCCCCTGCCGGGCTCGGTGGTGCGCATCGCCGACGACGGCGAGGTGCTGCTGCACGGCGAGCACCTGTTCACCGGCTACTGGAACAACGAGGCGGCCACCGCCGAGGCGCTGTCGGACGGCTGGTTCCACACCGGCGACCTGGGCACGCTCGACGAGGACGGCTATCTGAGCATCACCGGCCGCAAGAAGGAGATCATCGTCACGGCCGGCGGCAAGAACGTCGCCCCCGCCGTGATCGAGGACCGCGTCCGCGCCCACGCGCTGGTCGCCGAGTGCATGGTCGTCGGCGACGGCCGGCCGTTCATCGGCGCGCTGATCACCCTGGACGAGGACTTCCTGCCCCGCTGGCTGGAGCAGAACGGCAAGACCGCCGGGCTGACGGCCGCCGACCTCGCCGACGACGCGGACCTGCTGGCGGCCGTGCAGAAGGCCGTCGACGACGGCAACGCGGCCGTCTCCAAGGCCGAGTCGGTGCGCAAGTTCCGTGTGCTGCCCACGCAGTTCACCGAGGCGTCCGGCCATGTGACGCCGTCGCTGAAGCTCAAGCGGAACGTGGTCGCGAAGGACTTCGCCGACGAGATCGAGGCCATCTACCACGGCTGACGCCGTGGACGAGGGACACGGGTAAGGGGCTTGCGCCATGGCGCAAGCCCCTTACCCGTCTACAGCAGTTCCTTCAGCCGCTCGGCCAGCAGGTCCCAGCGCCAGCGCTCCTCGACCCACTCCCGGCCGCGCTCGCCCATCCGCCGCCGCAGCTGCGGATCCTTCAGCAGCGTGACGATGCGGTCGGCCGCCTCACCGGGCGAGCCGCCGCGCACCACGTAGCCGGTCTCGCCCTCCAGCACCGCGTCCGGCGCACCCCCGGAGTCGCCGGCGACCACCGGCAGCCCGGTCGCGGAGGCCTCCAGATAGACGATGCCGAGCCCCTCGACGTCCAGCCCGCCCCGGCGCGTACGGCAGGGCATCGCGAAGACGTCGCCCGCGCCGTAGTGGGCCGGCAGCTCCTCCCAGGCGACCGGGCCCGTGAAGCGGACCGCGTGCGCGACGCCCGTGCGCTCCGCGAGCCGGCGCAGGTCGTCCGCGTAGGGCCCGCCGCCGACTATGAGCAGCACCGCGTCGGGAACGGCCGCCAGGATCCGCGGCATGGCCTCGATGAGGGTGTCCTGGCCCTTGCGCGGCACGAGCCGCGAGACGCACACCACGACCGGCCGGTCGGCCAGCCCCAGCCGGGCGCGGATCTCGTCGCCCCCCGAGCCGGGGTGGAAGGTCTTCTCGTTCACCCCCGGCGGCAGTTGCACCATGCGCGCCGCCGCCTCGGGCGTCAACGCGGCGGCTATCCGCGACCGCGTGTACTCGCCCAGATAGGTGATTGTGTCGGTGCCCTCGCCGATCCGCCGCAACAGCTGCCGCGAGGCCGGCAGCTGGGCCCATCCCGCCTCGTGCCCATGGGTCGTGGCAACCAGCCGGCGGGCGCCCGCCCGGCGCAGCGCCGGGGCCATCAGCCCCAGCGGCGCGGCCGCCCCGAACCACACCGAGGTGCAGCCGTGCTCCCGCAGCAGGGACGCCGCGCGCCGGGTGACCCGGGGCGTGGGCAGCAGCATGGTCGTGCGGTCACGGACGACGGGGAAGGGCTGCTCGGCGTCGAAGCGTGCGGTGGCCTCGGCGCCCTCCCGGCCGCGCTTCCAGGTGGAGGCGTAGACGACGATGCTCGCCGGGTCCAGGCGCAGGGCCATGTTGTGCAGGAAGGCCTGGATGCCTCCGGGGCGGGGCGGGAAGTCGTTGGTGACGATCAGGGTCTTGTGCATCGCCGCCGACAGTACCGGGTGGGATCGGGCGTCAGCCGCGCCGCGTCCCTCACGTCGTCGCGCGCGGGCCCCGGGACCGGCATCATTCCCTTCAGTGACGGCAGGCACACGCTGTGTGGTGGCGCAGCGACCGAGGGGAACGAGGTGAGTGATGGTGGCGGGCACTGGTCTGCGGCTCTCGATCGTGGCGTGGGCCGTTAGCCGGGTCGCTTTGATGATGTGCGTGTTCCGGGTGTGGGACATGCCCGGCTCGGACGTCTCCGTCGACATCGAGGTGATCTACCAGGGCTGGTACGGGGTCCTGCGCACCGGAATCTTCCCCTACGACGACGTCACCTGGCAGTACCCGCCGGCCGCCGCGCTGGCCGTGCTCGCGCCCGGGCTGCTGCCGTTCCTCGACTACGCCCCGGCGTTCTTCGTGCTGTGCCTGCTGGCGGACGCGGCGGTCATGGGGATGCTGCTGTACGCGGTGCGCGACCCCCGGCGCGGCAAGGCGGGGGTGTGGGTGTGGGTCACCGGGGTGCCGCTGCTGGGGCCCATCGTCTACGCCCGCTACGACGTCATGGTCACCGCGGTCGCGGTGGCGGCCCTGCTGACGACCGCGCGCCGGACGCGGCTGTCGGGGGCGCTCATGGGCTTCGGAGCGCTGCTGAAGGTCTGGCCGGTGCTGCTGCTCGTCGGCACCCCGCGCGGCCCGCGCACCCGCTCCACCTGGGGCGCGGCACTGGTCACGGCGCTGCTGCTGGCGATGTTCTGCACGGCCGCGATGCCGGGGGCGCTGGCGTTCCTGACCTTCCAGCGCGACCGGGGCACCGAAGTGGAGTCCCTGGGCTCGCTGGTCTTCCATCTGGCGCGGCACTTCGGCTGGCACGGCAAGGCGCGGCTGAACTACGGCTCGGTGGAGTTCCTCGGCCGCCACGTCCACGCGGTGAGCGCCATGGCGCTGGGCCTGAGCGTGCTGGCCCTCGTCTGGCTGCTGCTGTGGCGGGTGCGGGCGCGCAGGTTCACCACCACCACGCCCTACGACGCGGCGTTCGCGGCGGTGCTGCTGTTCACCACCACCAGCCGGGTGATCAGCCCGCAGTACATGGTGTGGCTGATCGGCCTGGCGGCGGTGTGCGTGGTGATGCGCACGCCGCGGCAGGGCCTGCCGGTCGTGCTGGTGCTCCTGGCCGCGCCGCTGACGCAGCTGGAGTTCCCGATCTGGTTCTCGCACGTCGTGGCCAGCGACAAGCTGGGCATCGCCACGCTGACGCTGCGCAACGGGCTGCTGGTGGCGGCGACGCTGGTCGCCTGTACCCGGCTGTGGCGGGAGACGGTCTCGGAGGAGCCGGCGGCCGGCGGCGAACCGGACCCGCCGACCGAGCCCCGCGAGTCCGCCCTCGTCAGCCGGTAGAGCCGGCGAGGCCGCCCGCCACGTACGAGCGCCAGCGCCCGGTGAAGTCGTCCTGGCCGACCCCCAGCACCTCGCGCAGCGCCGCCTCGAGCGCGCCCTCGCGGCTGCGGTGGCCGCCCACCGCCCGGTAGAAGGCGACGAGCTTCTCCTCGCCCCACTGCTCGGCGATCATGCGGCAGGCCAGCCAGCCCTCCTCGTAGGCGCGGGCCAGCCGGCCGGCCTCGCCCGCGAAGCCGAAGTCGGCGTCCTCGGGCAGGTGCTGCGGCAGCCGTCCCGCGGAGACGGCCACGGCCAGCTCGGGGGCGGCCTGCCGGGCGGTGCGGCCGGTGTCGCGGTAGGCGGCCCAGTCGGCGAAGCCCTCGGAGAGCCACAGCGGGGTGGCGGGCGAGGTCAGGGCGCGGGTGGCGACATGGGCGGTCTCGTGGGTGAGCACGATCCGGCGGCCGAAGTCGCCGAGGACGCCGTAGGCCTCGGGGTTGACGATGATCCGGTCGGCGGGGGCCGCCCCCGCCCCGCCGACCTCGCCGGTGGTCACCGCCGCGATGCCCCGGTAGTTCGACGCGGGGGCGCCCAGCAGCGCCGCCATCCGCTCCAGCGAGGCGGGCATCTCGACCACCACCCGCTCCGCCCACTTCCCCGGCCATGCGGCGTCCACGGCGGGCACCGCCCGGTCGGCGAGGTCCGCCAGCGCCCTCAGCCGTGCCTGGTCCTGCCCCACCCCGAGGACCAGGCTGTGCTCGCCGCGCACGGCCGTGACCTCGCCCTGCTCCCACAACTGCCCGCCACCGCCCCGGCCGTCCTGGCCGGCCACGTACCAGCGGTCGGCGCGGCGCACCACGGTCAGCCGCAGCGAGGCGGTGACGGGCGCGGTGTCGTACCCGTCGAGCCGGTAGCGCAGTTCGGCCTCGGCGGCGACGCGGCGGCCGTCGCCGGGGGCGGGGGTGAAGCCGCCGGTGCGCACCAGGCGGTACTCCCAGGAGGCGAGCGGCACGGCGGCGAGGTTGGCGAACGCCCGGCGCCGCTCGGCCCGGTAGCCGTCGGCGGCCGGGTCCACGGCCGCGAGGTAGGCGCCCTCGTCCCGGGCCCGTACGGCGGCGCCCCACCGGTCGAGCAGGTACTGCACGGAGGTGTCGGCCCTCTCGGGGCCCGCGCCGCCGCCGGAGCCGCAGCCGGCCAGGGCCTGGAGCGCGAGCGCCACCACGACCAGGCAGCTCCATGCCCGCCGTCCACTCCGCCTGCTGCCCGTCACGCCCGCATCGTACGAGCCGGACGGGCCCGGACACCGGTCAGGGCACGCTCATGGCCGGGTGACGGAGGAAATCGGCATCATGTTGGCCGGGTCGTAGCGGACGCGCGCGCCGGGGTAAGGGGCGTGCACCACCTGTCCGTTGCCGACGTACATGCCCACGTGGCTGGCGTCGTCCCGGTAGATGACCAGGTCGCCGGGGCGGGCATCGGCCAGCGAGACGCGGCGGCCGGCGTTGCGCTGCGCCTGGGAGGTGCGCGGCAGGCCCACCCCGGCCCGCCCGTAGGCCCACTGCATCAGCCCGGAGCAGTCGAAGGCGCCGGGCCCGGTCGCGCCCCAGGCGTAGGGGGAGCCCACCGCCGAGCGGGCCGCCAGGGCCGCGGCGGCGCCGCGGCCGGAGAGGCCGCTCAGGTCCGGCAGGGCGCTGTGCAGGGCGCCGGACGGGCGCTCCCCGGAGCGGGAGGAGCGGGTGATCTCCGCCCGGTCCGACTCGGGCAGGGAGTTCAGCAGCCGGCGGGCGGCGGCGAGCTTGCCCTCGACCTCGTGCTTGTGGCGCTCGACGGCCGCCCGGCTGACCTCCAGCTCGGCGAGGGTGCGGGCGGCTTCGTGCCGCTCCTGGCGCAGGGTGCGCTGCGCGGCCAGCAGGGCCTTGAGCTGTTCGGCCTGGCGGCCGGTGACGCGGTCGAGGGTGGCGGCCCTGTCGAGGTAGCCGTCGGGGTCGGAGGACAGCAGCAGCTCGATGGCGGGGTCCACGGCGCCGTTGCGGTACTGGGCGGTGGCGATCATGCCCAGGGCGCTGCGCATCCGGTTGACCTGCTCCTGGCCGCGCGCGACCCGGTCGGCGGCCTGCTCCACCCGCTCGCGCAGGGCGTCGGCGCGCTCGCCCGCCGCGTTGTACTTCTCGGTGGCCTGCTCGGCCTGCTCGTAGAGCTGGTCGAGCTGCGCTTTCACCGTCCCCGGAGCCTTGGAGTCGTCGGCGGTGTCACCGGGGCGTGCGCTCGCCGGGGCCGCCGAGAAGGCGGCCGCGGCGGTGGCCACGGCGGCGGACAGAACGGTGACCCGGACGCTCTGGGTGAGACCGGACTGCGAAGGACGGCGATGGGACGCCACTGGGTGCCGCACTCCCTTCCACTGTGTGCGGACCCTGCCGCCCGGTTGACGGGCGGTCGACGGCCGGGCACCGCGCGCCAGACAGTAGCGGCGCGCTCACCCCCGGTTCAAAGACCCTGCGGGGCGTGAAAACTGACGCCCCGCCGGAGACGCAGGTCACCGGCGGGGCGTGGTGTCAGTTGCCGTAGCCGTGATTCGCCCGAACGGGCGGTGCGGCGCGGCGGGGGGTTTGGGCCATGGGGGTACTCCCCCCGCCGTTCGGGCGATGGGGGAGGTCAGCCCACCCGGACGCCGAACTGGAAGGGCATGTTGCTCATCGGCTCGTACCGCACGTTGGTGCCCGACCGGGGCGCGTGCAGCACCTGGCCGTTGCCCGCGTACAGGCCCACGTGGTGGAGGTCGCCGTAGAAGATCACCAGGTCGCCGGGCTTGAGGGAGCCCTGGTCGTAGATGCGGGTGCCGGCGTTGGCCTGGTCCTGCGAGATGCGCGGCAGGGTGACGCCGGCCTGTGCGTACGCCCAGGAGGTGAGCCCGGAGCAGTCGAAGGAGTTGGGGCCGGTCGCGCCCCAGACGTACGGCGAGCCGATCTTGCTCTGCGCGGCGCCGAGGGCACCGCCGGCGCGCTGCGAGGTGGGCAGGGACTTGCCCAGGTCCGGGCGGCTCTCGGAGCGCCCGGCGCGGGAGCCGTCCGTACCCCCCTTACCGGCCTCCTTGCCGGCGGACTCGCCCTCGCCGAGGACCTCGGCGCGCTCCTTGGCGGTGAGGGTGTTGAGCAGGTCGCGGGCCTCGCCGAGCTTGCCCTGGACCTCGCTCTTGCGCTCCCCCAGCGCCTTGCGGGTCGACTCCAGGTCGGCGAGCTTGCCGGTGGCCTCGGCGCGCTCCTGGCGCAGCGTGCGCTGCTTGGCGGCTATCTGCTGGAGGGTGTCGGCCTGCTTGGCGCTCAGCTGGTTGAGGGTGGACGCCTTCTCGAGGTAGGAGTCCGGGTCGGAGGAGAGCAGCAGCTGCAGGGTCGGGTCGATGGAGCCACTGCGGTACTGGGCGGTGGCCATCGAGCCGAGGCCGTCACGGAGCTTGTTGAGCTCCTCCTGGCCGCGGGCGACCTTGTCCTGGAGCTCGCCGACCTGCTTCTCGAGCTTCTCCTGCTTCTCCTTGGCCCCGTTGTACTTCTCGGTGGCCTGCTCCGCCTCTTCGTGAAGCTTGTCGACCTTCGTCTTGACGTCCGTCTTGGAAGGCTGGGGGTCGGCGCTCGCGGACTGCGCGGAGAGGGCGACGGCCGCGGCGGCGGTCGCGGTCAGCACGGTCACCCGAGTGCGACTCGGCTGCTTGGGACGACGGTGGGAGGCCACGGAGCGAGCCCCTCCTCTTCCTCGAACAGAAAATCACGGTACAGAGGTTCGAGGCCCGACCCTAGTGAGCGGAATGTGATCCATTCAAATTCTCGTGCGAAAAATCTGCACCGTCAGTCCAACCTTTACCAAGGCGGCCCCTCAGGTCACACAGACTTAAGCGGACGTATCGCTCATGTACGAGCAAGTCGCTTGAGCAGCAACGCCGATGCGACCGGCCGCGCCCCCGCCTTGGCGACCCCGTCCGCGACCTCGCGGTCGGTGGAGACCACCACGACCGGACGGCCCGGCGGCTCGGCGCGCACGAGCTGGCGGATCAGCTCGTCCGCCGTCACCCCGGGCTTGCTGAACAGCACCCGCACCCCGCGCGGCGGCGCCAGCAGCACCGGCGCCGCGAGCTCGGCCCCGTCGAAGACACAGGTCACCTCGGCGCCGGTCTGCGCGGCCAGCATCGCCAGCCCGCCCAGCAGCCGCAGCCGCTGCTTGTCCAGCGGCATCGTCGGATAGCCGGTCTTGGTGACGTTGTAGCCGTCGACCACCAGATGCGCCTGAGGCAGCGCCAACAGCTGGTCCAGCAGGGCCGGATCGGTCTCCGACAGGGCCCGCGTGGCGATGTCCTTGGGCGTCATCGTGCCCGGCTGGACGGCCTCGACCGTGTCCGCCGGGTGCACGGAGGCGGGCGGCAGCGCCAGCTCGCGCCGCAGCCCCTGCGCCGCGTCCAGCACCGTGTCCAGCAGCAGCCGCAGCCGCATGTCCTCCACGCTGCGCCCCTCGCGGGCCGCCCGGCGGCTCGCCTCCAGGCCGGCCTCGGCCTCCGCCAGCCGCGCCTTGACGCGCCGCGTCTCGGCCAGGGCCGCCGCCTTCTCGGCCGCGGCCTCCGAACGCACCGACTCCAGCTCCGTCTGCGCCTTGCGCAGCGCCGCCTCGCCGCGCCGCACGTCGCTGACGGCGCTGCGCAGCTTGCGCTGGTGCGACTCGGCCTCCCTGCGCGCGGTCTCCAGCTCGGCCCGCACGCGCTCGTTCTCCGCCCGCGCCTCGGCCCGCGCGGCCGCCAGCTCCTCGCGCAGCCGGCGCAGTTCGCGCTGGGCCTCCTCGCCGGCCCGCTCCGCGCTCGCCCGCTGGGCCTCCTCGCCGGCCGCGGTGACCAGCTTGACCCAGCCCGGCGGGCGCAGCACGAAGGCCATGGCCGCCACGTCCTCCGGATCGGCCGCCGCCGGCGGGGAACCGGCGTCGAGCGCCTCCGCCAGCTCGGAGCCCGTCTCGCGCAGCCGCGCGGAGATGCGCTGGCGGAAGACGGCGTCGCTCTCGACGGCCGCCGCCATGGCGTTCCCGGCGAACTTGGCCCGCCGGGTAGGGGTGAACCGGGCGTACTGCCGCAACTGGGGCGGAAGTTCGGTGACCGTCAGGCCGCCGAACGCCTCGGCGACGAGCCCGACGACGCGCCGCCTGATCCCCTCGGGCAGGGGACGGTCGAGCACCTCGGTGACGCCGTCGTCGGCCCCGCCGGCATCACCGGCCGCCTCCACGCCGTCTGTGTGCTCCACCACCGTTCATCGCTCCCGTTCTTCAGGCACTCGCGCCCGGCCGGTCCACCAGCTCGATCTGGTCGACCACGTTGCACCAACGGCACCGCACGGACTCGATCGTCTCACTGACGACCTCGCGCTCCTCCACCTTCGACTCCCCCGCGAGATCGAGGTGCACGTAGTCGACAGCCTTCGTCGTACGCGTGACGTCGAACCGGGTGAGATTGCCGCACAGCGTGCAGCGCCACCGGGTGTCGGCTGTCGGCCGGGGAACGCCCATGGTGTCGTCCATCCTCGTTCGCGGTGCATACGGTCGGTGGAGTGCTTTTCGTAACCCTACGGCCTGGTGGTCGCCGAGCGCGGGGGCACGGGCCCGAGCGGGCGGACCGGCGAGGCACTCTGTGCTGGTTACGCCCGGTACGCCATGATCTGGTCATGATCAGAACGGCATGGCGCCCGGGCCGGGGCGGCATCCCCTGGGTGACCTGGACGCTCCTGGGCGGCTGCTGCGCGGCCTTCCTCGCCGGTCCCGCCTCGGGCCTGAACGCCTCCTACGGCACCGGCCCCGCGCTGCTGTCCGCCCAGACCGCCTACTTCGAGCGCTGGGGCGTCGTACCGCACGAGCTGTGGCACGGCCCCCTGCTGGGTCTGTGCACCCCGCTCACGGCGCTCTTCGTCCACGGCAACTGGCTGCATCTGCTCGGCAACATGCTCTTCCTCTACGTCTTCGGCGCCATGACCGAGGCACGCATGGGCCGCTCCGCCTTCGCCTGCTGCTACCTCCTCACCGGCTACCTGGCGCTGCTCGGCTACGCGGTCGTGCACGCCCAGTCCGAGCGCACCCTCGTGGGAGCGTCCGGCGCCATCTCCGGCGTGCTGGGGGCGTTCCTCTATCTCTTCCCCAGGGCGCGCGTCACCAGCCTCTTCCCCTTCCTCTTCTTCCTGCCGCTGCGCTTTCCGGCCTGGGCCGTACTACTGTTCTGGTTCGTTCTGCAGTGGCTGGCGACGGGCACGGAGGCCGGACGGCCGGGGATCGCCTATCTGGCCCATGTCCTGGGCTTCTCGCTCGGCTTCGGCTTCGCCTGGGTCCACCGCACGGCTGCGGCTAGAGTGAAGAACGCAGCCAGGTCCACCGAAGGAGACAAGCCGACGTGATCACTTCGATCGTGCTCATCAAGACCGACGTGGACCGGATCCCCGAGATCGCCGAGAAGATCGCCGCGCTCGAGGGCGTCAGCGAGGTCTACTCCGTCACCGGGGCGCACGATCTGATCGCGATGGTGCGGGTGGCCCGGCACGACGACCTCGCGGACGTCATCCCGGGCCGGATCAGCAAGGTGCCGGGCGTGGCCTCCACGGAGACGCACATCGCCTTCCGCACGTACTCGCAGCACGACCTGGAAGCGGCCTTCGCCATCGGCCTGGACAACTGACCACCGCGCCCCGCGAGGGGCGCGGGTCGCGGGGAGCTACGCGGCCACGTCCGGCACGCAACGGCCGCCTTCGGTGCGGTAGATCCAGCGCGCGCCGTTGGCCACCAGCTCCCCCACGGCCCGGACGAACCGCTCGACGTGCTCGTCGGGGGTGCCGGCGCCGAAGCTGACCCGGATGGCGTTGAGCGACTGCCCCTCGTCGGGGGCGCCGCACTCCCCCGGGGCGTCCGGCTCGCCGCCCAGCAGCGTTCGCACCAGCGGATGGGCGCAGAACAGTCCGTCGCGGACCCCGATGCCGTACTCGGCGGACAGCGCGGCCGCGAAGTGCGAGCTGTTCCAGCCGTCCACGACGAAGGAGATGACGCCCACGCGCGGGGCGTCCTCGCCGAACAGCGACAGCACCCGCACCCCGGGCACCGCGGCCAGGCCCGCCCGCACCCGGTCGACCAGGTGCCGCTCGCGCGCCACCAGCCGGTCGAAGCCCGCGTCGGTCAGCGCCCTGCAGGCGGCGGCGACGGCGTAGACGCCGATGACGTTGGGCGAACCGGCCTCGTGCCGGGCGGCGCTGTCGTGCCACTCCACGTCCACGCCGCCGTCCGCCCGGCGGGCCACCGCGCGGCTCGCCCCGCCGCCCGCCAGGTACGGCTCGGCGCCCCGCAGCCAGTCGGCGCGCCCGGCCAGGACGCCCGAGCCGAACGGCGCGTACAGCTTATGGCCGGAGAAGGCGACCCAGTCGACGTCCAACTCGGCGATGTCCACGGGGTGGTGAGGGGCCAGCTGCGCGGCGTCCAGCACGATGCGCGCCCCGTGCGCGTGGGCGGCCGCGGCCAGCTCCCGCACGGGCCACACCTCGCCCGTCACATTGGACGCCCCGGTCACACAGACCAGGGCGGGACCGTAGGGGTCGCGGTCGGCCAGCGCCCGCTCCAGCGCCTCGACGGCCTGCCGCGGGGAACGCGGGGCGTCGAGGTAGGTGACGTCCGCTTCGTTCCAGGGCAGCAGGGCGGCGTGGTGCTCGGTCTCGAAGACGAACACCCGGCAGCCGGCGGGCAGTACGGCGGCGAGGAGGTTGAGCGAGTCGGTGGTGGACCGGGTGAAGACGACCTGGTCGTCGGCGCGGCAGCCGAGGAAGTCGGCGACCGCCGCCCGGCTGTTCTCGAAGAGGTCGGTGGACAGCTGCGAGAGGTATCCCGCGCCCCGGTGCACGCTGCCGTAGTACGGCGCGTACGCGGCGACGTCGTCCCAGACCCGCTGCAGCGCGGGGGCGCTGGCGGCGTAGTCGAGGGCCGCGTACGTCACCTCGCCCCCGGTGACGAGCGGCACGCGGACGTCGCGGCCGAGGACGGGCAGCGGTGCGGTGGTGGAAACAGCGTCAACAGCGCATGCGGACATGGCGAATTCTCCCGGCAAGGGCGATGGATGGACGCGCGCGCCCGGACAGGGGCGCACGGAATTACCGGAAACGGGCCGTAGGCCCTAACGCATTCGCTGAATCACGGAAGGATCTCCCTCGACAACCAGGATCCCTGGCGAGGGATCCGCGCTTGCCGCAGACGTCGCTGCCTGCGGCCTGGTCATCACCCGGGGCACCCCGCCACGGAAGGAGGGTTGCCGGACAGCAAGCCGGGGCCGTATCGCTGTCGCTCGTGACCTGGCCAGGAGTATGGCACAAACGGATCGCCCCGCGGAACCGTCGTTCCGCGGGGCGAGACGTCAGGCGTTGCTGGCCGCCACCCACCGCTCGAGCGCCCGCCGCGCCGCGCCGGAGTCGATGGCCTCAGCGGCCCGTTCCATCGCCGCCCGGATCTGCTCCGCGAGCGGGGCGTCCGCCGGCTCCAACGCCACCAGCGCCGCGGCCGCGTTCAGCAGGACCGCGTCCCGCACCGGGCCCTGCTCGCCCGCCAGCAGCCGCCGCGCCACATCCGCGTTGTACGAGGCGTCGGCGCCGCGCAGAGCCTCCACCGGCACCAGCTCGATCCCCACGTCCCGCGGGTCGAAGGGCTCCTCCCGCACCGCGCCGTCCCGCACGATCCACACCCGCGAGGTCGCGGTCGTCGTCAGCTCGTCCAGCCCGTCGTCACCGCGGAAGACCAGCGCCGAGGAGCCGCGCTCGGCCAGCACGCCGGCCAGGATCGGCGCCATCCGGGCGTCGGCCACGCCGGTGGCCTGGGCACGCACCCGGGCCGGGTTGGTCAGCGGGCCCAGCACGTTGAAGGTCGTACGGATGCCCAGCTCGCGGCGGGCGGCCGCCACGTGCCGCAGCGCGGGGTGGAACTTCACGGCGAAGCAGAAGGTGATGCCCGCCTCCTGGGCCACCTCCACCACCCGGCGCGGGGTGAGGTCCAGATTGACCCCGAGCTTCTCCAGCACGTCGGAGGCGCCGCTGGCGGAGGACGCCGCGCGGTTGCCGTGCTTGACGACCTTCGCGCCGGTGCCGGCGACGACGATCGAGGACATGGTGGAGATGTTGACGGTCTTGGCGCCGTCGCCGCCGGTGCCCACGATGTCCACGCTCGGGCCGGGCACCTCGATCAGGTTGGCGTGCGCGTACATCGCGCGCACCAGGCCGGAGATCTCGGCGACCGTCTCGCCCTTGGCCCGCAGGGCCACCACGAAGCCCGCGATCTGCGCGTTCGTCGCCTCGCCGCGCATGATCCGGTCCATGGCCCAGGCGGTGTCGTCCGAGCTGAGGTCGACGTCGCTGAGCAGGGCGTCCAGTACGCGGGGCCAGGAGGGGGCCACCGAGCGCTCGCCGCCTGCCGGGGTCGCAACGTTCATGGTCCACACTCCTGGTGGTCTCTCGTGTCCACAGGGCCCGATTGGGGGCCCGGGTCCAGCCTATCCACGACCGGGGACGGCGAAGAGCCCCGTCCATGCGATGGACGGGGCTCTCGCTGTGGCGATCAGTTCACTGTGATCAGCAGGCGGGGATCAGTGGTGGCCGTGGCCGCTGGTGATCTCCTGGTACTCCTCCGCGGTGGCCTTGGGGATGTGCGTCCCCTCGCCGTAGAAGCCCTTCGAGAGCTTGACCCGCAGCTTCTGGCCCGCGCCGACCTTGCGGGCGACGCCGTTCTCGTCCACCTCGGGCTCGAGCTCGAGCGGCCGGGGCTGCTCGTGCGCGGTGAGGGTGTGCAGCTGCTCCTGCGAGAGCGGCTCGTGGACCTCCACGAACTCACCGTGCGGCAGGCGCTTGATGATGCCGGACTCGCGGCCGTGCAGCACCTTCTCCTTGTCGCGACGCTGCAGACCCATGCAGATCCGGCGCGTGACGACGAAGGCGATGACCGGGCCGACGAAGAACGCGATCCGGACGAACCAGGTGATGGCGTTGATCGACAGGTGGAAGTGGGTCGCCCACAGGTCGTTTCCACCACCGACCAGCAGCACCAGGTACCAGGTCAGCCAGGCCACACCGAAGGCGGTGCGGGTCGGGGCGTTGCGCGGGCGGTCCAGCAGGTGGTGCTCACGCTTGTCGCCGGTGACCCAGGACTCGATGAACGGGTAGACCGCGATGGCCGCCAGGACCAGCGGGAAGATCATCAGCGGGATGAACACGCCCAGGACGAGCGTGTGACCCGCGAAGTTGATCTCCCAGCCCGGCATCACTCGGATGAGGCCCTCGGAGAAGCCCATGTACCAGTCGGGCTGCGCACCGGTGGACACCTGGTCCGGGCGGTACGGGCCCATGGCCCAGATCGGGTTGATCGTCGCGACGGCGGCGATGGCCGCGATCACACCGAAGACCAGGAAGAAGAAGCCTCCGGCCTTGGCCATGTAGACCGGCAGCAGCGGCATGCCGACCACGTTCTTGTTCGTCCGGCCGGGGCCGGGGAACTGCGTGTGCTTGTGGTAGAAGACCAGGATCAGGTGCGCCACCAGCAGGCCGAGCATGATGCCCGGCAGCAGCAGGACGTGGATCGAGAAGAACCGCGGCACGAAGTCCGAGCCGGGGAACTCGCCGCCGAAGAGGAACATCGAGATGTACGTGCCGATGATCGGCACGGACAGGATCGCGCCCTCCATGAAGCGGACACCGGTGCCCGAGAGCAGGTCGTCCGGCAGGGAGTAACCGGTGAAACCGGTGAACATGCCGAGGACCAGCAGCAGGAAGCCGAACAGCCAGTTGACCTCACGCGGCTTGCGGAACGCGCCGGTGAAGAACACGCGCATCATGTGCACGAGCATGGCCGCGACGAAGATCAGCGCCGCCCAGTGGTGGATCTGCCGGATGAGCAGACCACCGCGGACGTCGAAGCTGATGTCGACCGTCGACTTGAACGCCTCGGACATCCGCATGCCCTGCATGGGGACGTACGAGCCGTGGTAGACGACCTCGTTCATGCTGGGGTGGAAGAACAGCGTCAGATACACACCCGTGAGGATGATGATGATGAAGCTGTAGAGGCAGACCTCGCCCAGCATGAAGGACCAGTGGTCCGGGAAGATCTTCCGCATGTTGGACTTGGCCAGGCTGTAGATGCCCAGCCGGCCGTCGGCCCAGTCGGCGACCCGCTCACCGGCGGGCGCCTTGCGGCGGTTGTCGTTGTTGCTCATCCGCGCTCCCAGTAGGCAGGACCGACGGGCTCGGCGAAGTCGCCCATGGCCTCAAGGTAGCCCTTGTCATTGACCTTGATCCGCAGCTGCGGAAGGGCGTGGCCGGCCGGGCCGAAGATCACGCGACCGCCGTCGGCGAGGTCGAAGGTGGACTGGTGGCACGGGCACAGCACGTGGTGCGTCTGCTGCTCGTAGAGGCTGATCGGGCAGCCGACGTGGGTGCAGATCTTGGAGAACGCGACGATGCCGTCGGCCGACCAGTCGAGCTCGCGCTTGTCCTTGATGTTCTCCGGACGGAGCCGGACGATCATCAGGGCGGCCTTGGCGATCTCCTGCTGGAAGTCGTGGTCCTCCTCCTTCATGCCCTCGGGCATGGCGAAGGTGAGGGAGCCGACCTGGATGTCCTCGGGACGCAGCGGCTGCAGCGTGTTCTGGTTGATGAGCATCTTGCCCTCGGACCAGGCGGTCTTGCGGAGCTTGGTGCCCGGCAGCGGACCGAGGTCACGCAGCAGCACCACGCCGGAGAGCGGCACCAGGGCCAGCGCGCCGAACATGGTGTTGCGGATCAGCTTGCGACGGCCGAAGCCCGACTCCTCGGCACCCAGCTTGAAGTCGGCCATGACCTTGGCCTTGACCTCGGCGGGCGCCTCGATCGGGTGCCGCTCGTCGGCGACCTCGACGTCGGACATCAGGGTGCGGGCCCAGTGGACCGCGCCCGCGCCGATGCAGAACAGCGCCACGCCGAGGGTGAGCCCCAGCGAGAAGTTCAGCGCGCTGATGTGGCCGATCGGGAACACGTAGATGTTCTTGTCGACCGGCAGGCTCACGTAGGCGGCGATGAAGCCGACCGTGGCCAGCATCGACAGCATGAACAGGAACGCGACCACGCGCTCGGAGCGCTTGGCGGCCCGCTCGTCGATGTCCTGCATGCGCGGCTCGTGGGGCGGCAGCCCCGGGTCCGCGAACGGGTCGCCGGCGGTGGCTACGGCACCTTCGTGCGCGTGGCCCTGCGTGCTCGGCAGGGTCTCTTCTGGAATGTCTTGGCTACTCATGACTTCTTGGCCTTAGCGGTGTGGGCCGCGACCCAGATGGCGACTGCGATCAGCGCACCCAGACCGAAGATCCACGCGAACAGACCCTCACTGACCGGGCCGAGGCCGCCCAGTTCGAGGCCGCCCGGGCTCTTGGTCTTGTCGCTGTTGACCGTGTCGAGGTACGCGATGATGTCCTTCTTGTTCTTCTCCGACATCGTGGTGTCGGGGAAGGAAGGCATGTTCTGCGGGCCGGTCTGCATGGCCTCGTAGATGTGCTTCGGGTCGACGCCCTCGAGGCTCGGGGCGTACTTGCCGTTCGAGAGGGCGCCGCCCTTGCCCGTGAAGTTGTGGCACTGGGCGCAGTTCGTGCGGAACAGCTCGCCACCCTTGGCGATGTCGGCACCTTCGGGGCTGTACTGGTTCTTCGTCGGGACCGAGGGGCCCGCGCCGAGGGAAGCGATGTACGCCGCGAGCTGGTCGATCTCGGCCTGCGTGTAGATGGCCTTCTTGCGGGGCGCCTGGGCGCCCTGCTGCTGCAGCGGCATGCGGCCGGTGGCGACCTGGAAGTCGACGGCGGCGGAACCCACGCCGACCAGGCTCGGCCCGTCGGTGGTGCCCTGACCGCCGGTGCCGTGGCAGCTTGCGCAGCCCACGGAGTAGAGCTTCTTGCCCTCCTCGATGGCGAGGGACTGGGCGGTGTCATCGGCCTTGGCCGTGTCCGCCGGCGCGAACGCGGCGTACAGCCCCCCAGTTACCGCCAGCGCGAAGAGTAGGACGACGACCGCCGCCAGCGGATGGCGTCGTCGTGCGGAGAGCTTTTTCACGGATTACCCCGGTGTCAGGATCTTCTGCGTCGATGTCGGACTGTTGGTCCGGTGCGGGACAGGACCGATTACTTGATCAAGTAGATCGTGGCGAAGAGCCCGATCCAGACCACGTCGACGAAGTGCCAGTAGTAGGACACGACGATGGCCGCTGTCGCCTGGTGGTGGGTGAACCTCTTGGCCGCGTACGTCCTGCCCAGGACCAGCAGGAAGGCGATGAGGCCGCCCGTCACGTGCAGGCCGTGGAAGCCGGTCGTCAGGTAGAACACCGAGCCGTACGGGTCGGAGGAGAGGGAGAGGCCCTCCTCCTTGACCAGATCGGTGTATTCGAAGACCTGGCCGCCGATGAAGATGGCACCCATCACGAACGTGACCACGAACCACATGCGCAGCTTCTTCACGTCGCCGCGCTCGGCGGCGAAGACGCCGAGCTGGCAGGTGAGGGAGGAGAGCACGAGGATCGTGGTGTTGGTGGCCGAGAACGGAAGGTTCAGCGCGGACGCCATTTCCTTCCAGTGCTCGGCTCCGGTCACCGATCGCAGGGTGAAGTACATCGCGAAGAGGGCCGCGAAGAACATCAGCTCGGAACTCAGCCAGATGATGGTTCCGACGCTGGTGAGGTTCGGTCGATTGACCGACGGGTGCGCGTGCCCGGTATCTGTTGCTGTTGCTGTCGCCACGACCGACATTATGTCGGTCGCTTATCTCGCGCTCACTCCGGGGGGTGCCGTTCGGTGTGTCAAGACGGTATGCCCTGCTCGTACGGCCCATTGCGCGGGTCCCCCAAAGGGGGGAAGGGCCGCTTCCGGGGCCTCGCGGGCCCTGTCGAACCCTCCTCCCGGACGGCCCTCGCGGAGTAGCATCCGCGCACAACCGCTCGACCCACAAGCTGTGCTGTCCATGTGTGCCCACAAGCCTGGAGGAACGATGCAGCCGACTGCCACGGTGCTGGTCTACAGCGACAACTCGAGCACGCGCGAGCAGGTGCGGCTGGCCGCCGGGCGGCGGCCGGCGGCCGATGTCCCAGCGGTGAGCTACCTGGAGTGCGCGACCCTGCCGGCCGTGCTGAAGACCCTGGCGGAGCACCATGTCGACGTGTGCGTGCTGGACGGGGAGACGGCGCCGGCGGGCGGCATGGGGGTGTGCCGGCAGCTGAAGGACGAGGTGTTCCGCTGCCCGCCGGTGCTGTTGCTCATCGGCCGTCCGCAGGACGCCTGGCTGGCCACGTGGAGCCGCGCGGACGCGGCCGTCACCCATCCGCTGGACCCGGTGGAGTTCGCGGCCGCGCTGGCCGCCCTGCTGCGCGAGGCCGGCCGGCCCCAGCCCGTGGCTTGCCAAGACTCCTGAGACCTACATCCGGGGACGCAGCCGGGCGGTGTCGGCGGGGCTCGTCCCCTCTCGTTTCCCGGCCGCCAGGGCGCTGCCCTCGCGCCACTGCTGCCACGGCATGTTCCAGTCCCCGAAGCCGTTGTCGAAGGGCGTCATGGTCGCGCCGGCGCTGCCCACGACCTTGACGACGTCGCCGACGCGCACGTTGTCGAAGAACCACTTGGCGTTCGCGGTGCTCATGCCGGTGCACCCGTGGCTGACGTTGTCCGCCCCCTGCGACCCCTCGGACCAGGGGGCGGCGTGCACGTATTCACCGCTCCACGTGACCCGGGTGGCCCAGTAGACCGGCAGGTCGTAGGAGTCGGAACTGCCCTCCGCGATGCCGATGCTGGTCCCGCGCATGCGTACGAAGGATTCCTGGCCCAGGATCACCTTGACCCCGTTGCGGGTGGCGTAGCCGGGTTTGCCGGTGGTCACGGGGATGGAGCGGATCTCCTCCCCGTTCCTGCGGACCGACATGTAGTGCCCGGCGGCGTCGGTGATGGCCTCGACGCGGTCGCCGGTGGTCAGGTGCACGGGCTTGGAGGGGCCGCCGTAGAGGCCGCCGCCGACCTTGATGCCGTCGAGGGTGGCGGAGACGTCGATGTCGGCGTGGGCGGGCCAGTACTCCTGCGGGCGGTAGTGCAGGGTGCGGTTGTCCACCCAGTGCCAGGCGCCCTCGACGGCCGGCCGGGAGCGGACCCGCAGGGTGCGCTCGACGACGGCGCGCGCCCCCGGGTCCTGGACGGGCTCGCTGAGCTCGGCGGTGATGGGCTGTCCGACGCCGTAGGTGCCGTTCTGCGGGCCGAAGGCGACCCTCAGCAGCCGGTCGGCCGGATTGGTGTCGAAACCGATCGTGCGGCGCCCCTGGGCGCCGTCCTCGTCCTCGGTGCTGACGCGCACGGTGTAGTGAGCGCCGGCCGCGAGCGCGCCGGTGCTGTGCCAGCGGGAGCCGTCGGGGGCGAGTTCGCCCTTGACGTACCGTCCGGCGGCGTCCGTGGCGGTGACGTCCGTGATCCGGTCGCCGCCGGTCGCGGTCACCTCCAGGGGCTTGCTCGGGTCGGCCTTGCGGCCGGAATCCGCGCCGGCGAGGTTCACCTGGTCCGTGGCGTCGTAGGGCGGGTCGGCCAGCGGGTTCGACGAGCCGCCGCACGCGGTCGCCCCCAGCGCCAGGGAGACCAGCACGAGGGCGCAGAGCGGCACCGTACGGCTTCGAACTGAGTGACTCATGGTCACACCGTAGGAAGAATCGCAACACATGGCCCGTGGAGTGCCGCAAACGGGTGGAAGCACGTCGGGCCCCGCACACCGTGAGGTGTGCGGGGCCCGAACGGGAGCTGCGGGAACTACTGGTTCTGGTTCTCGCCGCGGTAGAACTCGAACACCCAGCCGAAGAGGCCGACCAGGATGACCGGGGCGGAGAAGTACATCAGCCACCAGCCGAAGCAGATGCTCATGAAGGCCAGCGCACCACCGACGGCCAGGGACAGCGGCTGCCAGCTGTGCGGGGCGAAGAAGCCCAGCTCACCGGCGTCGTCGGCGACGTCCGCGTTCTTGTCGTCCCCGGCACCGGCGTCCACCCGGCGCGCGGTGAACGCCAGGTAGTAGCCGACCATGATGCACAGGCCGAAGGCCATGAAGAGGGCGGTCGTACCGGCCGCCTCCTTCGCCCACACGCCATAGACGATCGCCATGGCGAGGATGAAGACGGAGAGCCAGATGAACATCCGGCCTTGGATCTTCACTTGCCGGCCTCCTTGCCACCCGCGAGGGCCTTGTCAGCGGCGAGGTTCTCCTCGAGCTCCAGTGCCGCGATCTCCGGGTGGTGCAGGTCGAACGCCGGGGATTCGGAACGGATGCGCGGGAGCGTGAGGAAGTTGTGCCGCGGCGGCGGGCAGGACGTCGCCCACTCCAGCGAACGGCCGTAGCCCCACGGGTCGTCGACCTCGACCTTCTTGCCGTACTTGGCGGTCTTCCACACGTTGTACATGAACGGCAGCATCGACAGACCGAGCAGGAACGAGCTGATCGTCGAGATGGTGTTCAGCGTGGTGAAGCCGTCGGCGGCGAGGTAGTCCGCGTAACGACGCGGCATGCCCTCGGCACCCAGCCAGTGCTGCACCAGGAACGTGCCGTGGAAGCCCACGAACAGCGTCCAGAAGGTGATCTTGCCCAGGCGCTCGTCCAGCATCTTGCCGGTGAACTTCGGCCACCAGAAGTGGAAGCCGGAGAACATCGCGAAGACCACGGTGCCGAAGATGACGTAGTGGAAGTGCGCGACGACGAAGTACGAGTCGGAGACGTGGAAGTCCATCGGGGGCGAGGCCAGGATGACGCCGGTCAGACCACCGAAGGTGAAGGTGATCAGGAAGCCGACGGCCCACAGCATCGGGGTCTCGAAGGACAGCGAGCCCTTCCACATGGTGCCGATCCAGTTGAAGAACTTCACACCGGTCGGTACCGCGATAAGGAAGGTCATGAAGGAGAAGAACGGCAACAGCACGCCGCCCGTCACATACATGTGGTGCGCCCACACCGTGACCGAGAGACCGGCGATGGAAATCGTCGCCGCAATCAGGCCCCAGTAACCGAACATCGGCTTCCGGGAGAACACCGGAATGACCTCGGAAATGATGCCGAAGAACGGCAGGGCGATGATGTACACCTCGGGATGGCCGAAGAACCAGAAGAGGTGCTGCCACAGCAACGCGCCGCCATTGGACGCGTCGAATACATGCGCACCGAATTTACGGTCCGCCTCCAGCGCGAAGAGCGCGGCGGCCAGCACCGGGAAGGCCAGCAGGACCAGGACACCGGTCAGCAGGACGTTCCAGGTGAAGATCGGCATGCGGAACATCGTCATGCCCGGGGCGCGCATGCAGATGATCGTGGTGATGAAGTTGACCGAGCCGAGGATCGTGCCGAAGCCGGAGAAGGCCAGACCCATGATCCACATGTCGGCGCCGACGCCCGGCGAGCGGACCGCGTCCGACAGCGGGGAGTAGGCGAACCAGCCGAAGTCGGCCGCACCCTGCGGGGTGAGGAAGCCGGCCACCGCGATCAGCGAGCCGAAGAGGTAGAGCCAGTAGGCGAACATGTTCAGCCGCGGGAACGCCACGTCGGGCGCGCCGATCTGCAGCGGCATGATCCAGTTCGCGAATCCGGCGAACAGCGGCGTCGCGAACATCAGCAGCATGATCGTGCCGTGCATCGTGAACGCCTGGTTGAACTGCTCGTTCGACATGATCTGCGTGCCGGGACGGGCCAGCTCGGCGCGCATGAGGAGCGCCATCAGGCCGCCGATGCAGAAGAACGCGAACGACGTGACCAGGTACAGCGTGCCGATCGTCTTGTGGTCAGTGGTGGTGAGCCACTTGATCACCTGATTGCCGGGCTGCTTCTGGCGTACGGGTGGTGCTGCCGTGGCTGTTGCGGCGGCGGCACCCTGGGGTTCGTTGAGGATGCTCACTTGTTCTTGGTCTCCGCGTTCTTCGCGTGATCCGTCATCGCGATACCCGCCGGCTGGTAACCGGTCTGGCCCTTGGCCGCCAGCTCCTTCAGGTGCGCCTTGTACCGCTCCGGAGAGACGACCTTGACGTTGAAGAGCATCCGCGAGTGGTCCTGGCCGCAGAGCTCGGCACACTTGCCCAGGAAGGTGCCCTCCTTGTTCGGGGTCACCGTGAAGCTGTTGGTGTGTCCCGGGATGACGTCCTGCTTCATCAGGAACGGCACCACCCAGAAGGAGTGGATGACGTCCCGCGAGGTGAGGATGAACTGCACCGTCTCACCCTTGGGCAGCCACAGGGTCGGGCCCGGGTTGCCCGTCTGCGGGTTGCGGTCACCGGGGATGCCGACCTCGTAGACACCCTCCGCGCCCTGCGGTGCCTTCTTCAGGAACCGGTCGGGGATCGCGTCGAGCTCCTTGTTCTCACGGAGCGGCTTCGCCGGAGTGGCGTTGTTGCCGTCGACGTTCTCCATGTAGTTGAACGCCCAGCTCCACTGGAAGCCCACCACGTTCACGACGTGCTGCGGCTTCTCAGGGTTGGTGAGGAGCTTGTTCTCATCGCGCGCGGTGAAGTAGAAGAGCACCGAAACGATGATGATCGGGACCACGGTGTACAGCGCCTCGATGGGCATGTTGTACCGGGTCTGGGTGGGGATCTCCACCTTGGACCTGCTGCGCCGGTGGAAGATGACGCTCCACAGGATCAGGCCCCACACCAGTACGCCCGTAGCGAGCGCAGCCGCCCACGAGCCCTGCCACAAGGAGAGGATCCGCGGCGCCTCTTCCGTGACGGGCGTCGGCATGCCGAGGCGGGGGAAGTCCTTCGATGTGCAACCGGTGGCGGTCGCCAGGACAGCGCCCGCGGCCAGCGCCTGCAGCAGCTTCCGCCGCACCGGGCGCCGCGACGAGCGGTCGGAGCCGTTGGGACTCACGTAGCGCCTTCCCGAGAGTCTCGCCCGTGCGGCCGGCTGCGGCCGTCTCGCTGGTCGGTCGCCGGCCCGCTGCGGGCAGGGGTTTGGATGTTTATGCGGACCAAACCCTACTGGACGCTATTTGGGGTCGCGCGGGGAGGGTGCCCAACGCGCCGGTCCGGTCCCCGAAGGGGTGGAATCTCGGGATCCGGCGGCTATCTGGAGGACCGTCAGGGCGGCGTGCGAGCAGGTCGCAGGGGGTGCGCCGGGGCCGTCCGGACGAAGCCGGCCGAGGGGGCGGGCGACGGACGGCGGGCACCGGGCGACGGCCCCGCCGCTCGCACGCGCGGGGGCGTTAGCGTTCGTATGTGCCCTACTTCGACGCGGCCTCCGCCGCCCCCCTGCACCCGGTCGCCCGCCAGGCGCTGCTGGCCGCCCTCGACGAGGGCTGGGCCGACCCCGCCCGGCTCTACCGGGAGGGCCGCCGGGCCCGGCTGCTGCTGGACGCCGCCCGCGAGGCCGCGGCGGAGGCGGTGGGCTGCCGCCCCGACGAGCTCGTCTTCACCCCTTCGGGGACCCGCGCCCTGCACGACGGCATCGCCGGCGCCCTGGCCGGGCGTCGCCGGGTGGGCCGCCATCTGGTGGTCTCCGCCGTGGAGCACTCCGCCGTCCTGCACTCCGCCGAGGCCCTCCAGGCGGCGGGCGGCAGCGTCACCGAGGTGCCGGTGGACCGCACCGGGCGGGTCGGGCCGGGCGCGTTCGCGGCGGCGCTGCGCCCGGACACCGCCCTGGCGGCACTGCAGTCCGCCAACCACGAGGTCGGCACCGAGCAGCCGGTCGCCGAGGTGGCCGGGGCCTGCCGGGAGGCGGACGTGCCGCTGCTGGTGGACGCCGCGCAGTCGCTGGGCTGGGGCCCGGTGCCCGGGGGCTGGTCGCTGCTGACCGCGAGCGCCCACAAGTGGGGCGGCCCGTCCGGGGTGGGCCTGCTGGCCGTGCGCAAGGGGGTGCGGTTCGCCGCCCAGGGCCCGGCGGACGAGCGGGAGTCGGGCCGCGCCCCGGGCTTCCCCGCCCTGCCCGCGATCGTCGCGGCCGCGGCCTCCCTGCGGGCGGTGCGCCAGGAGGCGGCGGCCGAGGGCGCCCGGCTGCGCGCCCTGGTGGAGCGTGTGCGCTCCCGGGTGCCGGAGCTCGTGCCGGACGTGGAGGTGGTCGGCGACCCGGTGCGGCGCCTGCCGCACCTGGTCACGTTCTCCTGCCTGTACGTGGACGGCGAGACGCTGCTGCACGCGCTGGACCGCGCGGGCTTCTCCGTCTCCTCGGGCTCCTCGTGCACGTCCAGCACCCTGAAGCCCAGTCATGTGCTGCGGGCGATGGGGGTGCTGTCGGAGGGAAACGTCCGGGTCTCCCTGCCGTGGGGAACGACGGAGGCGGACGTGGAGAGCTTCCTGGAGGTGCTGCCCGGGACCGTGCGCGCGGTGCGGGAGCAGCTGGGCGCGCCCACGGGGGCGGCTCCCGCCCCGGCCGGCACGACGCCCGAGCTGGTCGTCGACTCGCTGGGCAAGCGGTGCCCGATCCCGGTGATCGAGCTGGCGAAGGTCATCGGGGACGTGCCGGTGGGCGGCCTGGTGACGGTGCTGTCCGACGACGAGGCGGCGCGGCTCGACATTCCGGCGTGGTGCGGGATGCGGGGGCAGGAGTACGTCGGGGAGCGCCCGGCGGAGCGCGGGGTGGCGTACACGGTGCGGCGCGTGGTCTGACCCGCCGCTTCGCGGCGGGATTCGCCCACCCGCCCGCCCGATCACTGTCAACGTCATGACGTTGGCGGTAACGGGCGGGTGGGTGGGCGGAAAAAGGGGTGTGGGGGCGGAGCCCCCACGGGGTCAGGCCAGGTGGGCCTGGACCTCGGCGGCGGCCTCGTGGCCGTAGGCCTTGGTGAAGCGCTCCATGAAGTGCCCGCGCCGCAGCTCGTACTCCTGGGTGCCCAGCGTCTCGATGACCAGCGTCGCGAGCATGCAGCCGACCTGCGCCGACCGCTCCAGCGACAGCTCCCAGGTCCGGCCCGCGAGGAAGCCCGCGCGGAAGGCGTCGCCCACGCCGGTCGGGTCGACCTTGGCCTCCTCCTGGGCGCAGCCGACCTCGATCGCCGGCTCGCCGGCGCGCTCGATGCGCACGCCCTGGGCGCCCAGGGTGGTGACGCGGGTGCCGACCTTGGCCAGGATCTCCTCGCCCGTCCAGCCCGTCTTGGACTCGATGAGCGCCTTCTCGTACTCGTTGGTGAACAGGTACGTCGCGCCGTCGATCAGGACGCGGATGTCGTCGCCGTCCATGCGGGCCAGCTGCTGGGAGGGGTCGGCCGCGAAGGGGATGCCCCGGGTACGGCACTCCTCGGTGTGGCGGATCATCGCCTCGGGGTCGTCCGCGCCGATCAGCACGAGGTCCAGGCCGCCGACCCGCTCGGCCACGGGCTGCAGCTCGATCTGGCGGGCCTCGCTCATCGCGCCGGTGTAGAAGGACGCGATCTGGTTGTGGTCGGTGTCCGTGGTGCACACGAAGCGCGCGGTGTGCAGCACCTCGGAGATGTGCACGGAGGCGGTGTCGACGCCGTGCCGGTCGAGCCAGGCGCGGTAGTCGGCGAAGTCCTGGCCCGCGGCGCCGACCAGGACCGGGCGCAGCCCGAGCAGGCCCATGCCGAAGCAGATGTTGGGGCCCACGCCGCCGCGGCGCACGTCCAGCTCGTCGACGAGGAAGGAGAGGGAGACCGTGTGCAGCTGGTCCGCCACGAGCTGGTCGGCGAAGCGGCCGGGGAAGGTCATCAGATGGTCGGTGGCGATGGAGCCGGTGACAGCGATACGCACGACGGGTCTGCTCCCTGGGGGGCGAGGTGACGAGAAAGGTCGACAAGAACCACACCACGCTACCGGGTCCGGCGACTTTGCCCGAGTCCGGATCCCCATGATTGGTAGGTAAATCTACCTAATAGTAGGTCTTACCTCGTCGGCTCCCCCATGCGTACGGTGCGGGTATGCCGAAGACTGTGAAGGACGTCACTTCCACCACGGATCCGGAATCGCTGGACGAGCTGCGCAGGGACTGCGCCCGGATGGCACCGCACTGGACCGGCACCGCCGGTGAGCCCCGCCGGGGCTCAGCGACGCCGCTGTCGCTCATTCACGGCGTGGTCGTTCCCGCCGGTTCGGCACGACTGCTGGACGGGATGTCGGAGTACGGCGACTGACGGTCCCCGAAGGCACACCGAAAGAGACAGTGGAACCGCTCGCTCCTGCACTCCGTCCAAGCGGCGTCCCCTTCAGGGGGGATGCGGCAGTACACATATTGAGCGGAGCGAAGGAGCGATGCGGTGAGCAGCGAGGGCAGCACTGCGGGCGGCAGCCCCGACAAACGGCAGCGGAAGCATTCGCCGCTGGCGGTGGCATCGGTGGCGGCGGCCGTGCTGCTGGCCGGCGGCGGCGGGGCGTACTGGGCGTCCACGGCGTCGGACGGCTCCGGCGGCGGCTCCGCGGGCGCGCCCGGCGACGGTGGCTCCCCCGCGCCGCTCGTGCTGGACGACTACGGGCGTACGGCCGGCTCCGGCGACTCCTCCCGGGGCATCGCGGTGGGCGAGCCCGATCCGCACGGCGCCCGCTACCGGGCCGAGGGCAAGCTGCCCCCGGGGCCGCGGACGGCGGCCGTCCACCTGCCGGAGCGCACGGTCTCGCGCGAGCGGGTGGCGGCCCTGGCCAAGGTCCTCGACGTCCAGGGCACGCCCCGGCTGGACGGGGGCACCTGGACGGTGGGCGGCGGCCGGGACGCGGCGGGGCCCACGCTGCAGGTGGGCGAGCGCGGGCCGGGCAACTGGTCGTACTCCCGCTACGGCGTGCCCGGCGGCACCCACTGCGTGCCGAAGGGCCCGGGGACCGAGCCCGGCCCGAAGGACGAGCCGGGGCCGAAGTGCCCCTCCTTCCGTGACGGCTCCCCGGCCCCGGACCCCGCCGCGGCGCGGCCGGTGCCGGAGGAGAAGGCCAGGAGCGTCGCGGCGCCGGTGTTCAAGGCGCTCGGCCAGGACGGTGCGAAGACGGATGCGGGCAAGGTGTCCGGGGCCCTGCGGGTCGTCACCGCCGAGCCGGTGGTGGACTCGCTGCCGACGTACGGCTGGCAGACGAACCTGCAGATCGGTTCGGACGCACAGGTGGTCGGCGGCAGCGGGATGCTGGACGTGCCGAAGAAGGGCGCGACCTACCCCCTGATCACCGCCGAGCGCGCGCTCCAGGAGCTGAACAAGGGCGCCGGCACCGGCCGGGTGAGCGTCGGCGGCTGCGCGACGGCCGTGCCGTTCAAGGACGACGGGGGCACGCCCTGCCCGGGCAAGCCCGAGGGGCCGGAGCCGGTGGCGGTGACCGGCGCGGTCCTCGGACTGTCGGCGCAGTCGGTGTCCGGGCGGCAGGCGCTGGTGCCGTCGTGGCTGTTCACGGCCCGGATGCCCGGCGACAAGAGCGGGACGGTCACCGTCGCCCAGCCGGCGGTCGACCCGAAGTTCATCGCCGGGCCGTCCGCGCCCCCGGCGGGCGGCGAGCCGAGCGGGAAGCCGACGGCCACCCCGCCGGCCGCCGGGCCGGTGCAGGTGGAGTCGTACACCGCGAGCGACGACGGCAAGAAGCTCGTCCTGCACTTCTGGGGCGGGGTGTGCAGCGACTACGCCGCACAGGCGGAGCAGTCCTCGTCGGCGGTGACGGTCAAGGTCACCGGCACCGAGAAGCAGCCGGGCCGGTACTGCGTGATGATGATCAAGCGCTTCGACACGGAGGTCGCGCTGGACGAGCCGCTGGGCGAGCGCAAGGTCGTGGACCTGGCGAGCGGGAACACCGTCCGCGAGCGGCAGCAGAAGTAGCCGGGCACGCAAAAGGGCGGCATCCCCGGTCGGGGTGCCGCCCTTTTCGCAGGTCCGTACGGCGCTTAGCTGAACGAGTCGCCGCAGGCGCAGGAGCCGGTGGCGTTGGGGTTGTCGATCGTGAAGCCCTGCTTCTCGATGGTGTCGACGAAGTCGATGGAGGCGCCGCCCAGGTACGGGGCGCTCATGCGGTCGGTGACGACCTTGACACCGTCGAAGTCCTTGACGACGTCGCCGTCGAGCGAACGCTCGTCGAAGAAGAGCTGGTAGCGCAGGCCGGAGCAGCCGCCGGGCTGGACGGCGACGCGCAGGGCGAGGTCCTCACGGCCCTCCTGCTCCAGCAGGCTCTTGACCTTGGCGGCGGCGGCGTCGGACAGGAGGATGCCGTCGCTCACCGTGGTCTTCTCGTCCTGAACGGACATCTGCTTCACTCCCGGGTTTGGTGCGGACTGCTTGCCTTCGGCAGCAACCCACGGCGTCCCGGATTCATTCCGGGCCTGGTCTGCTGACTTCCGTCTTTCATGCTCGCACACCGCTCGCCCGCCCGGGAATGTGTCACATCGACGCGATGGCCATCGTCAAACTGACGTGAACCGGTTATGATAGATAGCGTCAAATTGACGACAAGGCCCGAACCGGCCGTCCGCAGAACAGAAAGGGTGCGTGTCGTGACCACCGCCCAGCCCTTGGATTTCCAGGCTCCCTCCCCTTCGCCCCTTGCTCTCCTGCTGCTCGGCCGTGAGTCCGACCCCCGGAGCGAGCGCGGCGTGGAGTGCCCCGGCGATCTGCCGGCGCCGTCCGACCCGGACCTGGTGGAGCGTGCCCGGGCGGCCAAGGCGAAGCTCGGGGACAAGGTCTTCGTGCTCGGCCACCACTACCAGCGCGACGAGGTCATCGAGTTCGCGGACGTCACCGGCGACTCCTTCAAGCTGGCCCGCGACGCGGCCGCCCGGCCGGACGCCGAGTACATCGTCTTCTGCGGTGTGCACTTCATGGCCGAGTCCGCGGACATCCTGACCACGGCCGACCAGCAGGTCGTCCTGCCGGACCTGGCCGCGGGCTGCTCGATGGCCGACATGGCCACCGCCGAGCAGGTCGCCGAGTGCTGGGACGTCCTGACCGAGGCCGGCGTGGCCGAGGTGACCGTCCCCGTCTCGTACATGAACTCCTCCGCCGACATCAAGGCCTTCACCGGCAAGCACGGCGGCACCATCTGCACCTCCTCCAACGCCGAGCGGGCGCTGAACTGGGCCTTCGAGCAGGGCGAGAAGGTCCTCTTCCTCCCCGACCAGCACCTGGGCCGCAACACGGCCGTCCGCGACATGGGGATGTCCCTGGACGACTGCGTCCTGTACAACCCCCACAAGCCGAACGGCGGGCTGACCGCCCAGGAGCTGCGCGACGCCAAGATGATCCTGTGGCGCGGGCACTGCTCGGTGCACGGCCGCTTCTCGCTCGACTCCGTCAACGACGTGCGCGAGCGCATCCCGGGCGTCAACGTCCTGGTGCACCCCGAGTGCCGGCACGAGGTCGTGGCCGCCGCCGACTACGTCGGTTCGACGGAGTACATCATCAAGACCCTCGAGGCCGCCCCGGCCGGGTCGAAGTGGGCCATCGGCACGGAGCTGAACCTGGTGCGCCGCCTGGCGAACCGTTTCGCCAGTGAGGGCAAGGAGATCGTCTTCCTCGACAAGACGGTCTGCTTCTGCTCGACCATGAACCGGATCGACCTGCCGCACCTGGTGTGGGCGCTGGAGTCCCTGGCGGACGGCAAGGTCGTCAACCGCATCGAGGTCGACCCGGAGGTGGCGAGCTTCTCGAAGCTGGCCCTGGAGCGGATGCTGGCGCTGCCGTAACCGGGGCTCCGCCCCGGACCCCGGTCCGGGGCGCCGGACGGGCTGATGCAGCCCGTCCGGCGCTCGAGGACAAGGCACAGTCGGCCCGTCCGGCGCCTACTCGTTCCCCCGCGGCCGCACCAGCCCCGATTCGTAGGCGATCACCACCAGCTGGGCCCGGTCCCTCGCCCCCAGCTTGGCCATCGCGCGGTTGACATGGGTCTTGACGGTCAGGGGGCTGACGGTCAGCCGCTCCCCTATCTCGTCGTTCGACAGCCCGCCCGCCACCTGCGCCAGCACCTCGCGTTCCCGGCCGGTGAGCGCGTCCAGCCGGGCCGCGGGACGCGCCGGGCGGTCGGCGGGCTCGCCCTGCGCCAGGAACTTCGCGATCAGTCCCTTCGTCGCCGCGGGCGACAGCAGCGCCTCCCCCGCCGCCGCGATGCGGATCGCGGCCAGCAGCTCGTCCGGCTCCGCGCCCTTGCCCAGGAAGCCGGAGGCGCCCGCGCGCAGCGACTGCACCACGTACTCGTCGACCTCGAACGTCGTCAGCATCACCACCCGCACCGCCGCCAGCGCGGGGTCCGAGCAGATCGTGCGGGTCGCGGCGAGGCCGTCGGTGCCCGGCATCCGGATGTCCATCAGCACCACGTCGGGGACGTGCGCACGGGCCAGCTCGACCGCCCGGTCGCCGTCCGCCGCCTCCGCCACCACCCTCATGTCCGGCTCCGAGTCCACCAGCACCCTGAAGGCGCTGCGCAACAGGGCCTGGTCGTCGGCGAGGAGAACGGTGATCGGCTCAGTCATGGGCCCAGCCTAGGCTCGCCCGCACCGCTCGTACGGGCCTGCAGCGGCAGCACCGCGCGCACCCGGAAGCCGGCCGTGCCCTCCCCGCGCGGGCCCGCCTCGCAGGTGCCGCCGAGGGCGACGGCGCGCTCGCGCATCCCGATCAGCCCGTGGCCGCCCGCACCGTCGGCGGGCGGGGCGGGCCGGCCGCCGCCGTTGTCCAGGACGGTCAGCTCCAGGCCGGCGGGGCCGCGCACCAGCGCCACCTCGGCCCGGGCGTCGGGGCCCGCGTGCTTGTGCACATTGGTCAGCGCCTCCTGCAGCACGCGGTAGGCCGTGAGGTCCACGGCCCCCGGCAGCGGTCCGACGACGGCGGCGGCCTCGTCGGCGCCCGTGCCGGTGCCGGGGCCGCCGGGCAGGGTGGAGGCGGCGGTGACGTCGACGCGCAGCCCCACCCGGGCGAAGCCGTCGACGAGCTGGTCGAGCACGCCGAGGCCGGGTGCCGGCTCGGTGGGGGCCTCGGGGTCGCCGTACTGCCGCAGCAGGCCCACGGTGGCGCGCAGTTCCTCCAGCGCCGAGCGGCTGGCCTGGCGGACGTGGGCGAGGGCCTGTTTGGCCTGCTCGGGGCGGCTGTCCATGATGTGCGAGGCCACGCCCGCCTGGACGTTGACGAGCGCGATGTGGTGGGCGACGACGTCGTGCAGCTCGCGGGCGATGCGCAGCCGTTCCTCGGCGACGCGGCGCCGGGCCTCCTCCTCGCGGGAGCGCTCGGCGCGCACGGCCCGCTCCTCGATCGCGGCGACGAAGGCGCGGCGGCTGCGGACGGCGTCCCCGGCGGCGCCGGCCATGCCGGTCCAGGCGAACAGCCCGAGGTTCTCCTGGGCGTACCAGGGCGGCGGGCCGAAGAGCATGACGGCGGCGGTGAGGACGGCGACGGTCACGGCGACGATGCGCCAGGCGGTGGGGCGCTCGGTGCGGGCGGCGACGGTGTAGAGGGCCACCGCGACGCTGGTGGCGATCTGGGTGCGCGGCGGGCCCCCGTCGGTGACGGTGACGGTCCCGGCGACCGTCAGGGCGCAGGTCAGGCCGAGGACGGCGCGCGGCCGGCTGCGGCGGGCCACCAGGCAGGCGCAGGCGGCCATCGAAAGTAAGAGGAAGCCGAGGCCGGGCGGCCTGCGGTCGTCGTGCGGGCCCACGTAGGAACCGGTGAGGACGAGGCCGAGGACGAGGACGGCCAGCAGGGTGTCGGCGGCGAACGGGTGGGCGAGCAGCCAGCGGTGCGGGCGGGCGAGGCCCGTGGCGGCGAGGGAGGTCATCGCGGTCCGATCGGAGGGCGGGCCGGTGCGTGGAGCGACGGCGCCCCCGTCCCGGGAGGGGACGGGGGCGCCGTCTGTGCCGAGTGTGCCGGGGGGTCAGCCCGGGATGAGGCCGTCGTCGCTGAGCATCGCGCGCACGTCGGCCAGGGAGGCGTCGGGCGCGGGCAGGATCAGTTCGGAGGGTTCCAGCGCGTCGTCGGGCAGCGGCGTGCCCAGGCGGCGCACGGCGTCCAGGAGGGCGGCCAGCGTGCGCCGGAAGCCTTCCTCGTCGCCGCTCTCCACCTCTTCGAGCAGCTCGTCGTCCAGCTTGTTGAGCTCGGTGAAGTGGCTGTCGGCCACCTTCACCTGGCCCTCCCCCATGATCCGTACGATCATGACGGTCTCCCTTGCCTCAGGGCGAGTCGTGCCTACGGGCCGATTCTGTCAGCTCTTGTCGAAGCGCGGCTGGTCCTGGGACTGCGCGGGCCGGGCCTGGCCGGCGGGGCCGCCCTCGATGGCCTGCTGCTGGCCGCTGGTGCCACCCGCCAGCTCGGCCTTCATCCGCTGCAGCTCCAGCTCCACGTCGGAGCCGCTGGAGAGGCGGTCCAGCTCGGCGGTGATGTCGTCCTTGGCCGTGCCCGTGGGGTCGTCGAGCGCGCCCGAGGCGAGCAGCTCGTCGATCGCGCCGGCGCGGGCCTGCAGCTGCGCGGTCTTGTCCTCGGCGCGCTGGATGGCCATGCCGACGTCGCCCATCTCCTCGGAGATGCCGGAGAAGGCCTCGCCGATCCGGGTCTGGGCCTGGGCGGCGGTGTAGGTCGCCTTGATGGTCTCCTTCTTCGTGCGGAAGGCGTCCACCTTGGCCTGCAGGCGCTGGGAGGCGAGCGTGAGCTTCTCCTCCTCGCCCTGGAGGGTCTGGTGCTGCGTCTCCAGGTCGCTGACCTGCTGCTGGAGCGCGGCGCGACGGGTCAGCGCCTCGCGCGCCAGGTCCTCGCGGCCCAGCGCGAGCGCCTTGCGGCCCTGCTCCTCCAGCTTGGTCGACTGGGTCTGCAGCTGGTTGAGCTGGAGCTCCAGGCGCTTGCGGGACGTCGCGACGTCGGCGACGCCGCGCCGTACCTTCTGCAGCAGCTCCAGCTGCTTCTGGTACGAGTAATCGAGGGTCTCGCGCGGATCCTCGGCCCGGTCCAGGGCCTTGTTGGCCTTCGCGCGGAAGATCATCCCCATCCGCTTCATGACACCGCTCATGGGCCTCGCGCGCCCCCTTCTGACCGACAAGATCGGGCTTCGGCTCTCAGCACATCTACAGAACCCACAGTACGGGGCCTGCTTCCATTACCGCACTGTTCGGGCCGCGATGCGCTCCTCCTCCAGGACGATCACAAGGTCGTCCTCCTCCGGCCCAAGGAGTAGATGAGGATCCAGGGAAGGTGGGGGACGCCGGCGCGGGGTACGGGGGCGCAGGCCGTTGCCGGATCGTTCCCGGGAGGGCTGGGGCAGGGGGCCGCGACCCCGTACCCTTGGGTTTCGTGTTCCGAAGCCGTTCGAAAGCGCAGGCCGCATCCACCGAGGTGACCGCGGACCAGCCCAAGCAGCCCCGTGACCCGCAGGCCCCCAAGGGCCGCCCCACCCCCAAGCGCAGCGAGGCCAACTCGCAGCGCCGCTCCCTGGCGCAGACGCCCGCCAACCGCAAGGAGGCCGCCAAGCGCCAGCGCGAGGCGCGCCGCGTCGACCTGGCCAAGCAGCGCGAGGCCCTGGCCAGCGGGGACGAGCGGTATCTGCCGGCCCGTGACAAGGGTCCGGTGCGTTCCTTCGCCCGTGACTTCGTCGACGCCCGGTACTCCGTGGCGGAGTTCTTCCTGCCGCTGGCCGTGCTGATCCTCATCCTGAGCATGGTCAACCGCGGCAAGTTCCAGTCGTACGTCCTGCTGGCGTGGCTGGTCGTGATCCTCCTGATCGTCGTCAACTCCGTCATCACGGGCATCACCCTCAAGCGTGCCCTCAAGCAGCGCTTCCCGGACGAGCCCACGCGCGGCGCGGTGCCGTACGCCCTGATGCGCACGCTGCAGATGCGCCGGCTGCGGCTGCCCAAGCCGAGGGTCAAGCGCGGGGAGAAGCCCTGAGCGCCTTCGCCTCGGGCAGCGCCTTCGCGTCGGGCTTCGGTGGTGGCGCGGAGGGGTGGCTGAGCGGGCTCGGGGGGCTGCGGAACATCGTCCGCCAGGAGCTGGTGGCCCGCCAGATCGACGAGCAGATAGCCGCCCGGTTCCCCGTCGGGCGGCGGCTGCGCGTGCTCGACGTGGGTCCCGGCCAGGGCACCCAGGCGCTGCGCCTGGCCCGGGCCGGCCATGAGGTCACCGGCCTGGAGTCCGACCCGAGGATGGTCGCGGCCCTGCGCGAGGCGCTGGCCGCCGAGCCCGAGGGCATCCAGGAGCGGGTGCGGATCATCGAGGGCGACGGCCGGGACACCGGGGCGCACTTCCTGCCGGGCGCCTTCGACATCGTCCTCTGCCACGGCGTGCTGATGTACGTGCCGGAGCCCGACCCCATGCTCGCGGGCCTGGCCCGGGTGCTGGCGCCCGGCGGTCTGCTGTCGCTGGTGGTGCGCAACGCGGACGCGCTGGCGATGCGGCCGGGGCTGTCCGGCGACTGGGACACCGCCCTCGCGGCCTTCGACTCCCCCGCCTACACCAACCGCATCGGCCTCGAGGTCCGCGCGGACCGGCTGGAGACGCTGACGGCGACGCTGGCCGGGATCGGGGCGCCGCTGCACAGCTGGTACGGCGTGCGGGTCTTCACCGACCTCGCCGGCGACGAGGAGCAGCCGCCCGCCGGTGAGGAGCTGCGGAAGCTGCTGGCCGCCGAGGACCGGGCCGGGCGCACCGACCCCTACCGCGCGGTGGCGGCGCTGCTGCACCTGTGCGGAGTACGGGGCGGATAAGAGAAGCGAAAGCCGTCGGCCCGGGACCTCGAAGGTCCCGGGCCGACGGCTTTCGCGTCGCTCAGCCCTCCGCCGCGGCGTGCAGGCTCATCGGCGCCGCGTAGATCTCGGTGTCGTCCTCGAACAGCCGCACCTGGTCCACGCCGCCCTCCAGCAGGGCCCGCCATTCCTCACCGATCCAGGACTCCGCGTCTCCCTGGGTGGTGAACTCCTCCGGCTCCACCGCGGGAGACGTCTCCGTCCCGTCGGCCTTCTCGAACCGCCACGTCCACACCATGTCCGCCTCCTGGGGCCTGCAGTGAGTGTCCGTGTCGCAGCCTAACGGCCCGTTAGCCGCGAGAAAGGGTGAGCCCCGCGCGCCTGCGGTGCGGGGACGCGAGACGATCAGTGGGTGGATCTGACTCTCCTCGGCACCGGAGCCCCCCAGGGGCTGCCGCGCCCCGGCTGCCCCTGTGCCGCCTGCGCCCTCGCCGTCGGCGGCGAGACACGGGCGGCGACCGCCCTGCTCGTCGACGGCGCCCTGCTGCTGGACCTCACCCCCGGCCCGGCGTTCGCCGCGGCCCGGGCGGGACGCTCGATCGCGGGGGTGCGCCAGGTGCTGCTCTCGCATCCGCACGACGGGCCCGCCGTGGAGTTCCCGGCCGGGCTGCCCGCGCCGGTCCGGGTGCCGGACGGGCGCGAGCTGTCGGTGATCAGCGGCCACAAGGTGCGGGCGATGGCCCTGGACGCGCCGGGCACGGGATACGAGGTGACGTCCCCCGACGGGGAGCGGCTGCTGTACCTGCCGCCGGGAGCGGCGCCGGCCGGGCTGGCCGGACTGCCCGGCCCGTACGACATGGTGCTGCTCGACGTCCTGGGCCGGCCCGACGCGCTGGCCCGGCTGCGGGAGTCCGGGGCCGCGGGGCCGACCACGGACGTCGTCGCGGTCCACCTGGACCACGACGTCCCGCCGGGCCGGGAGCTGCACCGGCGGCTGGCGGCGGCGGGTGCGCGCACGGTGCCGGACGGCACGACGCTGACCGTCGGCGACTACCACGAGGTGCCGGACGTGCCCCGGCGGACGCTGGTGGTGGGCGGGGCCCGCTCCGGCAAGTCCGTGGAGGCGGAGCGGCGCCTGGAGTCCTTCCCCGAGGTGCTCTACGTCGCCACGAGCGGGACGCGCGAGGGCGACCAGGACTGGACGGACCGCATCGTGCGGCACCGCGAGCGCCGGCCGGGATCATGGCGCACGGTCGAGACGTGCGACCTGGTGCCGCTGCTGGCGGAGGAGGGCCCGCCGCTGCTGATCGACTGCCTGGCGTTGTGGCTGACCGACGCGATGGACTCCGTCGGGGCGTGGGACGACCAGGTGTGGGCCGAGAGCGGCGAGGCGGCCCTCGCCGAGCGGGTCGCGGAGCTGGTGGCCGCGATACGCGCCACGCCGCGCACGGTCGTGGTGGTCAGCAACGAGGTCGGCTCGGGCGTCGTCCCGGCGACGGCCTCCGGCCGCCGCTTCCGTGACGAGCTGGGCCGCCTGAACGCGGCCGCGGGCGACGAGTGCGAGCACGTGCTGCTGGTGGTGGCGGGCCAGGCGCTGCCGCTGCGCGGCTGACGGGCCGGACCCCGGGCCCGGCCGCAGCCCGAACGGCCGGGCCCCCCACGGGTAATGTGTCGCGGATGAGCGGTCTGAATCTTGATGACTTCGCCTCGCTGATCGAGCGCCCCGACTCCGGCGTGCGGCGGGACGCCGAGGAACGGCGGGAGCGCCTCGGCCCGCGCCCCGGCGCGCTGGGCCGGCTCGACGAGCTGGGCGAGTGGCTCGCGGCCGCGCAGGGGGCCGTGCCGGTAAAGCCGATAGAGCGGCCCAAGGCGCTGCTCTTCGCGGGCGACCACGGGGTCGCGGCCCTGGAGGTGTCCGGCGGGCCGAAGGGCGGGGCGCTGGAGCTCGTACGGGCCGCCCTCGACGGGCGGAGCGCGGGTGCGATCCTGGCCCGCCGGTTCGGCGCGGAGCTGCGCGTGGTGGACATGTCGGTGGACTGCGACCCCGGCGAGCTGCCCCAGGACGTCACCCGGCACCGGGTGCGGCGCGGCTCGGGCCGCATCGACATCGAGGACGCGCTCGGCGCCGAGGAGGCGGAGCGGGCCTTCCGCGCCGGGATGGCCGTCGCCGACGAGGAGGCCGACTCCGGCACGGACCTGATCGTCCTGGGCGATCTGAGCGTCGGCGGCACCACGGCGGCGGGCGCCCTGATCGGCGCCCTGTGCGGCACGGACGCGTCCGTGGTCACCGGCCGGGGCGGCTTCGGCATCGACGACCTGGCCTGGATGCGCAAGTGCGCGGCGATCCGCGACGCGCTGCGCCGGGCCCGTCCGGTCCTCGGCGACCAGATGGAGCTGCTGGCCGCGGTCGGCGGCGCGGACCTGGCCGCGATGACGGGCTTCCTGCTGCAGAGCGCGGTGCGCCGCACCCCGGTGATCCTCGACGGCGTCGTCTCCGCCGCGTGCGCGCTGGTCGCCCAGCGGGTGGCCTTCCGGGCGCCCGACTGGTGGCTGGCCGGGCAGGCGAGCGGCGATCCGGCCCAGACGAAGGCACTCGACCGGATGGCGCTCAACCCTCTCCTCGACCACGGCGTCACTGTGGGCGAGGGGACAGGGTCACTGCTCGCCCTGCCATTGGTGCAGGCGGCCGCGGCCCTGGCGGCGGAGCTCCCCGAACGCTCCTGACGACACCGGCCGGGCAAGCCCGTCACCGGGTCGCGAGCGCCCGGAATTCCGCCGCACATGGGCCCCATAATCACTTTTCATGGGAGAAGTCCGCTTGACTCCGGATGAGGGCGCCCGCGGTGGTACCTGGCAGCGGCGTGCCGCGTCGTTCGCGGTGTGGTACCTGCGTGCCGTTACGTTCGTCAATCTGCTCGGCGCGGTCTGGGTGTCCTTCGGTTCGGACATCCGCCGGCACAACGTCGAGGAGTACTTCACCCCGTATCTGCTGACGGCCGGCTTCGCGCCCGCGGTGGTGTCGCTGTTCATGGCGATCACGCTGCGCCGGCGCAAGCGGGCCGCCTGGATCCTGAACCTGGTGCTGGCCGGGCTGCTCCTGCTGCTGCTGGCGTTCGTGATGTTCTTCCCGGAGTTCCGGCGGCACGCCCTGAACTGGTTCTCCCTGGTCACCACCGCCCTGTTCGTGCTGGCGCTGCTGGTGGGCCGCCGGGAGTTCTACGCCAAGGGCGACCGCTCCAACCCCAAGCTCGCCACGGCCGTCGCCGCCGGCGGACTGCTGGTCACCTCGCTGATCGCCGCCGGGCTGGTCACGGTCACCAACCAGGCCACCGACGAGCAGCGCTCCACCTTCCTGGACCGCTGGCACTACGGCGTCATGCGGCTGATCTCGATCGCCGCCGACGACACCCGCTACGCGGGCATCGCCCCGCCCGGCTGGGTCGACGTCGTCATCAACGTGATGAGCACGATCCTGCTGATCGTCGTGGCGTACGCCGCCTTCCGCTCCCGGCGCGCCACCGACCCCCTCACCGCCGGGGACGAGGCGAGGCTGCGCGAACTGCTCGACAAGTGGGGCGACCGCGACTCGCTGGGCTACTTCGCCCTGCGCCGCGAGAAGAGCGTCCTGTGGTCCCCCTCCGGCAAGGCGGCCGTCACCTACCGCGTCATCGGCGGCGTCTCCCTGGCCTCCGGCGACCCCATCGGCGACCCCGAGGCATGGCCCGGCGCCATCGAGCCCTGGCTGGCCGAGGCCCGCGAGCACGGCTGGGTCCCCGCCGTGATGGGCGCGGGCGAGGAGGCCGGCACGATTTACGCGCGGCACGGCATGGACGCCCTGGAGCTCGGCGACGAGGCGATCGTGGACACCGCCGAGTTCACCCTCGAGGGCCGCGCCATGCGCACCGTGCGCCAGGCCTACAACCGCGTCAAGCGCGCCGGGTACACCGTCCGCATCCGGCGGCACGAGGACATCCCCGAGGAGGAGATGGCCGAGCTGCTGCGCCGCGCCGACGACTGGCGCGACGGCGCGACCGAGCGCGGCTTCTCCATGGCGCTGGGCCGCCTCGGCGACCCGGACGACGGGCGCTGCGTGATGCTGGAGTGCCATGACGGCGAGGGCGATCTGCGGGCGCTGCTGAGCTTCGTCCCCTGGGGGCCCAAGGGCCTGTCGCTGGACCTGATGCGCCGTGACCGGGACTCCGAGAACGGCCTGATGGAGTTCATGGTCATCGAACTGCTCCAGCAGGCCCGGGCCCTGGGCATCACCCAGGTGTCGCTGAACTTCGCCATGTTCCGGTCCGTCTTCGAGCGCGGCTCCCGGCTGGGCGCGGGCCCGGTGCTGCGGATGTGGCGCTCGCTGCTGAGCTTTTTCTCCCGCTGGTGGCAGATCGAATCGCTCTACCGAGCAAATGCGAAATACCGCCCCATCTGGGAACCTCGTTTCATGCTGTTCGAGAAGAGCAGTGACCTGCTGCGGATCGGTATCGCCAGCGCCCGCGCCGAGGGCTTCCTGGAGGCTCCCGGCCTGCCCAAGTGGCTCAACCGCAAGCACTTGGAGAGCCGGCGATGAACCGCGCGGCGCTGCTCCGCGCCGCGCGCACCGAGTGGGGTCCGTTGTATACGGCCGTGTGGGGGACGTTCCGGCGCAGACACGCGTGGGCCATCCCCATGACGCTCTCGGCCGTCGTCCTCACCGCCGTCTTCCAGATCGTCCAGAACCAGCCCTGGGGCTTCGGGCCCGTCCAGCGGCTCGGCTCCGTCCAGGCGGAGCTGCCCTGGTGGCTGGCGCTGCTGCGGACCCCGCTGTCGCTGTTCGTCCCCGCCCTGGACCTGCCCGTGTGGGGGGCGCTGGCCCAGATCCTGATCGTCTTCGGCCTGGCCGAGGCCGCGCTGGGCATGGGGCGCACCCTGGCCGTCGCGTACGTCGCCACCCTCGCGGGGACGATGTACGCGCGGCTGGCCATCGCGGTGGGGCCCGACTCCGTCCTGGGGCTGCCCCCGGAGGCCGCGAAGATCATCGACACCGGCCCGTCGGCGGCGGTCGTCGGCCTGGCGGTGTACGTCTCCTGGCGCTACCGCGCCTGGTTCACCTGCGCCCTGGTGGTACTGGCCATGGTGGGCGAGGTCCTGGTCAAGCCCAATCTGGCCGGCAAGGAGCACATCGCCGCCGTGGCGGCCATGCTGCTGGTGTGCGGCGTGGACGAGCTGCGCAGGCGGCGCAAGCCCCGCCGTGACGCCCACCGCGAGCGCGATCAGCGGTCCGGGGCGCCGGCCAGCAGATCGTGAAGCCTGTTGCGCGCCGCCTCCCAGCGCGCGTCGTGCCGGTAGGCGCGCACCCGGGCCCGGCGGCGGGCCCGCGGCCGGTGCCGGTAGAAGCGCCGCGCCCACGGTGAGCCGGGCCGGGCCAGCCGCACCGCGCCCACGATCGCCACGAACGGCACCACCGCGCCGATCAGGGCGATCCGCGGCTTGCCCTTGGCCAGGGCGAAGAGGGCGATCAGGAAGTTGAGCAGGGTGTTGGTCACCACGATGGTGCGGTTCTGCAGCTCGTCCGGCGTCAGCTCGTTCACCCCGAACGGGGAGAAGCCCAGGAGGACCAGGGCCACGAGAGCCGCCGTCAGCACCACCATCTCGACGCTCTTGCGGCCCTGCTCGGTCCAGTACACGTCGTCCAGGTGGAGGACGAGCGCGAACTCGTCCAGCACGAGCCCCGCGCCCATGCCGAACAGCACGGCCGCGACCGCCGCCCCGAAGCCACGCTGTCCCTCGGCCACCGCGCCGAAGCCGCCGACCACCATCAGCACCACGCCGGGCACCACGTGATGGACGTGCAGCCCACCGGGCCTGATGTTGCCGAACGGGCCCTTGCCCGCCCGGATCAGCCGGGTGATGACCCGGGTGACCAGGAACGTCAGCACGAACGCGGTCAGCGCCAGCAGCAGCGGCAGCTTGCCCGGCTCGACGATGTTGCGTGTCAGCCAGTGACCCATGGCACTCCCGCTCCGCTCCGCGCTCTCCCGGCCAAAGTACTGCCCGCGGGCGGCGGGATACCCTGCCCGCGATGACCGACACGACACCCGTCCGGCCCACCGTCGGCGACGCCCTGCGCTTCGCCTTCGGCACCCTCACCGTGCTGCCCGTCCCGCTCACCCGCTGGGACCGGCGGACCGCCCGCGGCGGCATGCTCGCGGCGCCGCTGGCCGGTCTCGTGGTGGGCGGCTGCGCGGCCGCCGCCGGGCTGCTGTTCCTGCTGCTCGGCTCGGGCCCGCTGCTCGCCGCCGTGGCCTCCGTCGCGGTGCCCGCGGTCCTCACCCGCGGGCTGCACCTGGACGGACTCGCCGACGTCGCCGACGGACTGGGCAGCGGCAAGCCCGCCGAGGACGCGCTGCGCATCATGAAGCAGTCGGACATCGGCCCCTTCGGCGTCATCGCCCTCCTGCTGACCCTGCTCGGCCAGGTCGCCGCCCTCGACGAGCTGTACGCCGCAGGCTGGACGCACGGCGCCCTCGCGGCGGTCGTGGCCGCCCTCGCCGCACGCTGCGCCCTGACCCTCGCCTGCCGCTCCGGCGTCCCGGCCGCCCGCCCCGACGGGCTGGGGGCGGCCGTCGCCGGCGCCGTCCCCCGACCGGCCGCCCTGGCCGTGGCGGCGCTCGCGGCCTGCGCGGCCGCCGGCGCGGGCGCGCTCGCCGGCCCCCAGGGGGCACTGCGCTCGGGGCTCGCCGTCCTGCTCGCGCTGGCCTGCGGTGAGCTGATGCTGCGTCACTGCAGGCGCCGCTTCGGCGGGGTGACCGGCGATGTGTTCGGCGCCCTGGCGGAGACCGCCGCGACGGCCGCGCTGCTCGCCTCGGCCCTGGGCTGAGCGGCCCCGCGGGGATACGCTCTCACGTGCCCAAAGGCCCGAGCCCGGGCGGCAAGAGCGCGGCGCATACGATGCGCAGGGTGCGGCCGGCCCACCACCCATCGGCCGAAATATCAACGGAAGTAGGGACACCCACCACCGTGACTGCTCTGACTCTCAGCACTTCCAGCGCGGCGACGCTGCGCGCGGACGCCATTGTCGTCGGTGTGGCGAAGGGCCCGAAGGGTCCCGTCGTCGCCCCCGGCGCGGAAGCCGTGGACAAGGCGTTCGACGGCAAGCTGGCCACCGTCCTGGAGACCCTCGGCGCCGGTGGCGGCGAGGGCGAGGTCACCAAGCTGCCCGTCCTGTCCGGCCTCAAGGCCCCGGTCGTGCTGGCGGTCGGCCTGGGAGACCAGCCCGCCAAGGGCGACGGCTTCGCCGAGGAGACGCTGCGCCGCGCCGCCGGCACCGCCGCCCGCGCGCTGACCGGCACCAAGAAGGCCGCGTTCGCCCTGCCCGTCGAGGACGCGGAGTCCGTCGCCGCCATCGGTGAGGGCGCGCTCATGGGCGCGTACGCCTTCACCGCCTACCGCGGCAACGGTGCGGCGAAGAAGGACGCCAAGAGCGCCCCGCTCGCCGAGGCCGTGATCCTGGGCGCCAAGCCCCGCGACAAGGCGTTCAAGGCCGCCGCCGAGCGCGCCGCCGCCGTGGCCGCCGAGGTCAACCGCGCCCGCGACCTGATCAACATGCCCTCCAACGACCTCGACCCGAAGTCGTTCGCCGCCGAGGCCCAGGCCGCGGCCAAGGAGTTCGGCCTCAAGGTCGAGGTGCTGGACGAGAAGGCGCTGCTCAAGGGCGGTTACGGCGGTCTGATGGGCGTGGGCCAGGGCTCCGCCACCCCGCCGCGCCTGGTGCGTCTGGCCTACACGCACCCCAAGGCGGAGAAGACCCTCGCCCTGGTCGGCAAGGGCATCACCTACGACTCGGGCGGCATCTCGCTGAAGCCGGCCGGCCACAACGAGACCATGAAGTGCGACATGGCCGGCGCCGCCGCCGTCTTCGCCGCGGTCGTGGCCGTCGCCCGCCTGGGCCTGAAGGTCAACGTCACGGGCTGGCTGGCGCTCGCCGAGAACATGCCCTCCGGCAACGCCACCCGTCCGGGCGACGTGCTGAAGATGTACAGCGGCAAGACGGTCGAGGTGCTCAACACCGACGCCGAGGGCCGCCTGGTCCTGGCCGACGCCCTGACCCGCGCCTCCGAGGAGAACCCGGACGCGATCGTGGACGTCGCCACCCTCACGGGTGCCATGGTCCTCGCGCTCGGCAACCGCACCTTCGGCGTGATGGCCAACGACGACGCGTTCCGCACCTCGCTGTACGAGATCGCCGAGGAGGTCGGCGAGCAGGCGTGGCCGATGCCGCTCCCCGCCGAGCTGCGCAAGTCGATGGACTCCCCCGTGGCCGACCTCGCCAACATGGGTGAGCGCATGGGCGGCGGCCTGGTGGCCGGCCTCTTCCTGCAGGAGTTCGTGGGCGAGGGCATCGCCTGGGCGCACCTGGACATCGCGGGCCCGGCGTTCCACGAGAGCGCCCCGTACGGCTACACCCCCAAGGGCGGCACCGGCTCCTCGGTGCGCACCCTGGTCCGGCTGGCCGAGCGCACGGCCGACGGCGACCTCGGCTGATCCCCCGGCGGTGGCGGCGGCCCCGGGAATGACCCGGGGCCGCGCTGCGTTCGCTCTCGACGAAAACACACATTCCTACGCACTGGTAACCCTCGAAGGTGACGCATCAGTCGTCGCCGAGCCCCAGCCCGGCGTCCCGCCGTCCGTCAACAAGTGCGAAGATGTTGTCTCGGCAGGACAGGGCCCACCCATCACAGGGCCGAAGCAAAGCGGCCGTACGACAGCCGCCGACCGGTCACCGACGACCGGTCCGGCGCACCCATGCATGGAGGACGTGACGTGGCGAACGACGCCAGCACCGTTTTCGACCTAGTGATCCTCGGAGGCGGTAGCGGCGGTTACGCCGCTGCCCTGCGCGGAGCGCAGCTGGGTCTCGACGTCGCCCTGATCGAGAAGGACAAGCTGGGCGGCACCTGCCTGCACCGCGGCTGCATCCCCACCAAGGCTCTGCTGCACGCCGGCGAGATCGCCGACCAGGCTCGTGAGGCCGAGCAGTTCGGTGTCAAGGCCTCCCTCGAGGGCATCGACATCGCGGGCGTCCACAAGTACAAGGACGACGTGATCTCGGGCCTGTACAAGGGTCTGCAGGGCCTGGTCGCCTCCCGCAAGGTCACCTACGTGACCGGCGAGGGCCGCCTGTCCTCCCCGACGTCCGTCGAGGTGGGCGGCCAGACCTACACCGGCCGCCACGTCCTGCTGGCCACCGGCTCCGTGCCGAAGTCGCTGCCGGGCCTGACCATCGACGGCGACCGCGTCATCTCCTCCGACCACGCGCTGGTCCTGGACCGCGTGCCGAAGTCCGCGATCGTGCTGGGCGGCGGCGTCATCGGCGTCGAGTTCGCCTCCGCGTGGAAGTCCTTCGGCGTCGACGTCACCATCGTCGAGGCGCTTCCCCACCTCGTCCCGGTCGAGGACGAGAACAGCTCCAAGCTGCTGGAGCGCGCCTTCCGCAAGCGCGGCATCAACTTCTCCCTCGGCTCCCGCTTCTCGGGCGTGGAATACACGGCCGACGGTGTGAAGGTCTCCCTGGAGAACGGCAAGACCTTCGAGGCCGAGCTGCTGCTCGTCGCCGTGGGCCGCGGCCCGGTCTCCCAGGGCCTGGGCTACGAGGAGGCCGGGGTCGCGATGGACCGCGGCTACGTCCTGGTCGACGAGTACATGCAGACCAACGTGCCGACCATCTCGGCCGTCGGTGACCTCGTCCCGACCCTCCAGCTCGCGCACGTCGGCTTCGCCGAGGGCATCCTGGTTGCGGAGCGTCTGGCCGGTCTCAAGCCCGTGCCGGTCGACTACGACGGCGTGCCCCGCGTCACGTACTGCCACCCGGAGGTCGCTTCGGTCGGTATCACCGAGGCGAAGGCCAAGGAGCTGTACGGCGCCGACAAGGTCGTCGCTCTGAAGTACAACCTCGCGGGCAACGGCAAGAGCAAGATCCTGAAGACCGCGGGCGAGATCAAGCTCGTCCAGGTGCGGGACGGTGCCGTGGTCGGCGTCCACATGGTCGGCGACCGTATGGGTGAGCAGGTCGGCGAAGCCCAGCTGATCTACAACTGGGAGGCGCTGCCGGCCGAGGTCGCGCAGCTCATCCACGCGCACCCGACGCAGAACGAGGCTCTGGGCGAGGCCCACCTGGCCCTGGCCGGCAAGCCGCTGCACTCGCACGACTAAGTCCCGAGCGCACCACCATCCGCACTATTCGTAAGGAGCAACCGCAACCATGGCGGTTTCCGTAACCCTGCCGGCGCTCGGCGAGAGCGTGTCCGAGGGCACCGTCACCCGTTGGCTCAAGGCCGAGGGTGAGCGCGTGGAGGCCGACGAGCCGCTGCTCGAGGTCTCCACCGACAAGGTCGACACCGAAATCCCGGCCCCCGCGTCCGGCATCCTGGCCCACATCAAGGTGGCCGAGGACGAGACGGTCGAGGTCGGCGCCGAGCTGGCCATCATCGACGACGGCGCCGGTGCCCCGGTCGCCGCGCCGGCTCCGGCCGCCGCCGAGGCCCCGGCCCCCGCCGCCGCGCCCGAGGCCGCTCCGGCCCCGGTCGCCGAGGCCCCCGCAGCCCCGGCGCCCGCCGCCGAGGCTCCCGCCCCCGCAGCCGCCCCGGCCGCTGTCTCCGGCACCGACGTCGTGCTGCCCGCGCTGGGCGAGTCGGTCACCGAGGGCACCGTCACCCGCTGGCTGAAGGAGGTCGGCGAGGAGGTCTCGGAGGACGAGCCGCTGCTCGAGGTCTCCACCGACAAGGTCGACACCGAGATCCCGGCGCCCGCCTCCGGCGTGCTGCTCGAGATCGTCGTCGGTGAGGACGAGGTCGCCGAGGTCGGCGCCAAGCTCGCCGTGATCGGTGCCGCCGGCGCCGCTCCGGCCGCCGCCCCGGCTCCGGCCGCCCCGGCCCCCGCGCCGGTCCAGGAGGCCCCGGCCGCTCCGGCTCCGGTCGCCGCCCCGGCCGCCCCCGCCGCTCCGGTCGCGCCCGCCGCCCCGGCTCCGGCTCCGGTCGCCGCCCCGGCGCCGGCCGCTCCGGTCGCCCCGGCTGCTCCGGCCGCCCCGGCCCCCGCCGCCCCCGCGGCGGACGGCGCCTACGTCACCCCGCTGGTGCGCAAGCTCGCCGCCGAGTCCGGCGTCAACCTGAGCACCGTGCAGGGCACCGGCGTCGGTGGCCGCATCCGCAAGCAGGACGTCATCGCCGCGGCCGAGGCCGCCAAGGCCGCGCCGGCTCCGGCCGCCGCCGCCCCGGCTGCCGCCGCCCCGAAGGCCCCGGCCCTCGCGGCGTCCCCGCTGCGCGGTCAGACGGTCAAGATGCCGCGCATGCGCAAGGTCATCGCCGACAACATGATGAAGGCGCTGCACGGCCAGGCGCAGCTGACCTCCGTGGTCGAGGTGGACATCACCAAGATCATGCGGATGCGCAACAAGGCCAAGGACGCGTTCGCGGCGCGCGAGGGCGTCAAGCTCTCCCCGATGCCGTTCTTCGTCAAGGCCGCCGTCCAGGCGCTGAAGGCCCACCCGGTCATCAACGCCCGGATCAACGAGGACGAGAACACCATCACCTACTTCGACTCCGAGAACGTCGGCATCGCCGTCGACTCGGAGAAGGGCCTGATGACCCCGGTCATCAAGGGTGCGGGTGACCTCAACATCGCGGGCATCGCGCGCAAGACCGCGGAGCTGGCCGGCAAGGTCCGTTCCAGCAAGATCAGCCCGGACGACCTGGCCGGCGCGACCTTCACGATCAGCAACACCGGCTCGCGCGGTGCGCTGTTCGACACGGTCATCGTGCCCCCGAACCAGGTCGGCATCCTGGGTATCGGTGCGACCGTCAAGCGCCCGGTGGTCATCAACCACCCGGAGCTCGGCGAGACCATCGCGATCCGCGACATGACGTACCTGGCGCTGTCCTACGACCACCGCCTGGTGGACGGTGCCGACGCGGCCCGCTACCTGACCACGGTCAAGCAGATCCTCGAGGCCGCCGAGTTCGAGACCGAGATCGGTCTCTGACCCGAACGCCCCTGAGGTAAAGCGCTGAAGGGCGCGGCCCCGGTTCCGTACTCGTACGGGCCGGGGCCGCGCCCTTCGGCTTGCCGGGCCGGACGTCGATAATGACGTTCCCGGCAGATCCGACCAAGGAGAGAAATGACCCCGCCCGTCGTCCATTCGCTGCGCGAGCAGATCCGCGAGCACATCCTCGAGGGGATCGTCAGCGGGCGCTGGCAGCCGGGCGAGCGGATCGTGGAGCGGCGGATCGCCGCCGAGCTGCTGGTGAGCCAGACCCCGGTGCGCGAGGCGCTGCGCGAGCTGGAGTCGCTGCGGCTGATCGAGTCCGCGCCCAACAAGGGCGTGCGGGTCCGCGACCTGACCGCCGCCGACCTCAAGGAGAGCTACCCGGTCCGGGCCGGCCTGGAGCAGGTGGCCGCCGAGCTGGCCGCGGACGCCCTGGCCGAGGACGTCTCGGCGCTGGAGCGGGAGGTGGCCGCGCTCGAGGTGGCCGACCGCGCCGGAGACAGCGAGGCGCAGGCGCGCCACACGGTCGCCTTCCACCGCGAGATCGTGCGGGCCGCGGGGAACTCCGTGCTGCTGCACACCTGGGAATCCCTGGGCATCGAGGTGTGGACGACGCTGTCGATCCGCTGGCTGAGCCCGGAGCCCCGCTCCCACGCCGAGGACCACGCGGAGATCGTGCGGGCCTTCCAGCGGCGCGACCCGGCCATCGGCGAGCTCCTCAAGCGGCACGTTCTCAGCTGCGCGCCACGAATCTGACCTGCAGCCATTGATCGATCATCGATCAAAGGCGTATCGTCTGCGCCGGAGCCGCACCGCGCCGCCCTGTCCTGTGACGCGGAACGGCTCAGGGGTGACGACAGGACCCCGCGCGCTCGTCCATGCCCTGGCTCGGCACGCGGGCTCCTGTCGTCACGCCCCGTTGTCACTGCCCCCCGGCATCATGGGGTCATGCGCGCGGCCCGTCTGATCAAATTGGTGCTCCTGCTCCAGTCCCGCCCGTCGATGACCGGCACCGAGCTGGCGAGCCGGCTCGAGGTCTCGGAGCGTACGGTCGCCCGGGACGTCCTCGCGCTGTCCGAGGCCGGAGTGCCCGTCTACGCCGACCGCGGCCGCGCCGGCGGCTATCGCCTGATCGGCGGTTACCGCACCCGGCTGACCGGCCTGGGCCGGACGGAGGCGGAGGCCCTCTTCCTGTCCGGTGTGCCGTCCGCGCTGCGCGACATGGGCCTGGCGGACGTCGCCTCCGCCGCCCGGCTGAAGGTCTCCGCCGCGCTCCTGCCCGAGCTGAGCGACGCCCCCACGAACGCGGCCCAGCGCTTCCATCTGGACGCCCCCGGCTGGTGGCATCCCCACGACGCGCCCGCCCTGCTGCCCGCGATCGCGGACGCGGTCTGGGACGACCGCCGCATGGCCGCCCGCTACCGGCGCCGTGAGGGCGAGGTGGAGCGGGACCTTCAGCCGTACGGCCTGATCCTCAAGGCCGGCGTCTGGTATCTGGCGGCCCGCACCGGCGAGGACTTCCGCGTCTACCGCGTGGACCGCTTCACCGCGGTGACCGTGGGCGAGGAACGCTTCCGCCGCTCGGCCGACTTCGACCTGCCCGCCTTCTGGGAGGAGCGGGCGGCGCAGTTCGCCCGCTCGATCCTGCACGACCGCGTGGAGCTGCGCCTGACCGTCGAGGGAGCGCGCAGGCTGCCGCACGTGACCGACCGCGCGGCGGCGCGGGAGGCCCTGGCGGCGGCCGGGGAGCCGGATGCGCTCGGGCGCCTCACGCTCTCGCTGCCGGTGGAGTCGTCCGAGGTGGCGTACGAACAGCTGCTGGCGCTGGGCCCGGAGGCGGAGGTGCTGGGGCCGCCGGAGCTGCGCGAGCGGTTCGCGCGCGCGGCGGCCCGGTCCGCCGGTCTCTACCGGTAGTCCTCGGGGGTGCCGTCCGCGCCGTCGAGGACGACGTCCTGGAAGTACCCGAAGGCGTCGGGCCGGGAGCCGTCGGTGTCGGTGAAGCCGTAGACCTTGGCCAGCTGACCGCTGGAGAGGGACTGGCCGTTCCACCGGGCCCGCTCCGGGTCGGTGGCCAGGGCGACCAGGGCCCGGCCGATGTAGACCGGGGACTCGGCGACGGCGAAGTGCGGCTGGACCTTCACCGCGTCCCGCCACGTCTCCTCCGTGACCCCGAAGTGGTCGAGCATCTGCTCCGAGCGCAGGAACCCGGGGCTGAGGCAGACGGCGGTGCAGCCGTAGCCCTTGAGCTCCTCGGAGAGCCCGAAGGCCATGCGGATGGGCGCGTACTTGGCCAGGTCGTAGAAGAGGTTCTCCCGGTAGGTGCGGTTGAACTCCTCCGTGCCGTCGGTGATCTCCACGAGCAGCCCGCCCGGCCGCCTGATGAGCAGGGGCACGGCGAAGTGGCTGGTGATGGCGTGCGTGTCCGTGGAGAGCCGCAGCATCCGCAGCCCCTTCTCCAGGTCCACCTCCCACACCTTCTTCTCGAACTCGATCAGGTGATCCCCGCCCCACACGTCGTTGACGAGCACGTCCAGCCGCCCGTGGTCGCGGTCGATGCGCTCGACCAGCGCCCGGACCTGCCCGGGCTCCAGGTGGTCGGTGGGTACGGCGATGCCCGTGCCGCCCGCGGCAGTCACCAGCTCGGCGGTCTCCTCGATGGTCTCGGACCGGCCGACCTCGCTGCGATGCGCCCGCGTGGAACGCCCCGTCACATAGACGACGGCGCCCGCGGCCCCCAGTTGCACGGCCATGGCCCGCCCCGCGCCCCTCGTGGCACCCGCGACCAGCGCCACGGTCTGCGCCAGCGGCTTGTCTGCACTCTTCGATGCGGTCACGAAACATCTCCTCTTCCCCGGCGTCCCCGGTCTTCGACGACTGCCACGACGGTCGCACCGATACCGGACACCTTCTGTCGTGATTTTCCGGCGATCGCGAATCGGACTCACCGATAACAACACGGCCGCATCCGGCTCCCTGGAGGTGCGTGGCCCTGCGGCAGGGCCGATGCTGGTCCCGTGATGATGGACGAGACGGAGTTCTGGGAGCTGATCGACAGCGCACGCGAGACCGCCGAAGGAGACCCCGAGGACCAGGCCGACGCCCTGGTCGAGAAGCTGATGCAGCTCGACCCGGACGCCGTGCTCGACTTCGCCCGGCACTTCGAGGCCCGGTACAACCGCGCCTACCTCTGGGACCTGTGGGGGGCCGCGGCCGTGCTGCTGGACGGCGCGAGCGACGACGTCTTCGACTACTTCCGCTGCTGGCTGATCGGCCAGGGCAGAGAGGTCTTCGAGGGCGCGGTGCACGAACCGGACACGCTCGCGGACCTGCTGGACGACTTCGACCCGGACGTGGACGGCGACGGCGAGGACCTGGGATACGCGGCGGACGAGGCGTACGAGCAGCTGACGGGCGCCGAGACCCCCGACCTCGGCCTGCCGCCCCAGCCGTCCGAACCGCTCGGCACACCCTTCGACATGGAGTCCGAGGACGTGCTGGCCGAGCGGTTCCCGCGGCTCTGGGAACGGTTCAGGGCCTGACGGGGGGACTCATGCGCGTCGCGATCACCGGTTCGGGCGGCCTCATCGGGAGGGCGCTCGTACGTTCGCTGGAGTCCGACGGCCACCGGGTGGTGCGCCTGGTGCGCCGCCCGCCCCGCCACCCGGACGAAGTCGAGTGGGACCCCGCCCGCCAATGGGTGGACACACGACGCCTCGCCGGCTGCGAGGCGGTGGTGCACCTGGCCGGTGCCGGGGTGGGCGACCACCGCTGGACGGAGGCCTACAAGAAGGAGATCCGTGACAGCCGGGTCCTGGGCACCGCGGCGATCGCCGAGGCCGTGGCGTCGCTGGACACCCCGCCGCGCGTCCTGCTCAGTGCGAGCGCGACCGGCTTCTACGGCGACACCGGAGACCGGCCGGTGGACGAGAGCACCCCGCCCGGCGACGGCTTCCTCGCCCGGGTCTGCCAGGACTGGGAGGAGGCGACGGGCGCCGCCACGGAGGCGGGCGTACGCACCGTCCTGCTCCGCACCGGCCTGGTGGTCTCCCGCGGCGGCGGCGCCTGGGGCCGCCTCTTCCCGCTCGTCAAACTCGGCCTCGGGGGGCGGCTGGGGAGCGGACGGCAGTACTGGAGCTTCATCGCCCTGCACGACCACGTCGCCGCCCTGCGCCACCTCCTGGACTCCCCCGCCCTCTCCGGCCCGGTCAACCTCACCGCACCGCACCCCGTCACCAACCGCGAGGCCACCGAGGCGACGGGGCGCGTGCTGAAGCGCCGGACACCCTTCCCGGCGCCCGCTCCGGCGCTCAGGCTGGCACTGGGCGAGATGGCCACGGAAGTCCTGGCCAGCTGTCGTGTCCTGCCGCGGCGACTGCTGGACTCGGGCTTCGACTTCGCGTACCCGGACATCGAGAGCGCCGTACGCGCGGCGCTGGACAACAGCTGACGCACCCGCCCCCCGCTCCGGAACGGCGATGTGTGCGACCACCGTGCGACCATGCTCGCCCCGTGCGCGACTGTTATTGACCGGATTTCTCTCTACGGTCGAGGCGAACTCGCGCATCGCCGCCGCCGGTTGAGGGCATCAGGCCCCCGAGCGAGCGGACCGACCCCGGGAGGGCACGTGCTCAGCAGCGCACGCACCGCACACCACGCTGACGTCGTCATCGTGGGAGCCGGCCTCGCCGGCCTCTCTGCGGCTCACCATCTCATCAGCGCCGGGGTGACCGTCACCGTCCTGGAGGAAGCCCCGTGCCCCGGCGGGCGCATGACGACCGATGAGGTCGACGGCTTCCACCTGGACCGCACGGGCCAGTTGCTCAACACCTCGTTCCCGGAACTTCTGCGCACCCCCGGGCTGGAGGCGCTCAAGCTGCGCCCCTTCACCCCCGGGGTGCTGGTCCACACCGACGGCCGCAACCACCGCACCGGCGAACTCCGCGGGGCCAAGCGCGCGTTCACCACCGCCCGCGCCTTCGCGGCGGCCCGCGCCTCACGGAGCGCCGGCCTCGATCAAGCGCGGCTCGGCGCGGCACTGGCCCGCCTCGCCTCGCTGCCCATCGACCGGATGCTGGCCCGCCCGGACCGCCCCACGGCCGCGACCCTGAGCAGCCGGGGCCTGCCGACGCGCACGGTGGAGGGCTTCCTGCGCCCCCTCCTGGCCTCGCTCCTGTCCGACCCGGACCTCACCACGTCCAGCCGCTGCGCGGACCTGGTCCTGCGCGGCTACGCCCGCGGCCGCCTCTGCCTCCCGGCGGGCGGCGCCGGCGTCATCCCCCGCCTCCTGACGGCCCAGCTGCCGCAGGACACGGTGCGTACGGGCGTACAGGCCACGTCCGTGGGCACGACGTCCGTCGGCACGGCGGCGCACGGGCAGATCACCTGCCGCTCCGTCGTCGTGGCCACTGGCGCCCGCGCCGCCGCCGAACTGATCCCGGGCCTGCGCCTGCCGGGCTTCCACCCGGTGACGATCCTGCACCACACCACCGACGCGCCGCCCCTGCGCGACGCGTCCCTGATCCTCACCGGCGGCCGCCGGGGCCCGGTGGCGCACACCACGGTGGCCAGCGAGGTCGACCCCGACCGCGCGCCCCTGGGCAGGTGCCTGATCACGTCCACGATCCTGGGCCCGGCGGCGTCCCTGCCCACGCCCGAACTGGACCGGGCGGCCCGGGCCCAGCTGGCCCGGGTCTACAACACCCCGACCACCGCCTGGCACCTCCTGGCCGCCCACCACGACCCCGACGCGGTCCCCGCCATGCCGGCTCCCCATGACGTGCGCCGCCCGGTCCGGCTCCTGTCGGGGCTCTACGTCTGCGGCGACCACCGCGACACCAGTACGGTGCAGGGGGCCCTGTTCTCGGGTCGGCGGGCCGCGCAGGCGGTCCTGCGCGACCTGGGCATCCGCCCGGGGTACGGGGCGCAGGCGCTGCGGGCGGCGTAGCCGGCCACCCGGCACGTGAGCGGGGCGGGTGCAGGCCGGTGGTTCCGTTGTGCCCACCCTCCCCCAGCTACCGCTGGGAGGTGCCCCCAGCCCTGCGGAACGATTGCCCACAACGGGCCGGAGGGGCCGGGGCGGGGTGGGTCCTGGCAGGGGGCGTAAGGGTTATTTGCGGCGGCATGCGGGGCGCCGAATCCGGGCACCCCACCCGCCGTAAATAATCCAGCCCCCAGAAGGACCCACCCCGCCCCGGCCCCGCCCCACGAGAACGAGCCCGGCCTCAGAGCCCGGCAACCTTCTCCCGATAGGCCCGAACGGCGGCGGCATCCCGATACGGCTCCAGCCGCCGCTCGAAGTCCCGCACGTACTCCAGCGCCCGTACCGACCGCATGTCCGCCGCCTGCTGCGCCGCCTCGGCCCCCAGCAGGCACGCCTGCTCCAGCTCGCCCAGCCCCAGCCGCGCCGACGCCAGCACCACCCGGCAGAACAGCCGCGACCGCGCATACGCGGGCGACCGCAGCTGCAGCGACCGCTCCGCGTGCTGCGCAGCCGCCCGGTACTGCTGCAGATCCCGGTGGCAGTGCGCGAACTCGTCCGCGAGCTGCGCCTCGTCGAAGAACCGCGCCCAGTACGGCACGTCGTCCCCCGCCCGCGACGTCTCCAGCGCCCGCTCCGCCCGCGCCAGCGACGCCGAGCACGCCCGGACCTCGCCCAGCACCCCGTGCCCGCGCGCCTCCACCGCGTGCAGCAGCGACTGCACGACCGGCGGGGCCCCGGAGCCCACCCCCTGCTGCGCCACCCGCGCCAGCTGCACGGCCTCGCGCCCGTGCCCGAGGTAGACGGCCTGCCGGCTCATGGTGACGAGCACATAGCTGCCGTACGCCCGGTCCCCGGCGGCCTGGGCGAGCCGGAGGGCCTGCACGTAGTACCGCTGGGCGAGCCCGTGCGCGGCGATGTCGTAGGAGGTCCACCCGGCGAGCCGGGTCAGGTCCGCGGCCGCCCCGAAGAGCCGCCGCCCGGTCGTCTCCCCGTACGTGCCGCGCAGCATCGGCTCGGTCTCGTGCTCCAGATAGCGCACGAGGGCCTGCCGGGCATGCCCGCCGCCGTAGGCGTGGTCGATGGTCCGGAAGAGCTCTCCCACGGACCGCAGGGCGGCGATGTCGCCCATGGAGACCCGGCTGCCGGGGGCCCGCTCGACGAGCCGCTGGCGCGGCAGGGACACGGGCCCGCCGCGCGCCTGCAGCGGAAGGCGCGCGCCCTCGGCCGAGGGCGCGGGGCTCGCACCGCGCGCCACCCGTTCGTCCGCACGCCCGATGAGCCAGTCCCGGCTCGGCACCACGAGCCCGGCCGGAGTGAAGGCGATCTTCCGTAGCTCGGTGTGGCTGCCCGAGTCCTTGCGCCACAGGCCGCTGACGATGTCAATGGCTTCTTCCGGCGACGCGGCGAATTCCAGCCCGGCGTACACGGGGGCGCACGCGTCCAGCCCGAGGTCCTGCGCGGACAGCCGCCGCCCGAGCCGCCGGGTGAACACCTCGGCGATCAGCGCGGGGGTGGTGCCGCGCGGCTGCTGCCCGCGCAGCCACCGTGTCACCGACGTCTTGTCGTACCGCAGGTCGAGCCCGTGCTCGAGCCCGAGCTGGTCCACCCGGCGGGCCAGACCCGCATTGGAAAAGCCGGCCTCCGCGATGAGCGCAGCGAGCTGACGGTTGGGGATGCGCTGTGGGGGTCGTTCCGTCATCAGCCTGCCGGTCTCCCTGGATCTTTGTTCCTGGAACGGCGTGAACTTAGCGGCCCCCGCCGCCCCGATCGCCACCTTCGCCCCGCATTCATCCGATCGTGTGAGGACAGATCAAATGGCCCCGGAGGGTCACTCCGGGCGACGGCCGCCTGCGGGGTTGTCGAAGCCCCGCCGTACAGTGGCAAGGGCGTGACCCACGCCGGGACAGACCACGGCAGGCCGAGAGACGACCTGCCGGTTCGAGGAGGAGCTGCCGTGACTGAGCTGCGCTTTGTCCACCTGGGCTTCGGCGCCGACGCCGTCGAGTACCAGGAGGCGTGGCAGGAGCAGCGGAGGGTCCACTCGGCCCGGTTCGCGGACGAGATTCCGGACACGTGTCTGCTGCTGGAGCACCCGGCGGTCTATACGGCCGGACGGCGCACGGAGGACAGCGAGCGCCCCCTGGACGGCACCCCGGTCGTGGACGTGGACCGCGGCGGCAAGATCACCTGGCATGGCCCGGGCCAGCTCGTCAGCTACCCGATCCTCAAGCTCCCCCGCCCGGTCGACGTCATCGCGCATGTGCGCCGCCTGGAGGAGGCGCTGATCCGCACCTGCGCGGAGCTCGGTCTGGAGACGACCCGGGTGGAGGGCCGCAGCGGCGTCTGGGTGCTGGGCGACCCAGTGGACCGGCGCCCGGCGATCGGCGGCCTGAGCCTGGACTTCGACCCGAGGCTGACGGACGAGGAGTTCGATCCCCGCCTCAACGGCCCGGAGTACGCCCCGTCCAACGCCGGCCAGCGCCGCGAGGACCGCAAGCTGGCGGCCATCGGCATCCGGATCGCCAAGGGCGTCACGATGCACGGCTTCGCGATCAACTGTGACCCGGACAACACCTGGTTCGACCGCATCGTCCCCTGCGGCATCCGCGACGCCGGTGTGACCTCGCTCTCCAATGAGCTGGGCCGGAAGGTGTCCGTGGCCGAGGTGGTTCCCCTGGTGGAGAAGCATCTGCGGGAGATCCTCGAATCCGAGGAGCCCCTCCCCCGGGCCGTAGAGGCCCAGGCCAGCTGACGGCCCCGCCCTGCTGAAGGGCGGCGCCGTCAGGGCAGAGGAAATAACGGGCGTACCCTGGTGTTCGCCGAGGAATCGAAGTCATAGGGAGCCGGACGTGTCCGCTGTCGCACCCGACGGACGCAAGATGCTGCGCTTGGAGGTCCGGAACGCCCAGACCCCCATCGAGCGCAAGCCCGAGTGGATCAAGACCCGGGCGAAGATGGGCCCCGAGTACACCGAGCTGCAGGGCCTGGTGAAGCGCGAGGGCCTGCACACGGTGTGCCAGGAGGCGGGCTGTCCCAACATCTACGAGTGCTGGGAGGACCGCGAGGCCACGTTCCTCATCGGCGGCGACCAGTGCACCCGGCGCTGTGACTTCTGCCAGATCGACACCGGCAAGCCGCAGGCGCTGGACCGCGACGAGCCGCGCCGCGTGGGCGAGTCCGTCGTCGCGATGGACCTGAACTACGCCACGATCACCGGCGTCGCGCGCGACGACCTCCCGGACGGCGGCGCCTGGCTGTACGCCGAGACCGTGCGCCAGATCCACCAGCAGACCGCCGGCCGCGAGGGCGGGCACACCAAGGTCGAGCTGCTGGCCCCCGACTTCAACGCGGTGCCCGAGCTGCTGGAGGAGGTCTTCGCCTCCCGCCCCGAGGTCTTCGCCCACAACGTCGAGACGGTCCCGCGCATCTTCAAGCGGATCCGCCCGGGCTTCCGCTACGAGCGCTCGCTCGAGGTCATCACCAAGGCGCGCGCGTACGGCCTGGTGACCAAGTCCAACCTGATCCTCGGCATGGGCGAGACCCGTGAGGAGATCAGCGAGGCGCTGCAGGACCTGCACGACGCGGGCTGCGACCTGATCACGATCACCCAGTACCTGCGCCCGTCGGTGCGCCACCACCCGGTGGAGCGCTGGGTGAAGCCGCAGGAGTTCGTGGAGCTGAAGGAGGAGGCGGAGGAGATCGGCTACGCCGGTGTCATGTCCGGCCCGCTCGTCCGCTCCTCGTACCGCGCGGGACGCCTGCACCAGCAGGCGATTGAGCGGCGCAGCCGAGCTGAAGCGTAGGTTGAGGGTCCGCCCGAGGAACGAGGGCAGACCCTCGGCCGCAGCGGAAGCGAGGCGGAGCGCGACCAAAAGGGCGGAGAAGCGCGAGGCGGCGGCTTCCAGCCAGGCGGTCTGAGGCGGCCGGCACGGCCGTGACCGTCACCCGAATGGCCCTGACGCGGCCCGCACCCCCGGCGACGAGCCGGGACGGTGCGGGCCGCGTCAACGTTTCATAGGTGTTTGACCAACAGGTCATCCATTGGTAACACCGTTCAGTGACGATAGGTGTACGCACAGCAGTACGACACGGCACGAACAGCAGTGCGCCCGTACAGCCAGCACAGAGCCACACCCTCCACGCCTGACCTTTTCCGCTTCCGAGGGGACACCGACATGCAGGCCGCGCCCGGTAACGCAGTCTTGGCGACCGCCACCCGCGCCTCTTCCGCTCTGCCTTCCACGCTCTCCGTACGCCCCCCGTCCGTCACCGGCGCCCTGCGCGCACTGGAAGAACTGCTGATGCGCGGCGGCCAGCGCACGGCCCGCCGAAATGCCTGGACAGCGGTACTGGAGGACCGCCGCAGGGCCAAGGACCGCCGCGAGGCACAGCATGTGCTGGAGGCCGTGGCCGCCCCCGGTCCGCAGGCGACGTAAACTGCGCCGTATGGCGAGGAAGGAAACATCCGAGAACCCCGGGCGACTGAAGCAGATCGCCCTGACCTACAAGATGACCAAGAAGGTCGACTCGAAGGTCGGTCTTGTCGTCGCGGCTGTGGGCATTGTCACCTTCGGTGTACTCCTTGCCATCGGCTTCTGGATCGACCACCCGATTTACCTGGGCATCCTGGGCTTCCTGCTGGCGTTCCTCGCGATGGCGATCGTCTTCGGACGACGCGCCGAGCGCGCTGCCTTCGGGCAGATGGAGGGCCAGCCGGGAGCGGCCGCCGCGGTGCTGGAGAACATCCGCCGCGGTGGCTGGACGACGACTCCCGCGGTCGCGATGAACCGCAGCCAGGACGTCGTCCACCGGGCCGTCGGCAAGGCCGGCATCGTCCTGGTCGGCGAGGGCAACCCGAACCGGGTCAAGGCCCTGCTGGCCGCCGAGAAGAAGCGCATGGCGCGCATCGTCGCGGACGTGCCGGTGCACGACATCGTCGTGGGCGACGGCGAGGACCAGGTGTCGCTGAAGAAGCTGCACACCACGCTGCTGAAGCTGCCGCGGGTGCTGCCGGGCGCACAGGTGACGGCCGTGAACGACCGGCTGCGTGCGCTGGGCGACCTGATGAGCAACATGCCGATCCCGAAGGGTCCGATGCCCAAGGGCAGCCGGATGCCGAAGGGCCGCTGACCGCGAAACCCCGAACCGTACGACGAAGGGGCTGGCGGGAACCGTATGGTTCCCGCCAGCCCCTTCGTCATGCGCGTCGTCATGCGCGCCGCGCCGGAGCCGCGCTAGATCCGCACCTGGACGGCCCGGGCGAAACGGTCGTGCAGCCCGCGCGTGTCGCGGTCCCAGACCACGGCCGGCACGACGAGCAGCAGCAGGACGCTGCGCAGCAGCACCCGGGGCAGGGACAGCCGGGCGCCGTCCTCGCCGATGACCCGCAGGCCGAGCAGGCGCTTGCCGGGGGTGCAGCCGATCGTGCCGACGGTGAGCAGGCTGAGCACCAGGAAGACCAGCAGGGCCCAGTTGCCCGCTCGCTGCGGGTCACCGCCCGCGAGAAAGCCGTATGCGATCAGCATGGAGAGCGCCCAGTCGATGGCGAGGGCCCCGACGCGCCTCCCGAGCGGGGCGATGGCCCCGGGCCCGCTCTCCGGCAGCCCCAGGCGCTCGCCCCGGTGGCCGAATTCGATCCCCATGTCCTCCGCGGCCGCGCGGGGCCCGGAGAGCCATGATCCGATTGCTTGCCTGTTGTCCACCCATCAAAGGTACTGCGGCCCCATACGTTCCCCGGCGCCCGGGTCGACCCCTACCGCGCGGCGGTTAACCTCGGCGAAACAAATGGGTCATGCTTGGGAAATCCCGTCTCTCTAGGGTCGGCCGCAGCGCGCCATTGCGATACGGACCGCGCACCCAAGCAATCCCCGACCGCGTTCGGCCGGGCTAGGAGGAGTTGGATGTTCCAGAACGCCGACGAGGCCAAGAAGTTCATCAAGGATGAGGACGTCAAGTTCGTCGACGTCCGATTCTGCGACCTGCCTGGCGTGATGCAGCACTTCACGATCCCGGCCGCGGCCTTCGACCCGGACGAGGAGCTGGCGTTCGACGGCTCGTCGATCCGTGGCTTCCAGGCCATTCACGAGTCCGACATGGCGCTGCGCGCGGACCTGTCCACGGCTCGTATGGACCCGTTCCGCCGCGACAAGACGCTCAACATCAACTTCTTTATCCACGACCCGATCACGGGCGAGCAGTACAGCCGTGACCCGCGCAACATCGCCAAGAAGGCCGAGGCCTACCTCGCCTCCACCGGCATCGCGGACACCGCGTTCTTCGGCCCCGAGGCCGAGTTCTACGTCTTCGACAGCGTGCGCTTCAACACCGCCGCGAACGAGTCCTTCTACCACATCGACTCCGAGGCCGGCGCCTGGAACACCGGTGCGGTCGAGGACAACCGCGGTTACAAGGTCCGCTACAAGGGCGGCTACTTCCCGGCCCCGCCGGTCGACCACTTCGCCGACCTGCGCGCCGAGATCTCCCTCGAGCTGGACAAGGCCGGCCTGCAGGTCGAGCGCCAGCACCACGAGGTCGGCACGGCCGGCCAGGCGGAGATCAACTACAAGTTCAACACGCTGCTCGCCGCGGCCGACGACCTGATGCTCTTCAAGTACATCGTGAAGAACGTCGCCTGGCGCAACGGCAAGACCGCGACCTTCATGCCGAAGCCGATCTTCGGTGACAACGGCTCGGGCATGCACGTCCACCAGTCGCTGTGGAGCGGCGGCGAGCCCCTCTTCTACGACGAGCAGGGCTACGCGGGCCTGTCCGACACCGCCCGCTACTACATCGGCGGCATCCTCAAGCACGCCCCGTCGCTGCTGGCGTTCACCAACCCCACGGTGAACTCCTACCACCGTCTGGTCCCCGGCTTCGAGGCCCCGGTCAACCTGGTCTACTCCCAGCGCAACCGCTCCGCCGCGATGCGCATCCCGATCACGGGCTCGAACCCGAAGGCCAAGCGCGTCGAGTTCCGCGCCCCGGACCCGTCCTCCAACCCGTACCTGGCCTTCTCGGCCCTGCTGCTGGCCGGTCTGGACGGCGTCAAGAACAAGATCGAGCCGGCCGAGCCGATCGACAAGGACCTCTACGAGCTCGCCCCCGACGAGCACGCGAACGTCCCGCAGGTCCCGACCTCCCTCCCGGCCGTCCTCGAGGCCCTGGAGCAGGACAACGAGTACCTGCAGGCCGGCGGTGTCTTCACCTCCGACCTCATCGAGACCTGGATCGACTACAAGCGCACCAACGAGATCGCCCCGATCCAGCTGCGCCCGCACCCGCACGAGTTCGAGATGTACTTCGACATCTAAGGGTCACCGCGCGCCGGTCCCGGCGTGAGCGTTCCGAGCCCCGTCACCGCCCATCGGGCGGCGGCGGGGCTCGTCGCATGACGTCGACTTCGCACGGCCGGCTTCGCACCGCTCGGTTTTTACCTCGATCCTGCGGAATACCTATTTTCGCCGGCATAGACATTCCAAGTCGGCAGGACTAGAATTTCCGCCTGCTCAAGGAAGCCGTCACGCATGACCGATACGAATCCGCCGCGCACCGCGCGGCGGCACAGCGGGTTCCCTTGAGGCGCCCAGAAGAGGTGCAAGTGACCCGAGAAGCGAAGCCGGGCGTCACCGACCGGTTCGATGACGACGACTACCCCGCTTACACCATGGGACGCGCCGCCGAGATGATCGGTGCGACGCCCGCCTTCCTGCGGGCCCTGGGCGAGGCCCGGCTGATCGAGCCCCTGCGGTCCGAGGGGGGCCACCGGCGCTACTCCCGGTACCAGCTGCGCATCGCCGCCCGCGCCCGTGAGCTGGTCGACCAGGGCACCCCCATCGAGGCCGCCTGCCGCATCGTCATCCTCGAGGACCAGCTCGAGGAGGCCCTGCGGCTCAACGAGGAGCTGCGCCGGTCGGCCGGCGGGCCCGGGGGCGGGGGCGGGGGCGGCTCCTGACGCCCGGCGGCACGGCTGCTGCACCGGACGCGGGCGAATATCTATTGCCGCAACAACAGAATTCATTCGAGCGGCGCCGGGAGGATTTATCCCCCAACGGGTGACGTGAGGAAACTCGCCCGTGCTCGGCGGCCCGCTCCGTGCTACTGTCGATTTCAGTTGCAGTTGTGGTTCCCAAAGACTTCAAGTGCACTGACCGGCATTCCACGCCGGTGGGTGCACTTTTGTATTTCTGGTGTTCTTTTCCGGACGGGGCAATCATCGCGGCGACACAGGGAGCCCGCACAGTGCGGTCTCCCGGAACTGCCCCGAAGGAGATTTGACATGGCTACTGGCACCGTGAAGTGGTTCAACGCGGAAAAGGGCTTCGGCTTCATCGAGCAGGACGGCGGCGGCGCCGACGTCTTCGCCCACTACTCGAACATCGCCACCCAGGGCTTCCGTGAGCTCCAGGAGGGCCAGAAGGTGAACTTCGACGTCACGCAGGGCCAGAAGGGCCCGCAGGCGGAGAACATCGTTCCCGCCTGATCGCCGACGCGTTCACTGTGGCTGGGGCCCGCACCTCGGGGTGCGGGCCCCAGCCTCTTTGTATTTCATCGCTCCCCTCACCACCTGCGGAGGCACCATGCGTTGTGTGATCGCCCGATTCCCCTTCGATCTGGTCAAGAGCGAGGTGGAGCAGTCGATGAAGGGCGTCAAGCCGGAGCCCGTCACCGGAGCGTCCGTGACCATCGGCCGCCACACCTACCCCGTCAAGCAGGTGGGGGAAGTGATCACCCGGCAGGACCGCCGTGACTTCACCGCCGACGAGGTCACCCGGGCGCTGACGCGGCTCGGCTTCACGTGCAAGGCCGGCCAGGAGCCCGCTCCCGCCGCCCCGGCCACCCCGCTCGAGACGGCGACGGCCCTGTTCGGCACCCCGACGCGCACGTACCCGCCGGCCTCCAGCGGCCACAACGGCGGCCCCGGCCGCTGAGCGCTCCGCGCACCCGGCCCGGCCGAAGGCCCGGCCCCCATGTGGGGGCCGGGCCTTCGCTGTGGATCAAGGGTTACGGCCCCGGCTTCCTCAAGGTCATCGAACGGCCATCCGGCGCTCACGGCAGCTGAATGTGATGTGCGGGGCTCCTTCCGCACCAGCCCGTACCGGGCTCACCCCCACCAAGGGAGACACAGTGCCGTTCACGAAGAACACCGGTTCCACCCGCCTGCTCGCAGCCGCCGCCACGGCCGCTGCCGCCGCCGCGGCCCTCGTCGTGGCCGTACCGCAGTCGGCCGTGGCCGCCCCCACCGACGCGACACCGCAGTTGAAGGTGCTCAGCTACAACGCGTTCCTCATGAGCACCGATCTCTACCCGAACTGGGGCCAGGAGCACCGGGCCAAGGAGATAGCGGCCGCCGGCTTCTTCCAGGGCAACGACGTGGTGGTCCTCCAGGAGGCGTTCGACAACGCGACCTCGGACGCGCTCAAGTCCGCCGCCGCCGACCGGTACCCGTACCAGACGCCGGTCGTCGGGCGGGGCAAGGACGGCTGGGACGCCACCGGCGGGGCCTACTCCACCACCACGCCGGAGGACGGCGGTGTGACGGTCCTCAGCAAGTGGCCGGTCGTGCGCAAGGAACAGGTGATCTTCAACGACGCGTGCGGCGCCGACTGGTGGTCCAACAAGGGCTTCGCCTACGTCGTGCTGAACGTGGGCGGCGCCAAGGTGCACGTCGTGGGGACACACCTGCAGTCGACGGACAGCGGCTGCAAGGCGGGCGAGGCCGCCGCGGACCGCTCCAAGCAGCTGAAGCAGATCGACGCGTTCCTCGACGCCAAGAACATCCCGGCGAACGAGCAGGTCATGATCGCCGGTGATCTGAACGTGGACTCCCGCAGCGCCGAGTACCGGTCCATGCTCGCCGACGGCGACCTCGCCCCGGCGGACGCCCGCACCGGGCACCCGTACTCCTTCGACACCAAGGAGAACTCGATCGCGGCCTACCGCTACCCCACCGACGCCCGTGAGGACCTCGACTACGTCCTCCACCGCAACGGCCACGCCCGGCCCGCGGGCTGGCGGAACACCGTGATCGCGGAGCGGTCCGCGCCGTGGAAGGTCTCCAGCTGGGGCAAGGAGTACACGTACACCAACCTCTCCGACCACTACCCGGTGATCGCCGGGACGAGCTGATCTTTCGGTCAAAGATCCGTATTTACTGCCCAGAGGGTCTGCTGCGGCGGCGCCGGCCATGCTTCAATAGGGGGCATGGCCAGCTACCAGAACACCGCGACGGGTCGCAACGACCTCGAGCCCTTCTGGCCTTCCCGCCAGCACCACGACTTCGACCGAGTGTGTTGTCGCGCGTCCTTCGCGCAGGCCCTCTCCCTCCGCTGACACCCACGTCGAAGTCAGCCGCCGGCACCGGTTCCGGCAAAGCGGCCCGCGCCTGCACGTCCTCCCGACGTACCGCGCGAAAGAGCTGAGCTCCATGTCGAACCTCCGCACTCTGCCCTCGTCGTCCGCCGCCGGCCTCGCCGCACCCGCGGGTCATACCGTCCACCGGCACCGCTTGCGAGCCGTGGCGCCCGACGAGGTGCCCCCGGTCGCCGATCTGCTGCACCCCGGCGCGACCTGGATGCCCGCCCCGCAGCACACGCTGCCCACCCTGCCCGGCCAGCCCCCGATGATCGGCTACCTGGTCCTCGTACCGGCCGAGCGGCAGCCCTCGCCCGACGCCCTTCCCGCCGCCACCGAGGGCGACGTCCTCGTGCGCATCGACCCCGAGCAGCGGACTGCGCGCGTCGCGGGCCGGCAGCTGGACCTGACCTACCTCGAGTTCGAGCTGCTGGCCCACTTCGTCGCCCACCCGAACCGGGTGCACACCCGCGATCAGCTGGTGACGACCGTGTGGGGCTACGGACACGTCGGCGACGGACGCACCGTCGACGTCCATGTCGCCCGGCTGCGCCGCAAGATGGGTGCCGAGTACCGCTCGTCGATCGTCACCGTCCGCCGGGTCGGCTATAAGTACGCTCCCCCGGCCGGTCTGTGAAACGCCCTGGTCAGAGGGTGGTGCTAGGTACACCACGACCCTCTGGCCAGGCCCCGTGACCGATTTTGATCAATCCCGCAGACTGGTTGCGGGGACCGCGCCCGTGGCCCCGCTGAAACACACGACGCGGGAGAGGCTTGATGAAGATCCGCGATGCCCTGCTGGCCGGTGCGAGAGGGCTGTGGCTCACGCTCTACGGCCTGGTGCTGTCGGTCCTGCTCTTCACCCTCAGCGTGGTGTCGATCGTCTTCATCACGCTGGGCATAGGCCTGTTCACCACCCCCGTCGTCCTGGGCGCCGTGCGGGCCTACGCCAACCAGCACCGCGGCCTGGCCCACGCGTGGTCCGGAGTGCGCATCCCCGCGCCGTACCACCCGCTGCCCGCCCCGCGCGCCGGCGTCGTCGGCCAGGTGGAGCGGTGCGTCGCCCTCCTCAAGGACAAGGCGACCTGGCGCGATCTGCAGTGGCTGCTCGTGAACATGACCGCGGGCACGGTCCTCGCCCTCCTCCCCGCCTGTCTGCTCCTGTACGTGGTCTGGGGGCCGGTGGTGGCGCTCGGCGTCTGGAAGCCGATCGTCCGGGCCGGGGGCACGATGTGGTTCGCGTTCGTCCCCGTCTCCGACCAGTTCACCGCCAACCTCGCGGCCGTCACCGGCATCGGGTTCGGCGTGCTCGGCCTGCTGGTGAACCGGATGCTCCTGCGGGGGTACTTCCTGCTCGCCAAGCCGCTGCTGCAGCCCACCCGGGAGCGCGAACTGGCCCTGCGCGTCGACCGCCTCACCGAGACCCGCCACGAGGCCGTGGACAGCTCGGCCGCCGAACTGCGCCGCATCGAGCGGGACCTGCACGACGGGGCGCAGGCCCGGCTGGTGGCCATGGGCATGAGCCTGGGCACCATCGAGGCGCTGATCGAGAAGGACCCCGCCCAGGCCAAGAAGCTGCTGGCCGCGGCCCGGGCCGACTCCGCCGAGGCCCTCACCGAGCTCCGCGACCTCGTGCGCGGCATCCATCCGCCGGTGCTGGCCGAGCGGGGGCTCGGCGACGCCGTGCGCGCCCTCGCGCTGCGGATGCCGCTGGCCGTCGAGGCGGACGTCGAGCTGGCGGGCCGGGCCGCCGAACCGGTCGAGTCCGCGGCGTACTTCGCCATCAGCGAGGTCCTCACGAACGCGGCCAAGCACTCCGGCGCCGGGCGGGTCTGGCTGGACGTCCGCCACGCGCAGGGCGCGCTGCGGGTGTCCGTCACGGACAACGGCCGCGGCGGCGCCGATCCGGCCGCCGGCACGGGGCTGCTCGGGGTGGAGCGGCGGCTGGCACCCTTCGACGGCGTCCTGGCCGTCAACAGCCCGGCCGGCGGCCCGACCATGGTCACCATGGAGATCCCCTGCGCGCTCACCCCGTGAGGCGGGCCGCGGCGGGGCGGGTGAGAGGCTAGGGCCATGACCGAAACCTCCGAGCTCGTCACGCTCCTCGGCCTGCAACCCCACATCGAGGGCGGCTGGTTCCGCGAGACATGGCAGACGTCCGGCACCGCCGTGCCCGAGGGGTACGGCGGCCCGCGCGCGTACGCGACCGGCATCTACTTCCTGCTGCACCCCGGCGAGGTCTCCCGCTGGCACCGGGTCCGCTCGGACGAGGTGTGGCTGTACCACCGCGGCGGCCCGCTGCGGATGCGGCTGGGCGGCAGCGGGGCGGCCCCCGACGAGGCGGGCGCCGAGGAGGCCGTCCTGGGCCCGGGCGTCGAGCACGGGCAGCGGCCCCAGCTGCTGATTCCCGGCGGGGTCTGGCAGTGCGCCGAACCGGCGGGCGACGAGCCGACGCTGGTGACATGCGTGGTCGCCCCGGGCTTCGCCTACGAGGACTTCACGCTGGCGGAGGACCCGTGCGCGTAGTCCTCGCCGAAGACCTGTTCCTGCTGCGCGACGGGCTGGTCCGGCTGCTGGAGGCGTACGGCTTCGAGATCGCGGCGGCGGTCGAGAGCGGGCCGGAGCTCAGCCGGGCGCTCGCCGAACTGCGACCCGACGTGGCGGTGGTGGACGTGCGGCTGCCGCCGTCCTTCACCGACGAGGGCCTGCAGTGCGCGCTGGCCGCCCGCCGGGCCACCCCGGGCCTGCCGGTGCTGGTGCTCTCGCAGCACGTGGAGCAGCTGTACGCACGGGAGTTGCTCGCGGACGGCAGCGGCGGGATCGGCTATCTGCTCAAGGACCGGGTCTTCGACGCCGAGCAGTTCGTCGACGCCGTGCGCAGGGTCGCGGCGGGCGGCACGGCGATGGACCCGCAGGTCATCTCGCAGCTGCTGAGCAGGCGTTCGCAGGACAGGCCGATGGCCAGGCTGACGCCGCGCGAGCTGGAGGTGATGGAGCTCATGGCGCAGGGCCGTTCCAACGCGGCGATCGCGGCCCAACTGACCGTCACCGAGCGGGCGGTGGCCAAGCACACCTCCAACATCTTCGGCAAGCTCGCCCTCCCGCCGTCCGAGGACGACAACCGGCGGGTGCTGGCCGTGCTGGCCTACCTGGACCGGGGATGAGGGTGGCGCCCGCGGCGGGGCCCGGCCGATCATGGCCCGATGACTTCCGTAGTTGACCGTCTGCCCCGGCTCGCCCCCGTCTATGTCGGGGGCGTGCAGCTCGGCGCGTACGCGGTGCAGCGCCTCCTCACGCCGGCGGTGCGCGAGCGCCTGCTGCGCCACTGCTCCACCAATGTCGACAACCTGCGGGCGGGCCGCTGGGACACCCTCGCCAGCAGCGCGCTGGTGGTCGAGGCGCCGTTGGAGCTGCCGTACGCGCTGCTGCTCCTGGCGGTGCTGGGCTATACGGAGTACGCGTACGGGGCGTGGTGGGCGGCGGGCGCCTTCGCGTACGGGCACGTGGGCGCGTCGCTCCTCGTGTACGGGGGCCTGCGCGCCCTGCGCACGGGTGCGCGCACGCGCTCGGCGATCGACGTGGGCGCCAGCTACGGCTTCAACGCGATAGCGGGCGCGCTCGCCGGCGCGCTGCCCCGCGGGCACGTGCGGACCGGTGTCCACGCCGCGCTGCTGGCCCTCGCCGTCCGCCCCTACCTGCGCGGACGCGGTCGTGCGGGCTTCACGGACGCCGGACATCTGGTCGCGCTGGTGCTGGGCATGAGTCTGGGGCCGGTCCTGGCCAAGGGGCGGCGTCGCGGACTGGGCCACCGTTCTTCACAATAAAAGAGCAGGAAATGCGCTAAACAGAACAGGCACCTAGGAGACCGGCCCATGCCGCAGCAGTTCGATGCCTCGACGATCACCAATTTCCGCGACCTCGGCGGCATCGGGCTCGTCGGCAACTCCGCCGTCCGCCCCGGCCTGCTGCTGCGCTCGGGCCAGCTGGACCGGCTGGATCCGCAGGCCGACCCCTCCGTCGCCGCCCTCGGCATCCATACGGTCGTCGACCTGCGCACGGCGCACGAGCGCCGTGCGCGCCCCGACCGCCTGCCCGACGGCGCCCGGCTGATCGTCGCGGACGTCATGGCCGGCATGATCTCCGAGCGCGGCGACTCCCCGGAGGAGGAGGCCCCGGCCCGGCTGGAGACGATCCTGGGCAGCCCGGCCGCCGCCGAGGAGCACCTGGGCGGCGGCAAGGCCGAGAAGCTGATGTGCGACACCTACCGGTCGTTCGTCACCTCCGAGGCCGCCTGCCGGGCCTACCGCCTGCTGCTGACCACCCTCGCCGAGCCGGACTGCGGGCCGCTGCTCTTCCACTGCACGGCCGGCAAGGACCGCACCGGCTGGGCGGCCACGGTGATCCTGCTGCTGCTCGGCGCGGACGAGGAGGCCGTCGAGCGCGAGTATCTGGCGGTCCTCCCGGCCGTCCGCGCGGCCTTCGCCCCGATGACCGACCGCTTCACGGCCATCGGCGGCGACCCGGAGATCGCCGGGGCCATCCTGGGCGTGCGCCCCGCCTACCTCGCGGCGGCGCTGGAGGAGATGCGCCGGGTGTACGGCGACGTCGGGACGTATGTGCGCGACGGGCTCGGCATCCCCGACGAGGCCGTCGACCGCATCCGCGCCCGCTGCGTCGCCTAGCCCGCGGGGGCCGCCGCCAGCGGGCCCCGGCCGCGCCCCCACACGGGTGAAGTGACCATCACATCTTTCACTCGTTCTACGGACGTGGAGCAGCAAGCTACGGCCCCCCGGCCCTTCGCCCCGGCCCCCGTCGACGTCGAGCAGGCCGAGGCCGCGCTCATCGAGCACTACCCGCGCCTGGTCCGGCTCGGCTACCTGGTGCTGCCGCCGTCGCTGGGCCGCAACCGCCGCGTGCTGACCGCGCACGCCCTCGTCCAGCGGGCGCTGCCGCGCAACCGGTCCGGCGCCGGGCCGGCCGTGCCCTCGCCCCGCGGGGCGGGGGGCTGCCCGGACGACCCGGGGTACGCCTACGTACGGCAGCGGGTGCTGCAGGCCGCGCTGCGCGCGGGCCGGCCGCGCGGGCGGTGGCAGCCGCCCCGCCCGGGCCGGTTCCCGCCGCTGCTGCCGCAGGTGTGGGGGCTGCGGCTGTTCCCGCGCTCGGGCGGCGCCGACGAGCTCGCCCTCGATCAGGCCCTCGCCGCGCTCTCCGGCCCCGGCCGGGCCGCGTACGTGCTGCGCGAGCTGGAGCTGTCCACCGACCACGACGTACGGCGGCTGCTGTCCGCCGCCGGGGCCGAGGACCCGGACGCGGCGCTGGCCGAGGCGGACCGGGTGCACGTACCGGCCGGCAGCAGGGACGTCCCGCTGCTGGAGTCGGTGGAGTTCGACCCCTGCTCGCTGCAGGCCAGGCCCACCGATCTGATGCGGCGCCGCCAGCACACCCGCGCCGCCCTCGCGGCGGCCGCCGCGGCCGTCGTCTGCGGGACGCTCCTGGGGCTGCCGGGCGACGGCTGGGGCCCCGACGGCGCGGCCGCCCCGCCCTACGCGCGCAACGCCTCGGCCCAACAGGCCCTGGATCCCGCCCGGCTGACGGTGGCCGCCGACACGGCCTGGAAGCGCGCCGACCGCCCGGGCTTCGCCGCCTGGCCCGCGCGCGGCAACCGCACCGGCGACCGCGAGCTGCTGCGCCGGGCGCTGGCCGTCTGGGCCCGCCCGGGGACCGCGGTGCAGGTCACGGCGACGCCCGGCACCGCCGCCGGGCCGGCGGCCGGTCCCCCTCAGCTGCTGTACGCGGGCGAGGTCGACTCCGCGGTGGTCGTGCTGCTCCACGACGGCCTGCGCGTGGTGCGCTACGCCGAGGCCAGGAGCGGCGACTCCCGCTCCGCCGCGCTGGACTTCGCGCGGGCGGACGCGGCGGACATGGGCACCGCCGCGGCCCTGGTCGTCAGCCGGACCGACGGCAACGTCCGGTATCTGACGGCCCCCTGGGTGGGCGACGCCGCCGTGCGCGATCTGCTGCGCCCCACCGCCGAGGCCCGGCCGCTGCACCGCGACGCCGACGGCCTGACCGACTCCGTGCCCGGCCCGGCCGCCACCCGGGACTGCCAGGGCTGGACCGCGCTGCAGTTCGGCGACCACCTGGTCACCGACCTCGGCGAGCTCCTCCCGGCCCGGCTGACCGCCGGTGCCCCCGCCGCCCCGCACGACGTGAGCACCGGCAAGGAGCGCGCCGCCTGGGCGCACACCGCCTGCCACCTCGCCTCCGTCCGCGGTCAGGGCGTGCGGTCGGTGAACTCCTGGCAGTTCGCCACGCAGACCCTGCCGGGGTCCGCCGGGAGCGCGGAGTGGTTCTGCACCCGCGCGGAGACCTGGCGGGGCGCGGGCAGCCGGGTGCTGGCCCAGTTCCAGGCCCCCGGCACCCGGGAGGGCGCGCCGGGCGCGGTCGTCGCCCGTGCCGAGGACTCCCCCGCCTGCGGGGCCCGCGAACCGCACGTCCTGGCGGGGGCCCTGTGGAAGTCGGCCAAGGGCAACTGGTACGCCCTCGCGGCGGGCGGCGGCGACGTCACCTCCGTCGCCGCCAGCGGCGGGGTGAGCGGCAGCGCGCCCGGCCCGCTCCTGGCCGTCCCCGCGAAACAGGGCGCCCAGGCCACACTGACCGCCCGGCTCGCCGACGGCACGAGGATCACTCCCCTGCGTTGACTTACCGTCAGCTGTGCCGGAACACCGCGACCGTGCGGCCCGGCACGGTGAAGGTGCCCGTGGCCGCCGCGTACGAGGCGGACTTCACGACGGCGTCCGAGCCACCCGCCTGGAGCGGGTGCAGGGCGTAGCCGGTGCCGGCGAGCGCGGCGATCGTCTGGCTCTGTGGCTGCGGGGCGGCGTTGAGGACGACGACGAGGTCGTCCAGGCGCATGGTGATGACGCCGGGGGTCTCGCCCTTGCCCGAGAGCGGGAACGACAGGGACCGCTGGACGGCCTCGGCGGTCGGGCGGCTGAACGCCTTCTCCGTCGTGCGGATGCGCAGCAGGTCCCGGTAGGTGGCCGAGGCCGAGGTGATCGCGGAGCAGCCGGGGCGCAGGGCCGGGTCGGCCAGCAGGGCCCGGGCGTAGGGCCACTTGGCGGCGTTGTCGGCGGCCGGGGGCAGGCCGCGGCCGAAGCCGTTGCCGTCGGCGCAGTCCCAGTGGACGGCGTTGAACCAGTCGCCGCTGTCGTAGGAGTTGCGGTCGAGGGACTTCGAGCGCAGCAGGTCCGTACCGGCCTGGGAGAGGGCCGGGCCCTGGGAGAGGGCGGCGGCGGCCATGGCGAGGACCTGGGCGCGGGCCCGGTCGGCGGCGGGGGTCGAGGGCGGGAGCTTGTAGGCCAGCGCGTCGTAGAGGGCTTCGTTGTCGTGGGCGTCGGCGTAGGACAGGGCGTCGCCGGGGGCGGCGGCGTAGCCGGCGGGCGAGCCGTTGTAGTCGACGTCGGCGCCGCGGACCTCGCGGCCGGTGGAGTCGGTGAAGCGGTAGTCGGCGAGGTTGCCGGTCAGTCCCACCTTGATGAGGTCCTGGGCGTGCAGGAGGCGGGCCCGCTGCTCGTCGGGAGTGCCGTTGGCCGGTGAGGCGTTGGGGGCGGTGAACAGGCCCGAGGCGAAGCCCTGGACGCGGGGGTCCTCATCGAAGGGGCCGCCGCCGCGGATCGCGTCGCGGGAGCGGTCGGAGAAGGTGGCGATGCCGGTGCCTGCCATGTTCTTCTGCGTGGCCTGGACGAAGCGGGCGTCGCCCGCGACCTCGCCGAAGTTCCAGCCCTCGCCGTAGAGGACGACCGCCTTGCCGTCGACGCCGTCCTTGGCGGGGGTGAGGGCGTCCAGGGCCTTGCGCACGGCGAGGATGTTGGCCTTGGGGTGGTGGCCCATGAGGTCGAAGCGGAAGCCGTCGATCTTGTACTGCCTGGCCCAGGTGACGACGGAGTCGACGACGAGCTTGCCCATCATGGCGTGCTCGGGGGCGGTGTTCGCGCAGCAGGTGGAGGTGGCGACGGAGCCGTCGTCGAGGAGGCGGTGGTAGTAGCCGGGCACGATGCGGTCGAGGACGGACTTCTCGCCCTGCCCGGAGGCGGCGGTGTGGTTGTAGACGACGTCCATGACGGTCCGCAGCCCGGCGTCGCCCAGGCCCTGCACCATCCGCCGGAACTCCAGGGTGCGGCGCGGGCCGTCGGGGTCGGAGGCGTACGAGCCCTCGGGGACGGTGTAGTGCAGCGGGTCGTAGCCCCAGTTGTAGGCGTCGCGGGCGGCGGTCTTCGCGATGCAGGCCTGTTGCTGGTCGGAGTCGGCGGGCAGCGACGCCAGGTCGCAGGGCGGTACGGCCTGGTCGGCGCGCCGCTCGGGGGCGGTGGCGTAGTCGAAGACGGGGAGGAGGTGGACGTAGGAGGTGCCGGCGTCGGCGAGCTCCTTCAGGTGCCGCATGCCGGCGGAGCGGCGGTCGGTGAAGGCGAGGTAGCCGCCGGTGCCGGAGAAGTCGCGGACGTGCAGCTCCTGGATCTGCGCGTCCCGGAAGGGCACGGCCCCGGGCTTGCGCAGCCGCTGCCAGCCGGCGGGCGCGAGGGCGGGGTCGGCGAGGTCGGTGACCAGGCTGTGGGTGGAGTCGGCGGTCAGGGCGGTGGAGTACGGGTCGGTGACGCGGTTGGTGACGACCTTCCCGGCGGCCGGGGCGTGGACGGTGACGGCGTAGCGGTAGGGCTTGCCGGCCCAGTCGCGGCTGCCGGTCGCGCTCCAGACGCCGCTGGCGTCGTCGCGGCGCATGGGGACGGTGCGGCCGTCGAGTTCCAGAGCGACGCGCCGGGCGGTGGGCGCCCACACGGAGAGGGTGGGGCGGCCGTCGCGGAACGCCGGGCCGAGGGTGGCCTTGGTGGCGGCGGTGGCGTAGAGGTCGTCGAGGACGCCGGGGATCTGGACGCCGGTGGTGACGGTGCCGGTCTGCGCCAGGACTCTGCCTCTGAGTGCGGTGCGCGCCTCCGTTGCGCGGGCGTCGACGCGGAAGGCGTCGTGGGTGGCGGCCAGGCGGGGGTACTTCGCCAGGCCTCCTGGCGAGGCGGTGAGGTCGAAGGTTCCGCGGTCGTGGACGAGGCGGTGGGGCTGGGTGGGGTCGCCGAGGTTTTTGGGCCAGGCGATGGTGTGTTGGTCCAGCCATTGGACTTTGGCGTCGCTTTGGGGGGTGGGGGCCGGTTCGGCACTGGCAGTGCCTGTGGTGGGCGCTGCCAGTGCTATCACTGCCGCGAGGGCGGCGAGGCGTTTCACGGAACGGTGCTCCTTTGGCTGGGGTACGGACGTGGAGGTTGCCCCGGTCCCGCCCTTTCGCCGTTTCCCGGGGCTCCGCCCCGGACCCCGGTCCTCAAGCGCCGGACGGGCTGAAATTCAGCCCAGAAACGGTGAAAGGGCGGGGCGGGGGAAGGTCAACCGCATGTACGGGCAGACGCGTGCAGGGCCAGCGCCGTGTTCGGGGCGAGGGTGGCGGTGAAGCGGCCTGCCGCGTCGACCGGCACGCGGCGTCCGCTCTGGACGTCGCAGTAGTCGCCCGCCGGCAACGACGTCTGGAAGGTGCGGCTGAGCGCGGACGTCTCGTGGTTGAGGGCCACATAGCCCTTGTCCCCCCGCCCGAAGGCGATCGCCTGGTAGCCGTTGTCCCACCAGTCCGTCACCGCCGTGCCCCGCACGGCATTGCGGAAGGCCACCATGCCCCGGATCTCCGGCCACTTGTGCTGGCACTTCCAGCCGTCCTGCCAGCACGCCCCCACCGCGCCGTCCCGCGGCGGCCCCGCGTCACGGTCGGTGAACTCGTAGCCGGAGTGGACGTCGGGCGAGCCGTAGGGCCAGGCCAGCATGAAGACGTTGGCGAGGGTGTAGGCGGCGCCGTCCTTGTAGCTGAGGGTGTCGCCGCCGCGTTCGGTGTCGTGGTTGTCGACGAAGACGGACGCCTGGGAGGAGGGCAGGTAGCCCCAGCCCTCGCCGTAGTTCCTCAGGTAGGCCAGGCGCTCGCCGAGGAACACCCGGCGCAGGTCGCGTGCGTAGCGGAACTCCTGGACGTCGCCGTTGCGCAGGTACTCCTGCGGCTGGACGGCCTCGCCCGCGCCGAAGATGGTCTCCTGCTTCCAGTAGACGTCCGGCTTGCTCAGCTTGGCCTTGACGGCGGCGAGGTCCTCGGTCGGGATGTGCTTGGCGGCGTCGACGCGGAAGCCGTCGACGCCCAGGGACAGGAGGTCGTCGAGGTAGCGGGCGAGGGCGGTGCGGACGCGGTCGCTGCCGGTGTCGAGGTCGGCGAGCTGGACGAGTTCGCAGTTCTGGACGTCGTTGCGGCTGGTGTAGTCGGCAATGGGGGTGCGGCAGCCGTGGAAGTCGGCGTCCTTGTAGAGCCCGGGGTAGTCGTACTTCGTATACGGCGTCCCGCCCGTGCCGGTGCCCGGGGCGGCCGCCATGTGGTTGACGACGGCGTCGACGACGACCTTGACGCCGGCGCCGTGGCAGGCGGCCACCATGCCGGCGAAGGCCGCGCGGTCGCCGAGCCGGCCGGCGATGCGGTAGCCGACGGGCTGGTACGAGGTCCACCACTGCGGTCCCCGGATGTGTTCCTGGGGCGGGGAGACCTGGACGTAGCCGTAGCCGGCGGGGCCGAGGGTGTCCTTGCACTCGCGGGCGACCGAGGAGTAGTTCCACTCGAAAAGCACTGCTGTGACGTCTTTGTCGCCGGGGGCGCTCGCCCGGGCCTCGGGCGTGGAGACGGTCGCGGCGGCCACGAGGGCGAGTGCGGCGGCCAGGGTTCTCCGGGCGGTTCGGGGCATGGCGGTGGGGGCCATGGATCCTCCTGGGGTGGGGGAAGGATGCGATGCAGCCTTGAGCGGCAACGCGCCGCGCCCGTAAGGCCCCTGAGGGATGGAAGCTTCTTGCTGCAAGCTTGCCCGTACGGCAGCAAGCGCTTGCCGGTCGTGACCGTACGAGCCTCTCGTGCACCGGTCAACCCTTTGGACACGGTCCGGTTACAACCGGGAAATCTGGCGATTGCCTTCTTGCAAGGTCTTTCGCAAGAGATTTCAGCCTGTTAGCTTCCTCCTCAGCTCGGGCCGCCCTGCCCCCTCCAGGCGGCCTTCTGAAAGAGGAGTCCATATGCGAAGAGGCATATCGGTCGCCGCCGTCGTCGGCGTGCTGGCCCTGACCGCGACCGCGTGCGGCGGTGGCGGCGACAGTGGGAGCGACGGCTCCAAGGCGGCGACGGACCCGGGCAGTGTGAGCGGGACCGTCACCTGGTGGGACACCTCGGACGCCACCAACGAGGCGCCCGCGTTCAAGAAGCTGGTCGCCGCCTTCGAGGCGAAGTACCCGAAGATCAAGGTCGAGTACGTCAACGTGCCGTTCGACCAGGCGCAGCAGAAGTTCAAGACCGCCGCCTCCACCGGCAAGGGCGCACCCGACGTGCTGCGCTCGGACGTGGGCTGGACTCCCGGCTTCGCCCAGCTGGGCTATCTCAAGGACCTCACCGGCACCCCGGCGCTCGACAAGTCGGAGGACTTCCTCGAGGGCCCGCTGAAGAACGCGGCGTACCAGGGCAAGACGTACGGCGTCCCGCAGGTCACCGACACCCTCGGGCTCCTCTACAACAAGGAGCTCCTCCAGAAGGCCGGCGTCGACAAGCCGCCGGCCAGCTGGAAGGAGGTCAAGGAGGCCGCCGAGAAGATCAAGGACAAGACGGGCGCCGCCGGCATCGGGCTCAGCCCGGACAGCTACTACTCGCTGCCCTTCCTCTACGGCGAGAACAGCGACATGGTCGACGCCGGCAAGAAGAAGATCACGATCTCCAACGCCGCGTCCCGCAAGGGCATCGAGACCGCCGTCGACCTGGTCAAGTCGGGTGCCGCGCCCAAGCCTGCGGGCACGGACGGCTACAACGCCCTCAAGACGGACTTCAAGAACGGCAAGCTCGCCATGATGATCGACGGCCCCTGGGCGACCAAGGAGATCTTCGGCGGCGACGCCTACAAGTCCCGTGACAACCTGGGCATCGCGCCCGTCCCGGCCGGCTCCACCGGCACCGCCGGCGCCCCGGTCGGCGGCCACAACCTGGTGGTCTACGCGGGCTCGAAGAACTTCGACGCCTCGTACCTGTTCACGAAGTTCATGACCGAGGCCGCGCAGCAGGAGAGCGTCTCGACCGCGATCGGCGTGCTGCCGACCCGCAAGTCTGCCTACACCAAGGACGTGCTGGCCGACCCGGTGCGCAGCGCCTTCCACAGCGCGCTGGACAAGGCCCACCCGCGGCCCCCGATCCCGCAGGGCGGCGACCTGTTCACCGACTGGCTGCAGCACTACACCAAGATCCTCACGCTGAAGGAGGACCCGAAGGAGGGTCTGGACGCCACGGCCAAGGCCTGGCGGTCCGCGCTCCTCAAGGACTACGGCATCGAGGAGTAGGACCTCATGTCCACAGTCGTTTCCCGGGTCAGGCGGTCGTTCGACACCCACTGGTATGCGTGGGCGATGGTGCTGCCGGTGGTCGTGGTGCTGGCGGTGCTCGTCGGCTATCCGCTGGGCAGGGGCATCTACCTGTCCTTCACCGATGCCAACGAGGCGAACGTCGGCCGCACCATCGGCGTCAACCACATCGAGGCCACGTATCAGTTCGTCGGACTCGACAATTACTGGAAGGTGCTCTCCGGCCAGGAGGGCCACTTCTACTCCCGGCTGACCTGGACCGTCCTGTGGACCGCGTCCTGCGTCGTCCTGCACTACGCCATCGGCCTGGGCCTGGCGCTGCTGCTCAACCGCCAGGTGCGGTTCCGGGCGCTGTACCGGGTCCTGCTGATCCTGCCGTGGGCGGTGCCGGCGTTCGTCGCCACGTTCTCCTGGCGGCTGATGTTCAACGAGAAGTACGGCGTCCTCAACGCCTTCCTGACCGGTCTGGGGCTCGACCCCGTGGACTGGCTGGGCGACGCCACCCTGCAGAAGGTGTCGGCGGTCGCGGTCAACGTGTGGCTGGGCGTGCCGTTCATGATGGTGGCCATCCTCGGCGGCCTGCAGGCCATTCCGGGCGAGCTGCACGAGGCGGCCGAGATGGACGGGGCCTCCCCCTGGCAGCGGTTCCGGCACGTGACGCTGCCGGGGCTGCGGCCGGTGAGCGGGACGGTGATCCTGCTGGGCGTCATCTGGACGTTCAACATGTTCCAGGTCATCTACCTGCTCATCGGGCAGGGGGCCAGTTCGGAGAGCGAGATCCTGGTGACGTACTCCTACCGGCTCGCCTTCCAGGGCGTACGCGACTACGCGGGCTCGGCGACCTACGGCATCCTCATCCTCTCCCTGCTGCTGGTCTTCGCCGTCTTCTACCGCCGGATGCTCGCCCGACAGGAGGCCACGTCGCGATGAGTTCCACCACGCCCAAGCCGCGCGAGCGCGGACAGCGCTCGCGCGGGGCCTCCGTCGCCCTGCACACGGCGCTGATCTGCGCCTCGGCGATCGCGCTGTTCCCCGTCCTGTTCATCGTCTTCGTCTCGCTGCGCGGGCGGGACGGCTGGCAGGAGCCCACCCGCTTCGTCGGGTTCGACCTCTCCAACTACACCCACATCCTGGGCGAGACCAAGTTCCTGACCTGGTTCGCCAACTCGCTGATCGTGGCGCTGGGCGCGACCGTGCTGGGCGTGCTCATCGCGGCGACCGCCGGCTACGCCGTCTCGCGCATGCGCTTCCCCGGGCACCGGCCGCTGATGTGGACGTTCCTGGTGGTGCAGATGTTCCCGATGGCGGTGCTGATCGTGCCGCTCTACAACATCCTCGGCCAGCTGGAGCTGCTGGACTCCTACGCGGGCCTGATCATCACCTACTGCTCGGTGTCCGTGCCGTTCTGCGCGTGGATGCTCAAGGGGTACTTCGACTCGATCCCCGCCGAGATCGACGAGGCGGGCCGGGTGGACGGGCTGACCCCCTTCGGCACCTTCTGGCGGCTGATCGTGCCGCTGGCCCGGCCGGGGCTGGCCGTCACCGGCTTCTACTCCTTCATCACGGCCTGGGGCGAGGTCGCCTTCGCCAGCCAGTTCATGAGCAGCGAGGACCACTACACGCTGGCCGTGGGCCTGCAGACCTTCGTGGGCCAGCAGAAGGCCGAGTGGGGGCTGATGACGGCGGCGGCCGTGCTCATCACGATCCCGGCCGGTCTGGTGTTCTTCATCGCCCAGCGGCACCTGGTCGCCGGGCTCACCGCGGGCGGCACCAAGGGCTGACCTCCAGCCGCCGGCGTCGTTGAGCCCATCGCACGCAACGCCCCCACTACGACACTACGAGCCGATAGGAAGTACATGACCCAGGATCTCGCGCCCTCCGTCCGCCCGGCCGCCGACGCCTGCGCCGCGCGCGCCGACGGCTGGTGGCGCAGCGCCGTCATCTACCAGGTGTACGTGCGCTCGTTCGCCGACAGCGACGGCGACGGCATCGGCGACCTGCGCGGGATCCGCGAGCGGCTGCCGTACCTGGCGGACCTGGGCGTCGACGCGGTCTGGCTGACGCCGTTCTACGCCTCGCCGCAGGCGGACGGCGGCTACGACGTGGCCGACTACCGGGCCGTGGACCCGCTGTTCGGTCAGCTGTCGGACGCCGACGACCTGGTGCGGGAGGCCCACCGGCTGGGGCTGCGGGTGATCGTGGACATCGTCCCCAACCACACGTCCGAGCAGCACGCGTGGTTCAAGGCCGCGCTCGCGGACCGTTCTGGGGGGACGGCCCGCGAGCGCTACCACTTCCGTCCCGGCAAGGGCGAGCAGGGCGAACTGCCGCCGAACGACTGGGAGTCCATCTTCGGCGGCCCGGCCTGGACCCGTACGACCGGTCCGGACGGCACCCCGGGCGAGTGGTACCTGCACCTGTTCGCCCCGGAGCAGCCCGACCTCAACTGGGACAACCCCGAGGTGCGGGCCGAGTTCGACTCCGTGCTGCGGTTCTGGCTGGACCTGGGCGTGGACGGGTTCCGCATCGACGTGGCGCACGGCATGGTCAAGGCCGCGGGGCTGCCGGACATCGGCCTGAGCGAGCAGGCCAAGCTGATCGGCGCGCAGGTGCTGCCGTTCTTCGACCAGGACGGGGTGCACGAGATCCACCGCTCCTGGCGGCGGCTGCTGGACTCCTACGAGGGGCAGCGGATCGGCGTGGCGGAGGCGTGGGCGCCCACGTCCGAGCGGCTCGCGCTGTACGTGCGCCCGGACGAGCTGCACCAGGCGTTCAACTTCCAGTTCCTGACCTGCGACTGGGAGGCCGCCGCGATGCGGGAGGTCATCGACGGGTCGCTGGCGGCGACGCTGTCGGTGGGGGCGCCCACGACGTGGGTGCTCTCCAACCACGACGTGGTGCGGCACACCACCCGCTACGGCGGCGGCGACGGCGGGCTCGGCCTGCGCCGGGCCCGGGCCGCGGCGCTGCTGATGCTGGCGCTGCCCGGCTCGGCCTACGTCTACCAGGGCGAGGAGCTGGGGCTGCCGGAGGTGGTGGACCTGCCCGACGAGGTGCGCCAGGACCCGGCGTTCTTCCGGGGCGACGGCCAGGACGGCACCCGCGACGGCTGCCGGGTGCCGCTGCCGTGGTCGGGCGAGAGCGCCCCGTACGGCTTCGGGCCGGGCGGCAGCTGGCTGCCGCAGCCCGAGGCGTGGCGGGAGCTGTCGGTGGAGGCGCAGTCCGGCGACCCGCGTTCGACACTGGAGCTCTACCGCTCGGCGCTGGCGCTGCGCGAGGAGCTGCCGGGGCTGGGCGACGGGGAGATGACGTGGCTGGACGCGCCCGCGGGCGTACTGGCGTTCTCCCGGCCGGGCTTCGTGTGCACGCTGAACACGCTCGGCGACGAGGTGGCGCTGCCGGTGCCGGGCCGCCCGGTGCTGGGGAGCGTTGGGGTAGCAGACTTGGAATTCTCCGGTGGAACGGTCCGGATTCCTTCGGATACGTGCGTGTGGTGGGCAGTCTGAGATGCGACCGGTACAGTCACCTCCTGTGACCGCCCGGCTTGCCGATATCGCAGCTCAGGCGGGTGTCAGCGAAGCAACCGTCAGCCGCGTCCTCAACGGAAAGCCGGGGGTCGCCGCCTCCACCCGCCAGTCCGTGCTGGCCGCGCTCGACGTCCTCGGCTACGAACGACCGGTCCGGCTGCGGCAGCGCAGCGCGGGCCTGGTCGGGCTGATCACCCCCGAGCTGGACAACCCCATATTTCCGGCCTTCGCCCAGGTGATCGGGCAGGCGCTCACGCGCCAGGGCTACACGCCCGTCCTGGCCACGCAGACGCCGGGCGGCTCCACCGAGGACGAGCTGACGGAGATGCTCGTCGACCGCGGCGTCGCCGGCATCCTCTACGTCTCCGGGCTGCACGCCGACACCTCGGCGGACATGCAGCGCTACGAGCGGCTGCGCGCCCAGGGCGTGCCGTTCGTGCTGATCAACGGCTTCTCGCCGAAGGTGCGGGCGCCCTTCGTCTCGCCCGACGACCGGGCCGCGATGGGGCTGGCCGTCACCCATTTGGCCGCACTGGGCCACCGGCGCATCGGCCTGGCCCTGGGGCCCAAGCGGTACGTTCCGGTGCAGCGGAAGATCGAGGGCTTCCTGCTCGCCATGAAGGAGCGGCTCGGGGTGGAGGCCCCGGAGGCCGAGGCACTGATACAGCACTCGCTGTTCACCCTTGAGGGTGGTCAGGCGGCGGCCGGCGCCCTCATCGAACGGGGGTGCACGGCGGTGGTGTGCGCGAGCGACATGATGGCGCTCGGGGTGATCCGGGCGGCGCGTCAGAACGGCCTCGAAGTGCCCCGCGACATCTCGGTGGTGGGCTTCGACGACTCGCCGCTCATCGCCTTCACCGATCCGCCGCTGACGACGATCCGGCAGCCCGTGCAGTCGATGGGGCAGGCCGCGGTGGGCGCGCTGCTGGAGGAGATCGGCGGCACTCCGGCGCCGCACAGCGAGTTCGTCTTCCTGCCCGAACTCGTCGTCCGCGGCTCGACGGCGTCCGCTCCCGCGGAGCGTACGCGGGCTCGTACGGGTGCTCCCCAGGGTGGAGGGGAAGACGGCCGAAAGCGGTGAGGACCAGACCTTGGGATGATCTGCCGTCGGGCGCTTTCTGGCAGACTCTTTCCCTATGGGTGAAGCGACAGTAAGGACCCTGGAAGGCCGTTCGGCCGCTCCGCCACCCACCGAGGAGCGTGCGGCAGCGCCGTCGGCGGACCGTCGTTCCGCGCGCAGTCCGCGCCGCGTCCCACGGCGTCCTCGCCTGTGGTTCGAGGTGCTGCTGATCGCGATCAGTTACTGGACGTATTCCCTCGTCCGTAACGCCGTGCCCGAGCAGAGAGCGGCCGCGCTGCGCAACGCCGACTGGGTCTGGCAGGCCGAGCGCACCTTGCACATCGCCGTCGAGCACACCGTCAACCAAGCCGTCAATTCCGTGACGTGGCTGGTCGTGGGCATGAACTACTACTACGCCACGCTGCATTTCGTATTGACGATCGGTGTGCTCGTCTGGCTCTACCGCTGGCATCCGGGCCGCTACGCGGCGGCCCGGCTGGCGCTGTTCGCCACCACCGCCGTGGCGTTGCTCGGCTACTACCTGTATCCGCTGGCCCCACCACGGCTGATGGAGGACCTCGGCTTCGTCGACACCGTGGTGGTGCACCACACCTGGGGCTCGATGGCCTCGGGCAATCTGGCCAATGTCTCGAACCAGTACGCGGCGATGCCGTCGATGCACATCGGCTGGTCGACGTGGTGCGGTCTGACGATCGCCATGCTGGCGCGGCCGGTGTGGGCGAAGGTGGCGGGGGCGCTGTACCCGGTGGTGACGCTGGTCGTGATCGTGTCGACCGCCAACCACTTCTGGCTGGACGCGGTGGGCGGCGTGCTCTGCCTGGGCTTCGGCTTCGTCCTGTCCTTCCTCTGGTTCGGGGCGTTCCCGTACCGGCTGGCCCGCCATGTGGCGGTCCGGGACGTCCGGCGGGATGCTGGAGACGGCTCCCGTCGCCCGGGAGCCGTGGACAGCGGTCAGGCGCCGTAGAACAGCTCCTCGACCACGGCCCGGGCCCGCCGCGTGGTGCGGCGGTAGTCGTCCAGCATGTCCCCGACATGGCCCGGTTCGTAGCCGAGGTAGCGGCCGACGGCGGCCAGCTCGCGGGCGTCGCCCGGGAAGGTGTCCCCGGCACGGCCGCGGACCAGCATCACGGCGTTGCGCACGCTGGTCGCCAGGACCCACGCCTCGTCCAGGATGCGGGCGTCCTCGGTGGAGATCAGCTCCGCGGCGCAGGCCGCGGCGAGCGCGTCGCGGGTGCGGGTGGTGCGCAGTCCCGGTTCGACCCAGCCGTGGCGCATCTGCAGCAGCTGGACGGTCCACTCCACGTCCGACAGGCCGCCGCGGCCCAGCTTGGTGTGGGTGGTGGGGTCCGCGCCGCGCGGCAGCCGCTCGGACTCCATGCGGGCCTTGAGGCGGCGGATCTCGCGCACGGCGTCCTCGCCCAGGCCCTCGGCGGGGTAGCGCAGCGGGTCGACCAGGTCGATGAACCGCCGGCCCAGGTCGGGGTCGCCCGCGACGGGCTCGGCGCGCAGCAGGGCCTGGCTCTCCCACACCAGGGACCAGCGCCGGTAGTAGGCGGCGTAGGAGGCGAGGCTGCGCACGATGGGCCCGGACTTGCCCTCGGGGCGCAGGTCGGCGTCGACGAGCAGCGGCGGGTCGGTGGTGGGCAGCTGCAGCAGCCGGCGCATCTCGCCGGCGACGGCGAACGCGGCCTTGGCGGCGTCCTCGTCGGAGACTCCCTCGCGCGGCTCGTGGACGAACAGGACGTCCGCGTCGGAGCCGTAGCCCTGTTCGTGGCCGCCGAAGCGGCCCATGCCGATGACCGCGAAGCGGGTGGGCAGGGTGTCGCCCCACTCGGCGCGCACGGCCGCGCGCAGGGCGCCGGCGAGAGCGGCGGCGTTGAGGTCGGAGACGGCGTCGCCGACGGTGCGGGTGCGCTCGCCCGGGTCGCTGCCGGCGGTCTCGGCGTGGCCTCGGGAGCCGGTGCCGTGCTCGCCGTTGGCGTGGGCGCCGTCGCGGGCGTGTCCGTAGGCGCCGATGATGTCGGCTGCGGCCGTGCGGAACAGCTCGCGGCGGCGCACGCCGCGCACGGCGACGATGGCGGCCTCGGCGTCCTCGGCGCGGTTCACCGCGGCCAGGACCTCCTGTTCGAGGGCTTCGCGGCCGCGGGGGCGCAGGCCGCCGGGGTCGCCGAGGAGGGCGACGGCCTCGGGGGCGCGCAGCAGCAGGTCGGGGGCCAGGCGGCCGGCGGACAGCACCCGGGCGAGGTTCTCGGCGGCGGCGCCCTCGTCGCGCAGCAGCCGTAGGTACCAGGGGGTTCTGCCGAGGGCGTCGGAGACCTTGTGGAAGTTGAGCAGGCCGGCGTCGGGGTCGGCGGAGTCGGCGAACCAGCCGAGCAGGACGGGCAGCAGGGTGCGCTGGATGGCGGCCTTGCGGGTGACTCCGGAGGCGAGGGCCTCCAGGTGGCGCAGGGCGGCGGCGGGGTCGGCATAGCCGAGGGCCTTCAGGCGCTGGCCGGCGGCCTTGGGGCTGAGCCGGATCTCGCCGGGCTCCAGCTGGGCGACGGCGTCCAGCAGGGGGCGGTAGAAGAGCTTCTCGTGCAGCCGTCGCACCTCGCGGGCGTGCAGCTTCCACTGCCGGCCGAGCTCGGCGACGGGCTCCTTGCCGCCGGGCCACTGGTAGGTGCGGGCCAGCGAGCGGCCCAGGCGGCGCAGGTCGGTCTCGTTGTCGGGCACGAGGTGGGTGCGGCGCAGCCGGTGCAGCTGGATGTGGTGCTCCATGGCGCGCAGGAAGCGGTAGGAGGCGTCGAGGGCCTTGGCGTCCGCGCGGCCGACGTAGCCGCCCGCGGCGAGGGCGGCCAGCGCGTCGAGGGTGCCGCCGACGCGCAGGGTGGCGTCGCTGCGGCCGTGCACCAACTGCAGGAGCTGCACGGCGAACTCGACGTCGCGCAGGCCGCCGGGGCCGAGCTTGAGCTCGCGGTCGACCTGGGTGGCGGGGATGGAGGCGATGACGCGGCGGCGCATCTGCTGGACGTCGGCGACGAAGTTCTCGCGCTCGGCCGCCTGCCAGACCAGCGGGGAGAGGGCCTCCACATAGCTCTGCCCGAGGGCGAGGTCGCCGGCGACGGGCCGGGCCTTGAGGAGGGCCTGGAACTCCCAGGTCTTGGCCCAGCGCTGGTAGTAGGCCAGGTGGCTGGTCAGGGTGCGCACCAGGGGGCCGTTGCGGCCCTCGGGGCGGAGGTTGGCGTCGACGGGCCAGATGGTGCCCTCGGGGGTGACGTCGGAGCAGACGCGCATCATCCGGGACGCGAGCCGGGTGGCGGCCTGCAGGGCGGGGCCCTCGGGGGTGCCGTCCCGGGCCTCGCCCACGAAGATCACGTCCACGTCGGAGACGTAATTGAGCTCCTGGCCGCCGCACTTGCCCATGCCGATGACGGCGAGGCGGCAGGCGGCGGCGTCCGCCGGCCGCTCCTGGGCGGCGATCTCCAGTGCGGCCCGGAGCGTGGCGGTGGCCAGGTCCGCGAGCTCGGCGGCGGTCTGGGCGACGTCGATGGTGCCGCTGATGTCACGGGCCGCTATGGCCAGCAGGCAGCGGCGGTAGGCGGCGCGCAGCGCGTCGGGGGGCGTGAGCCCGGCATCCCGCCCGGCCCGGGAGCCCTCGGCGAGGGCGCGTTCGAACTCCGGGGTCGTGGGGTGGAGATCGGCGGAGTCGAAGCTGTCCAGGGCGTGCCAGTCGGCGGGGTGGCGGGCGAGGTGGTCGCCGAGCGCCTCGGAGGCGCCGAGCACGCCCAGCAGCCGGTCGCGCAGCGGCTTGGCGGTGATCAGGGTGTCGAGCAGCGCCCGGCGCTCCCCGTCGCCGCCCGCGCCCTGCGCCTCCACCAGCCGTACGAGCCCGCGCAGCGCGAGGTCGGGGTCGGCGGTGGCGCCGAGCGCGTCGAGGAGCACCGGGTCGGACCGGACGGCCGCCAGCACCGGGTCGTCCAGGTGCCGTTCGGCGGCGGCCGGGTCGGTGAAGCCGTACCGCAGCAGACGCGTGTACGTACTGCTGCGGCGCCCCTCGGGCACGGTCATCGGGCTCTCCTCGGGGCGGGGCCGGACCACTGGTCGGATACGGGTCAGAGCACCGGCAGCATCTTGCGCAGTTCGAACGCGGTGACCTCCGAGCGGTACTCCTCCCATTCCTGCTTCTTGTTGCGCAGGAAGAAGTCGAAGACGTGCTCGCCGAGGGTCTCGGCGACCAGCTCGCTGCGCTCCATCAGCTCGATGGCCTCGCCGAGGTTCTGCGGCAGCGGCTCGATGCCCATGGCGCGGCGCTCGGCGTCGGAGAGCGCCCAGACGTCGTCGTCGGCGCCGGCGGGGAGTTCGTAGCCCTCCTCGATGCCCTTCAGGCCCGCGGCGAGCAGCACCGCGTAGGTGAGGTAGGGGTTGGCGCCGGAGTCGATGGAGCGGACCTCGACGCGGGTGGAGCCGGTCTTGCCGGGCTTGTACATGGGCACGCGGATCAGCGCGGAGCGGTTGTTGTGGCCCCAGCAGATGTAGGAGGGGGCCTCGCCACCGGCGCCGGCGGTGCGCTGGGAGCCGCCCCAGATGCGCTTGTAGGAGTTGACCCACTGGTTGGTGACGGCGGAGATCTCGCCCGCGTGCTTCAGCAGGCCGGCGATGAAGGACTTGCCGACCTTGGAGAGCTGGTACTCGGCGCCCGACTCGTGGAAGGCGTTGCGGTCGCCCTCGAAGAGGGAGAGGTGGGTGTGCATGCCGGAGCCGGGGTACTCAGAGAACGGCTTGGGCATGAAGGTGGCCTGGACGCCCTGCTCGAGGGCGACCTGCTTCATCACGAGGCGGAAGGTCATGATGTTGTCGGCGGTGGAGAGCGCGTCGGCGTAGCGCAGGTCGATCTCCTGCTGGCCGGGGGCGCCCTCGTGGTGGCTGAACTCGACCGAGATGCCCATGGATTCGAGCATGGTGATGGCCTGGCGGCGGAAGTCCATGCCCACGTTCTGCGGGGTGTGGTCGAAGTAGCCGGAGGAGTCGGCGGGCACCGGGCGGGTGCCGTCGACGGGCTTGTCCTTGAGGAGGAAGAACTCGATCTCGGGGTGGGTGTAGAAGGTGAAGCCGAGGTCGGAGGTCTTGGCCAGGATGCGCTTGAGGACGTAGCGCGGGTCGGCGTAGGAGGGCGAGCCGTCGGGCATGAGGATGTCGCAGAACATCCGGGCGGTGCCGGGGGCCTCCGCGCGCCAGGGCAGGATCTGGAAGGTGCCCGGGTCGGGCTTGGCGATCATGTCGGATTCGTAGACCCGCGCGAAGCCCTCGATCGCCGAGCCGTCGAAGCCGATGCCCTCGTCGAAGGCCTGCTCGAGCTCGGCGGGCGCGACGGCCACCGACTTCAGATAGCCGAGCACGTCGGTGAACCACAGCCGCACGAAACGGATGTCGCGCTCTTCGAGGGTGCGGAGCACGAATTCCTGCTGCTTATCCATAACTGTCATCCTCGCTGGTCAGGCCGTCCGCTCCCAAGCAGCGGGCCACATCGGGGGCACATGAGCATCCCACCACACGATTTCGGCGGCGTTGCCTACGCGCGTCCGAACGTCTCGCGACGTGCGGGTGTCGCTCCACTGCCCATACTGCCTGCCGGGCCCGTGACCCGTGTACCCCATTGTGGGGCACCGCCCCGATCTTGGTCGACCTCGCCCTGCCCCGGGGCCCGGGGCAGGGCGGCGGCGAGCGCCCCCCGGCGGTCAGCGGGCGCCGGGCGCGGGGCGTGCGGTGAGCTCCAGCAGGAGCCTCCTGGGGTGCAGGACGGTGGACAGCCGGGCGGGGCGGGCGTCGCAGCCGGGGGCGGGCCGCAGCCGCCACCGGGAGACGACGGTGGCCAGGGCGAGGGTGGCCTCGGCCATGGCGAAGTGGTCGCCGATGCACTTGCGCGGGCCCCCGCCCCAGGACAGGAAGGCCCCGCGGGGCAGCGCGGCGGCGCGCTCGGGCAGCCACCGGTCGGGGTCGAAGGCCGCGGGCCTTTCGTACAGGCCCGGGTCCCGGTGCAGGCCGGCGGGGGTGATGACCACGGTGGTGCCGGGGGCGAGGCGGCGTCCGGCCAGCTCCACCTCCTTGCGGGTGATCCGGGTGAAGAGCCAGCCGGGCGGGTGCAGCCGCATCGCCTCGGTGAGCACGCGGCCGGTGAAGGGCAGCGCGGGCAGGTCGTCCCAGCGGGCGGGGCGGCCGCCGAGGACGGCGTCCACCTCGTCGTGGAGCCGCCGCTCCTCCCCCGGGTTCCGGGTCAGCTGGTGCAGGGCCCAGGACAGCGTGGCGCCGATGGACTCGGACCCGGCCATCATCATGGAGATGACCTGGTCGCGGATCTCCAGGTCGTCCGGGGCCGGCCCGCCGTCGGCGGTGCCGTCCCGGCCGCCGGCCAGGAGCACCGACAGCAGGTCGCCGGAGTCCTGGCGGCCGAGCCGTTCCTCGGCCCGGTAGTCGCCGATGATGCGGTCCACGCTGGCGAAGAGGTGCCGCCGGCAGCGCTCGTAGCGGCGGTTGCCGAGCGTGGGCAGGCGCAGCAGCGGTTCGGGGACGAACACGCGCTGCATCACCCCGCCGAGGACGGTCTCGAAGGACCGCTGTATCCCGTCGGCCGTGCCGCTGTCGATGTGCGCGGAGAACAGGGCGCGCAGCACCGAGCGCAGGGCGAACCGGTACATCAGGGGGAAGGTGTCGAGCACCTGCCCTTCCCGCCAGCCCCCGAGGAGCGTGGCGAGTTCCCCCTCCATGGCCTCGCCGTAGCCCGCCAGCCGGGTGCGGTGGAAGGCGGGCTGGATGAGCCGGCGCTGACGGCGGTGGTCCTGGTGCGGGCACGTGGCCACGCCGTTGCCCAGGATGTCCCGCAGGCGGTCGAAGAGCGGGCCGCCCTTGTCGAAGGTGCGGTCGTCGCGCAGCACCTGCCAGGCGAGCTCGGGGTGGCAGACGACGTAGGCGGGCTGGTGTCCGAGCTTGATCTGCACCAGGTCGCCGTGGCGGCGCAGGGACTCCAGGAACCCCAGCGGCTGTCGTAGCAGCTGCCAGCCGTGGCCGAGCACGGGAAGTGGTGACGGCGCCGCTCCTGCGGTGAACGCGGACGCGGACAGAACTACGTACGACATGCCCCCTCCAAGCGGTTGGTCGGCTAAGACCCATGTGGACCGATTTCCAACAAGACCCGCATCGACCCTTCGTAGGCAATCCCCACTGCGGGGCGCACGGAATCGGCGCGACGCATCGAATCCGCCCTGCACACGACAACGCTTGAGGAGTGCACGCAAGCGCCCCCGGTTTTCCCGCGCGGCAGGTTTGGGGGGTAAGTGAGGGAGACAGGGACAAAGGGAACGGAGGGGGCTGCTACGCGGGGGCCTTGAGCAGCTGCCACTCGTGGTCGGGGGCGCCGCCCTTGGGCAGCACCATCGCCAGGCCGTAGCTGCCGTCGCCGGACCTGCGGCCCACGTGCACGGCGAGCTTGTCGGCGGTGGAGTGACGGTGGCTCATCAGGGCGCGGCCGGTCCAGTTCCAGCACTGGGCACGCTCGACGGGGGTGGCGAGGCGCCGCAGGACGGGGCTGTGGCCGGCGGGGCCGAGCAGCAGGGTGAGCACGCGCGGCACGTACTCCTCGGCGTCGGCGGCGAGGGTGACGACGCCGGTCGCGGTGTCGATGTGCCATGCGTAGTGGTGCTCGGAGACCGTGTCGCGGTCCCGGACGTCGACGAAGCCCTCGGTGGCGTGGCCGCACAGGACGTAACGGGGGTCGGTCCGCCACTGGATGGCGTACTTCGCGCCCTGCTCGATCTCGCCGCCGAACGGGGTGTACTCGTGCTGCGTCGTGCTCACCTGGGTGCTCCTCGCCTGCGAAACGACCCTCCCCTTTTCCGCTGCTCCCACCCTGGCGCACCCGCACGCCGGGCACCCACCGGCGGCCGCCGACCGGGTGGTGGCGCACGGCCGTCGGGGTCAGGGGCGCAGGAAGGGCGTGGCGAGGACCGCCGCGGCGATGGCCTGCGGCCGGTCGTACATCAGCAGGTGGCCCGCGGGGGCGACGGCCTCGAAGCGGCCGTCGAGGCGGTCGGCGAGGGCGCGCTGGCGCTCCAGCCAGCGCCGCTCGAGCCAGGAGCCGGTGCCCGGCGAGGCGGCGAGGACGGTGACCGGGGCGGGCGGCAGGCCGTGGTGGGTGCGCAGGTCCTCGAGCTCGGCGGCCACGTCGCGGTAGCGGGTGTTCTCCATGAGGAGGGCGCGCGCCACGCGCCCGGTGCCGTAGGTGCGGCGGACCAGGTCCGCGGGGGCGGGGTCGTGGCGCTTGACGGAGGCGGAGCGGACGGAGAACCGGCGCAGGGCCGGGCCCAGGGCGCGGGGCAGCCCGGTGGCGGCGAGGGCCATGCCCCGCACGTGGGCGGCGGCGGTGCGCAGTTCGGGGGCGGGGACCGGGCGGGCGTCCTCCTCCACGCTGCCGTCGACCAGGACGATTCCCGCCGTGCGCTCCGGGTACAGCCGGGCGAACGCCTCGGCGTGGAACCCGGCGAGGGAGTGGCCGACGACCGTGGCCGGGGCGGGCAGGTCCAGCGCGTCGAGGACGCCCGCTATGCGGGCGGCCTCCCCGGCGGCGGTGGGCACCTCGACGGGCGGGGCGCTGAACCCCAGCCCGGGGCGGTCGAAGCGGACCACCGTGCGGTGGGGGGTGAGCAGGGGGACGACCTGGTCCCAGTCGAACCACCCCATGCCGAGCCCGGCGCTGAGCACGCACACGGGGCCGGAGCCCTCGCGCAGGACGTGCAGCGTGACCCCGCCCACCCGCAGCATCCGCCCCGGTGGCCGTTCCGTACCGCCCATGCGGTGCTCCCCCTTTTGGTCCCGCCCTCTCCCGGAGGGCACGGACAAGCTACTCGACGGTGCCCTCCTGCCGGTGTTCGGCCGCCACCCAGTGCGGCTTGCGGAACTTCAGGAACGCCAGCGGCGCGAGGAAGCCGAGGGTCAGCAGGCCGCCGCCGACCATGAGGACGTAGCGCCAGACGGGGCCGCCGCCGAACTGCTCGGGCGGTACGAAGCCGATGCACATGGCGCCGATGGAGGCCGCGAAGCCGATGCCGGCGACCAGGTGCACGGCGGGGACGCGGAAGCCGCGCGGCTGGTCGGGGCGGGTGGCGCGCAGCCGGATGACGGCGGCGAACATCAGCAGGTAGACGACGAGGTAGATCTGCGTGGTGACGACCGAGAAGATCCAGTAGGCGCTGGAGACGTCGGGGATGAAGGCGTAGAGCAGCGCGATGATCGTGGTGAGCACGCCCTGCGCCACCATGATGTTCTGCGGGACGCCGCGCTTGTTGAGCTTCTGCAGGACAGGCGGCAGGTAGCCCTCCTGCCGGGAGACCATCAGCAGGCCCTTGGAGGGCCCGGCCAGCCAGGTGAGCATGCCGCCCAGGGCCGCCGCGACGAGCAGGACGCCGACGACCTTGGTCAGCCAGCCCACGTGGAAGTGGTCGAAGAAGCCCTGGAAGGCCTGCATGACGCCGGCGGTGAGGCTGAGGTTCTCGCTCGGCATCACCCAGCTGATGGCCAGCGCGGGCAGGATGAAGATCAGCAGGACGAGGCCGGTGGCCAGGAAGACCGAGCGGGGGTACTGCCGGCCGGGCTCGCGCAGCGCGGAGACGTGCACGCCGTTCATCTCCATGCCCGCGTACGACAGGAAGTTGCCCACGATCAGCACGAGGCTGGCCAGCCCCGTCCACGGCGGCAGCACGTGCCCGCCGTCCATGGGCGCGGCGGAGGGGTTGCCCTGGGCGAGGAAGACCAGGCCGAGGGCGACGAGGACGACGCCGGGGATCAGCGTGCCGATGACCAGGCCCATGCTGGAGAGCCCGGCGACCGCCTTCGTGCCGCGCGAGGAGATCAGCACGCCGGCCCAGTAGATGACGACGATGACGATGGCGATGTAGAGGCCGTTGTCGGCGAGCGAGGGGTCGATGACGTACGCGAAGGTGCTCGCCACGTACGCCAGGAGGCTCGGGTAGTAGGCGATGGTCATCGCGAACTGGCACCACACGGCCAGGAAGCCCAGCGGCTTGGACAGCCCCTCGCTCACCCACCGGTAGACGCCGCCGGGCCAGCCGGACGCCAGCTCCGCCGAGACGAGGGCGGTCGGCAGCAGGAAGACGACGGCGGGCAGGAGGTAGAGGAAGACGGCGGCCAGTCCGTAGATGGCCATCGAGGGCGAGGGGCGCAGGTTCGCCACCGAGGCGGTCGTCATCATCGCGAGCGTCGCCCACGAGATGAACTGCGCCTGGCCGGCCCCGGGGGCGGGGGCGGCGACGGCCGCGGTGGTGGGACGTCCGTCCCTAACCTGTTCCGTGCTGGTCATGGGAGGAGAGCGTCCTTCGGGCCGTGCGTCGTCAATCGTTTTCGCCCAATGATCGGGCCTTGGCACCGCTTCGTGCACATCCGCTCGCGCGGACACCCTGCGGGGGCGATACCCCGTGGGGGTAAGGTGCGCGGAGGGTCGAGGGTCTCGGGAGGCAGACGGTGCAAGGACAGGGGGCCACCGCCTGGTGCGGCCGGCTGCTGCTGTTCGCGGCGCTGCTGCTGGGGATCGTGACCATGCACACACTCGGGCACCCGCGCGAGCACGGTGGGGGGCAGCACGGCGCGACGGCTTCGTCGGCGATGACTGCCCTGGACGGAGCGACGAACGGCGCACCGGTCCGTGCCCCGGACGGAGCGACGAACGACGCACCGGTCCATGCCCCGGGCGCGGCGAGGGACAGCGCGGCGGTCCATGCCCCGGGCCTGGCGACGAACGGCACGGCGGTGCGTGCCCCGGGCGCGGCGGCAGACAGTGCACGCGGCCACCCCCCGGGCGGAGCGGCCGTGCCGCGTCCGGACGCCGCCGCTGCCGGCTCCGCGGTCGCGCCCGCCCTTGCCGCCGCACGAGTCCCCGCCGCCGCGCCCGGCCATGACGGCGCTCACGCCTCTGCCTCTGCCTCTGCCTCTGCCTCTGCCTCTGCCTCTGACCACGGGGACGGCATGGATCCCATGTCCGTCTGCCTCGCCGTGCTCGGCGCGGGCTGGACGGTCGCGCTCCTGCTCTCCCTCGCCGCGCTGCGCCGGCCCGCCGGTGCGGACGCGCCGGCGGGGCGGGCGTGGTTCTCGCGCGCTCTGTGGCCGGTGCCGCCACCCCGGCACAAGGCCCTCGCACGGTTGTCGGTGCTGCGCGTATAGGCGGCGCGGCCCGCCGCCGCCCTCCGGCGGCGCGGGCGCGCCCGCCCTCACGCCCACGTCACAGAACCGACACCACGAGGTGTTCTGCCATGCGCACCATCACCACCACCCGCCGCGCCGTGCTCGGCGCGGGCATCGCCGTCGCCGGCGGCGGCCTGCTGGCCGCCTGCTCGAAGGACGGCGCCGGCTCCTCCGCGGCGCAGCCCACCGCCGGCTACGTCTCCCCGGACGGCAGTGAGGTCGCCGCCGCCGAGGAGAAGCGGCGCCCGGGCCCCGTACGGAACGTCAGGCTCACCGCCACCGCCGCGACGCTGGACCTCGGCGGCGGCCGTACGGTCCCGACCTGGGCGTACGGCGACGCGCTGCCCGGCAGGGAGGTCCGGCTGACCGCCGGCGACACGCTCGCCCTCACCCTCGCCAATCATCTGCCCGAGCCCACCTCCGTCCACTGGCACGGGCTGGCGCTGCGCAACGACATGGACGGCGTCCCGGATCTGACCCAGCGGAACATCAGGCCCGGGGCGTCGTACGACTACCGCTTCGCCGTCCCGCACCCGGGCACGTACTGGCTCCACCCGCACTCGGGCACCCAGCAGGACCGGGGGCTGTACGCACCGCTGATCGTGGAGGACCCGAAGGAGCCGCTGGAGTACGACAAGGAGTGGGTCGTCGTCCTGGACGACTGGGTCGACGGGATCGACGGCAGCACGCCGGACGCGGTACTCGCGGAGCTGAGCCGGGGCATGGGCGGCATGGACCACGGCGGCGGGGACCACGGCGGCATGGACCACGGCGGCGGCATGCAGCACGGCAGCGGCGGCCACGACATGTCGAAGATGTCCATGACCGCAGCCTCCCCCTCCCCCGCCCCCTCCGGCCCGCCCCGGATGCTGATGGGCGCCACGAGCGGCCTCCTCGGCGGTGACGCCGGTGACGTCGCCTATCCGCACTACCTCGTCAACGGGCGCGTACCGCAGGACCCGCAGACCTTCACCGCGAAGCCCGGCGACCGCGTCCGCATCCGCTTCATCAACGCGGGCGGCGACACCGCCTTCCGCGTGGCCCTCGGCGACCACCGCATGACCGTCACCCATACGGATGGTTTCCCCGTCGAGCATCAGCAGACGGACGCGCTCCTGCTGGGCATGGGCGAGCGGTACGACGTACTGGTGGAGGCGAAGGACGGCGTCTTCCCGCTGACCGCCCTGGCCGAGGGCAAGAAGCGCACCGCGCTGGCCGTGCTGCGGACCGGCGCCGGCGCCGCGCCCGGCGCGGACGCGCGCCCCCGGGAGCTGGACGGCACGGTGCTGACCGCCGACCGGCTGAAGGCCGGCCGCGCCGTGGCACTCGGGGACCGCCGGCCCGACCGCACGATCACGCTGCGGCTCACGGGCTCGATGGCGAAGTACGACTGGGCCGTCAATGGCAAGAAGTACACGCCCGCGCAGCGCTACGGGGTGAGCGCGGGCGAGCGGGTCCGGCTGGTGTTCGTCAACGACACCGACATGTGGCACCCGATGCACCTGCACGGCCACACCTTCGCCCTGCCCGGCGGCGGGCCCCGCAAGGACACCGCCATCGTGCTGCCGGGCAAGCGGCTGGAGGTCGACTTCGACGCCGACAACCCGGGCCTGTGGATGCTCCACTGCCACAACGTCTACCACGCGGAGGCCGGGATGATGACGGTCCTGGGCTACCGCGCCTAGCCCCGACGGGGACGCGGGGGGGGGCGGGGTCCGCGGGCCCCGCCCCCTCGCGTCCCGGGGGAGCCGTCGTGGCACCGCTCACACCACATTGCGTCAGTCAGACGATTAGACTGGCGGCGTGGCTCAACTTCGTCTCGCCCTGAACCAGATCGACTCCCGCGTCGGCGACCTCGCCCGCAACGCCGAGTCGGTCGTCCGCTGGACCCGGCACTCCGCCGAGCAGGGAGCCCATCTGGTGGCGTTCCCTGAGATGGTGCTGACGGGCTACCCCGTCGAGGACCTGGCGCTGCGCTCCTCCTTCGTGACGGCCAGCCGGGACGCGCTGCGCTCGCTCGCGGCCCGCCTCGACGCCGAAGGACTCGGGGAGCTGCCGGTGATCGTCGGCTACCTCGACCGCAGCGAGGAGGCCCGCCCCCGGCTGGGCCGGCCCGCCGGCGCCCCGCGCAACGCCGCCGCCGTGCTGCACCGCGGCGAGGCCGTGCTGACCTTCGCCAAGCACCACCTGCCCAACTACGGCGTCTTCGACGAGTTCCGGTACTTCGTGCCCGGCGAGACGCTGCCCGTGATCCGCGTCCACGGCGTGGACGTCGCCCTCGCCATCTGCGAGGACCTCTGGCAGGACGGCGGCCGCGTGCCCGCCGCCCGGTCCGCCGGCGCCGGGCTGCTGCTCTCCATCAACGCCTCCCCCTACGAGCGGGAGAAGGACGACACCCGCCTGGAGCTGGTGCGCAAGCGCGCCCAGGAGGCCGGCTGCACCACCGCGTACCTCGCGATGACCGGCGGCCAGGACGAGCTGGTCTTCGACGGCGACTCCATCGTCGTCGACCGCGACGGCCGGGTCGTCGCCCGCGCCCCGCAGTTCGAGGAGACCTGCGTGGTGCTCGACCTCGACCTGCCGCCGGCCCCGGCCGAGGTGCCCTCCGGTGTCGTGGACGACGGTCTGCGCATCGAGCACGTCACGATCTCCGCCGACCCCCTCCCCGCGTACGAGCCGCAGTTCACCGGCGGCCTCGCCGACCACCTCGGCGACGACGAGGAGGTCTACAAGGCCCTGGTGACGGGCCTGCGCGCGTACGCGGAGAAGAACGGTTTCCGCAGTGTGCTCATCGGCCTCTCCGGAGGCATCGACTCGGCGCTCGTGGCGGCCGTCGCCTGCGACGCGGTCGGCGCGGAGAACGTGTACGGCGTGGCCATGCCCTCCCGCTACTCCTCCGACCACTCCATCAGCGATGCCGAGGACCTCGCCCGGCGCACCGGCCTCAACTTCCGGACCGTGCCGATCGCGCCGATGTTCGACGCGTACATGGGGGCGCTGGGGCTGACCGGCCTCGCGGAGGAGAACCTGCAGTCGCGGCTGCGCGGCACGATGCTGATGGCGATCTCCAACCAGGAGGGCCACATCGTGCTCGCGCCGGGCAACAAGTCCGAGCTGGCCTGCGGTTACTCCACGCTCTACGGCGACTCGGTGGGCGCGTACGGCCCCATCAAGGACGTCTACAAGACCGGCATCTTCCGCCTCGCCAGGTGGCGCAACCAGGCGGCGGCCGAGCGCGGCGAGACCCCGCCGATCCCGGAGAACTCCATCACCAAGCCGCCGAGCGCCGAGCTGCGCCCCGGCCAGGTCGACACGGACTCGCTGCCGGACTACGACGTGCTCGACCGGCTCCTGGAGCTGTACGTCGACCGCGACCAGGGCCGCGACGCGATCGTCGCGGCGGGCTTCGACGCGGCGCTGGTCACGCGGGTCCTGCGGATGGTGGACCTGGCGGAGTACAAGCGCCGGCAGTACCCGCCGGGCACGAAGATCTCCGCGAAGGGCTTCGGCAAGGACCGCCGCCTGCCGATCACGAACGGCTGGCGCGAGGCCCTCTGACCCGGGGCTCCGCCCCGGACCCCGGTCCTCAATCTCCCCCAGCTACCGCTGGGAGGTGCCCCCAGACGGGCTGCAAATGCAGCCCGTCCGGCGATTGAGGACACGGCACAGCCAGCCCGTCCGGCGATTGAGGACAAGAAACGGTGAGAGGGCGGGGCAGGGGCCACTTCACTTCGGCCCGCGCACGACCAGCCCGTCCAGCAGCGTCGCCGTGGCCCCCGCCACCGCGTCCACGGCCTCGTCGAAGACGGCCTGATTGTGCGCGGCCGGCGCATGGAAACCGGACACCTTGCGCACGTACTGCAGGGCGGCCGCCCGGATGTCGTCCTCGCCCACCTCGGGCGTCATCGGCGCCCTGAGCGTCTTGATGCTGCGGCACATGTCTCCAGTGTGCCGCGCGCACCCGCCCTGGGGTCAGATCTTGACCCGGGCCGCCACCGGCAGGTGGTCGCTGCGCGTCGCGGGCAGCGTCCAGGCCGAGACCGGGTCCATGCCGCGCACCATGATCTGGTCGATCCGCGCCATCGGCATGCTCGCCGGCCAGCTGAAGCCGAAGCCGTCGCCCGCCGCGCCCTGCGCCGAGCGCAGCTGCGAGGTGATGGGGGCGAGCGAGCGGTCGTTCATGGTGCCGTTGAGGTCGCCGAGGAGGACGACCCGCTTCTCCGGCTCCTGGGCGATGGCCCGGCCCAGCGCCTCGGCGCTGTTGTCGCGCTGCCCGGCGGTGAAGCCGGCGTTGAACTTCACCCGCACCGACGGCAGGTGCGCGACGTAGACGGCGACGGGACCCTGCGGGGTCTTGACCGTGGCGCGCAGCGCGCGCACCCAGCCCAGGCGGATGTCGACGGGCTGGGCCAGCTCGAGCGGGTACTTGCTCCAGATGCCGACGGTGCCCTGCACCGAGTGGTACTTGTACGTGCCCGCCAGCGCCTTCTCGTACCGCGAGGCGTCGCTGAGCTCCTCCAGCGCCACGACGTCCGCGCCCGAGGCGGCGACGGCCTTGGCGGTGGCCGCGGGGTTGGGGTTCTCGGCGTTGACGTTGTGGGTGGCGACCGTGAAGTTGCCGCCCTTGCCGGACTTGTCGCTCAGCAGCCCGCCGAAGAGGTTGACCCAGACGACCGAGGGGAGCAGCAGGGCTATCAGGGCGGTGGCCGAGCGGCGCCACAGCGCCAGGGCGAACAGCACCGGCACCAGCAGGCCCAGCCAGGGCAGGAAGGTCTCGGTGAGGGAGCCGAGGTTGCCGACCCGGTTGGGGATGTCGGCGTGCACCAGCATCAGCAGGCCCAGCAGCACGGCGACCGCGGCGACGACCATGCCGCGCCGCCAGACGCCGCTGCCCGTCCACTGCTGCTTCCAGTCGCCCTTCTCCCGGTCCTGCCGAAGGCCCAGGAAGCGCCGGGCTCCGGAGCCGGCCCGCTCCGGCCCCGCTCCCTCGTGGCCCGTCTCCTCCATGTGTGCCTGCGGCATCGGTTGTCCTCACTGCTCCGTCTGGCTGCGTCCCCGCCACCCGACCATAGGTGATCACGGTGTCGCGGGGCTTACCCGGACACCCCTGGCGGGGGCGTCGGGGAGGAGGACGAGCGTCCGGCGGGCGGGGGTTCCTGTCGACCGGGGCGCGACGGGGGCTGTGACACAACGGGCACATTCGGGGCAGGAGCCGCGGACCGCCCTCCGGCGGGGGGCCGTACGCCCTCCAGCAGGGTGTCGACGATCCGCTCGGACAGCCCGTCCGGCAGCTCCTTCCCCTCGTGGAAGAGGGCGCGCGAGAGCATCGGGCTGACGAACAGATCGGTCAGGAGCTCGGTGTCCACGTCGGCGCGGATCTCCCCCTCGGCCATGCCGCGCCGCAGCACCGCCTCGAACGCCTCGCGCCGGGCCCTGACGACCGTTCCGTGGTACTCGGCCCACAGCCGGGGGTGCGCCTGCACCTGGGCCACGACGGTGCGCAGCACGGCGGAGGAGCGCTTGGCCAGGCCGCGTCGGCGCAGGTACTCGAGGAGGGCGACGAGGTCGTCGCGGACGGGGCCGCCGGTGGGGCGGGGGCCGTCGTCGTCCAGGGAGCGCAGCACGTCGAGCAGCAGCGCTTCCTTGCCCGCCCAGCGCCGGTAGACGGTGGCCTTGCCGACGCCCGCCCGGCGGGCTATGCCCTCCATCGACAGCTCGGCGACGGTGGCGCCGCCCTCCAGCAGGCGCAGCACGGTCTCGATGACGGTGGTGTCGACGGCGGCGCTGCGCGGCCGTCCGCGGCGCCCGTCCCGTGCCGTGGGCGTGCTGCGGGCTGCGGGGGCGTTCACTGTCCCGCTCCCGCCTGTTCCTTCTCCGCTCCCGGGCGGCCGGCGCCGGCCGGGGGGCGGGCGGCGTTCTTGGCCGGCAGGAACAGTACGGCGACGAGCGCCCCGAGCAGGGCGACGGCGGCGGCGCCGAGGACGGTGACGTGCATGGCGTGGACGAAGGCGTCCTGCGCCCGGCCCATGAGGTCCGCGCCCGCGGGGCCGAGCCGGCCGGCGACGGCGCGGGTGGCCTCGATGGACTCGCCGGCGGCGTGCCGGGCCTCCTCGCTCAGGCCGGGGACGGCCTCGAGCCGGCCGGAGACGCCGTCGCGGTAGACGGTGGAGAGCACGGAGCCGAGCACGGCCACCCCGAGGGCGCCGCCGATCTGCCGGAAGGTGTTGTTCACGGCGGAGCCGGAGCCCGCCTTCTCCCGGGGCAGCGACTGCATGATCGAGACGGTGGCGGGCGGGGTGATGTGGGCCATCGCGGCGCCCTGGAAGAGGAAGAGCACCTCCAGGACCCAGATCGGGGTGTGCACGTCGAGCAGGGCGTAGCCGGCCATGGTCGCGGCCATCACGACCATGCCGCCGGTGCACACGGCGCGGGCGCCGAAGCGCTCGACGACGAGCCGGGCGCGCGGCGCGAAGATCATCTGGGCGGCGGCCAGCGGCAGCATCAGCAGCCCGCTCTGCAGCGGGGTGAAGCCGCGGGCGCTCTGGGTGTAGAAGACCATGAAGAAGGTCACGCCCATCAGCCCGAAGAAGACCAGCGCCAGCGAGGAGACGGCGGCGGAGAAGGCCGGGTTGCGGAAGTAGCGGACGTCCATCGCGGGGTGGGTGCTGCGCCGCTCGTGCAGCACGAACAGCACGAGGACGAGGAGGCCGCCGCCGACGGTGCCGTAGACCTCGGGGACGGTGAAGTCGGCCAGCTGGCCGCCCCGGATGATGCCGTAGACCAGCAGGACGAGCCCGATGACGGACAGCAGCACGCCGAACGGGTCGAGCCGGCCGGGCCGGGGGTCCTTGGATTCGGGGACGAGCACCGCCATCGCGATCAGGGCGGCGGTGACGATCGGGAGGTTGATCAGGAAGACCGAGCCCCACCAGAAGTGGCTGAGCAGGATGCCGCCGGTGATCGGCCCTATGGCGATGGCGAGCCCCACGGCGCCGGCCCAGATGCCGATGGCCTTGGGCTGCTCCTCCCGCTCGAAGACGTTCATGATGATCGCCAGCGTGGAGGGCATCACGAAGGCCCCGCCGAAGCCCATCAGCGCGCGGTAGGCGATCAGCTCGGCGGGCGAGCCGGCCATGGCGGCGAGCGCGGAGCCGACGCCGAAGACGGTCATGCCGAAGAGCAGGACCTTCTTGCGGCCCCACCGGTCGCCGAGCAGGCCCGCGGTGAACAGCATGCCGGCGAAGACGAGCGTGTAGGCGTTGATCGCCCACGCCAGCTCGCTCTGGGTGGCCCCGAGACCGGTGGGGGCGGGGGCGGCGATCGTCTTCATCGCCACGTTGAGGACCGAGTTGCCCAGGACGACCACGAGCAGGCTGCACAGCAGCACGGCCAGGACGGCCCACCGTCTGCGGTGGACGGCCTCGGGGACCTTGCGGGGCGGCGCGGAGTCGGAGGTTGCCATGGACACCACCCTAAATTATTTCGATACGGCACCGTCTCGTATGGGCAATTCTTGACCGGCGGCGGACCGGCCGGGGGGCACTTCCGCGCCAGGACCGGGCGTGTCAGCATGGGAGGTGATCCGGGGACGCCGTCAGGGCGCCTCGAGACGACAGAACACAGGAGCCACGGCAATGACGCATGCCTTGAAGACCCCCGACAGCGGCCAGAAGAGCAACAAGGCGCTGTACGGCGGTACGAGTTCCCGTCGCATCACCGTCCGTGACATAGCCGCCGCCAAGGAGCGCGGCGAGAAGTGGCCCATGCTCACCGCCTACGACGCGATGACCGCCTCCGTCTTCGACGAGGCCGGCATCCCCGTCCTGCTGGTGGGCGACTCCATGGGCAACTGTCACCTCGGCTACGAGTCCACGGTGCCGGTCACCATGGACGAGATCACCCTCCTCTCGGCCGCCGTCGTACGGGGCACCAAGCGCGCCCTCGTCGTCGGCGACCTGCCCTTCGGCTCGTACCAGGAGGGCGCGGTCCAGGCGCTGCGCAACGCCACCCGGCTGGTGAAGGAGGCGGGTGTCGGCGCGGTCAAGCTGGAGGGCGGCGAGCGCTCGGCCCACCAGATCGAGCTGCTGGTCCAGGCCGGCATCCCGGTCATGGCGCACATCGGCCTCACCCCGCAGTCCGTCAACGCCTACGGCGGCTACCCGGTGCAGGGCCGTGGCGATGAGGCGGCGGCGCAGCTGCTGCGCGACGCCAAGGCCGTCCAGGACGCGGGCGCCTTCGCGGTCGTCCTGGAGCTGGTCCCGGCGGAGCTGGCCGCCGAGGTCACCCGCACCCTGCACATCCCGACCGTCGGCATCGGCGCGGGCGTCGAGTGCGACGCGCAGGTGCTGGTGTGGACCGACATGGCCGGCATGACGTCCGGCCGTCTGCCGCGCTTCGTCAAGCAGTACGCGCAGCTGCGCGAGGCCCTCGGCGACGCGGCGAAGTCCTTCGCCGACGACGTGGTGGGCGGCGCGTACCCGGCGGAGGAGCACTCCTTCCACTAATCCCGAGGCTCGATCGCCGGACGGGCTGAATTTCAGCCCGTCCGGCGATTGAGGACAAGAAACGGTGAAAGGGCGGGGCGGGGGCACATCCTGTCGGTGGCTTGTCGGTGATCTGTCGGCGGCTGTCGGCCCCCTGTCAGTGCCCGCTGGCACTGTTGAGGGCATGACGCGAAACGACATCCCCGAAAGCGGCGGGAACGCCGTCGAAGTACGGGGCCTGGTCAAGCACTTCGGCGAGACCAAGGCTTTGGACGGGGTCGACCTGGACGTACGCGAGGGCACCGTCCTCGGCGTCCTCGGCCCCAACGGCGCCGGCAAGACCACGCTGGTGAGATGCCTGTCCACCCTGATCCGCCCGGACGCCGGCAGCGCCCGGGTCGCCGGTTACGACGTGCTGCGCCAGCCCCGGCAGCTGCGCAGGGTCATCGGGCTGACCGGCCAGTACGCATCGGTCGACGAGAAGCTCTCCGGGCTGGAGAACCTCTACATGATCGGGCGGCTGCTCGACCTGTCCCGCAAGGACGCCCGGCGGCGGGCCGAGGAGATGCTGGAGCGCTTCTCGCTGACGGAGGCCGCCAAGCGCCCCGCCATGAACTACTCCGGCGGTATGCGCCGCCGGCTCGACCTCGCCGCCTCCATGATCGGACAGCCGGCGGTGCTCTATCTGGACGAGCCCACCACCGGCCTGGACCCGCGCACCCGCAACGAGGTGTGGGCCGAGGTCCAGCGCATGGTCGCCGAGGGCGCCACCGTGCTGCTCACCACGCAGTACATGGAAGAGGCCGAGCAGCTGGCGAACGAGCTGACCGTCATCGACCGGGGCCGGGTGATCGCCGGGGGCCGGGTCGACGAGCTGAAGGCCAAGGTCGGCGGGCGCACCCTGCAGGTCCGCCCGGCGGACCGCTCGGACCTGCCCCGGATGGTCGACGCCGTGGCCCGGGCCGGGCTGGCCGGGATCGCCGGCGCGACCGCCGACGAGGCGGAGGGCGTGGTCAACGTCCCGATCATCAGCGACGAACAGCTGACCGCCGTGGTGGGCATGCTGGGCGAGCGCGGCTTCGCCATCGCCGGCATCAGCACCCATCTGCCCAGCCTGGACGAGGTCTTCCTGGCCGTCACGGGCCAGAAGGCGTCCCTGGCGACGGCCGACGAGGAGCAGCACACCGACAAGCTCGAGGAGGTCGCGGTATGAGCGCGGCGACGGTCAGCGCGCCCGCGGCGGCGCCCGCCCACGACGGCCGGATCGGCCTGCGGGCCAATCTGCGGCACATCGGCGCGCTCGCGCGCCGCAACATGCTGCAGATCAAGCAGGACCCGGAGTCGATGTTCGACGCCGTCCTGATGCCGATCATCTTCATCCTGCTGTTCACCTACGTCTTCGGCGGCTCGATCGCCGGCAAGGGCAACGAACAGGACTACGTCAACTACCTGGTGCCAGGCCTGATGGCGATGATGGGCATGAACATCGCCATGGCGGTCGGCACGGGCATCAACGACGACTTCAAGAAGGGGGTGATGGACCGCTTCCGCACGATGCCGATAGCCCGGTCCTCCGTCCTCATCGCGAAGATCGTCGTCGAAGTCGGCCGCATGCTCATCGCGACCTCGATCCTCCTGGTCATGGGCTTCGCGATCGGCCTGACCGTCAGCACCTCGGTGCTGCACCTGCTCGCGGCGGTGGCGCTCGCCATGGTCTTCGGCGCCTCGCTGATGTGGATCTTCATTCTGCTCGGTCTGACCATGAAGACGGCACAGGCCGTCCAGGGGGTCGCCATGCTCGTCCTGATGCCCCTGCAGTTCGGCAGCTCCATCTTCGCGCCGACGACGAACATGCCGGGCTGGCTGGAGGCGTTCACGAAGTACAACCCGCTCTCCAACCTCGCCGACGCCTCCCGCCATCTGATCAACGGCGGTGCGGTGGCCCACTCGGTGTGGATGACCCTGGCCTGGTCCGCGGCCATCACGCTGGTGACGGCACCGCTGGCGGTCGCCAGGTTCCGCAAGAAGACCTGAGGTCCACACCGGGGGGCACCGGGTGCGCGCGTCAGACGAGGGCGACGGCCTCCGCCATGGAGAGCCGGCCGCCCTCGGCGTACGCGCGCTCGTAGTCATCGGCGCTCAGCGCGGCCCGCGTGCGGGCCTCCGTCCAGTCCCGCAACTCCCGCTCCGAGGAGGGAACGTGGAAGCCCCCCGGCCGCAGGGCGACGCCGGCCCCGAGCAGCCGGGCCGCCCTCAATGCGTGCTCCTCGCCGCCGAGGGCGGCGAAGGCCTGGGCGGCGTGCATCAGCTGGATGGCCATCATGTGCGGGGCGATCACACCCGCGACCGGGTCGTCGCACTTCACCAGGGCGTTGCGGATCTTCGGCAGCGCCTCCTGGGGGCGGCCCTGGAGCGTGTCGACCCAGCCGAGCAGCCCGCTGATCAGCCCCTGGAAGAGCAGCATGGCACGGCTCCCGTACTCCCCGGCGAGCTCCTCCAGCAGCTCCCTCGCCTCGGCCAGCCGCCCGGAACGCGCGACGTGGATGCCGAGCTGGAGGCGGACGAAGGTGGCGCCGTCGGCGCTGAGCCGCTCCATGCCCACGAGCGTCTCGCGCAAGGCGCGCTCGCCCTCCTCCGCGTCGATCACGCCGTCCTCCATGAGCACCTCGACGAGGCGGGCCCGCAGCATCGGCACCTGCCCGGCGGAGCCCAGTTCCTCGACGCGCTCGATGGCCTCCCGGTAGTCCGCCGCGGCGGCCGCGAACCTGCCGTACTTCTCCAGGGCCTCGCCACGCCCGGACAGCGCCTCGGCCACGCCCCAGGAGTCGCCGAGGCGGCGGAAGATCTCCAGGCTCTCGTCGGCGTCCGCGATCCCCTGGTCGATCCGGCCGGGGCTGTCGTTGAGCAGCTTGGCACGCAGCTGCAGCGCGTTGGCGAGCTCCCAGGTGTAGCCGAGCTCGCGGCAGCGGTCGACCGCGCCGTCGACGACCCCGTACAGGTCCTCGCTCGCGCCCGTCAGCAGGACCGCGTAGAACCACATCATGCCCGGCACGCGGCAGTTCTGCGGCAGACCGTCGCCGTAGGCGGCGACGATGCCGCGCAGCATGCGCTGCGTCTCGGGAGCGTTGATCATCCTCATGTCGGAGTCGGAGTGGGCCAGCGCGACCAGGCGTGCGCCGCGCCGCGCCTCCTCCAGCACGTCCGGCTCCATCGGCGGCGGCGCCTCGGTGCACGTGACGTACAGCGGCCGGGCCGGCGCGATGGGCTCCGCGAAGGGGTCCGGGCCCAGCGCGGCGGCGGCCTCCGCCCAGTGGCGGGCGTCCGCGCGGTGGTCGCGCAGCTGCCAGAACCAGCTCAGGGACAGCACGAGGCACAGCGCCTCCTGCTCGTCCCGCGCCGCGACGGCGCGCCGCAGCGCGGAGCGCAGGTTGTCGTGCTCCAGCTCCAGCCGCTCCAGCCAGGCGCGCTGCTCGGGGCCGCGCAGCAACGGGTCGCTGGTACGGGCCAGTTCACGGTGGGCGACCAGGTGCCGCCGCTCCACGGCCGCCCGCTCGCCGGCCTCGTCCAGCCGCTCGCCGGCGTACTCGCCCACGGTCTCCAGCAGCCGGTAGCGCATCTGGCCGTCGGCGGCGGGGGCGGCGACCACCAGCGACTTGTCGACGAGCGAGCCCAGCAGCGCGGCGACGTCCGCGCCGTGCACGCCCGCACCGGAATCGTCCGCGCAGACCTCTTCGGCGATCGGCAGGCCGCAGCCGCCCGAGAAGACGGACAGCCGGCGCAGCACGGCCCGTTCGGGCGCGGTCAGCAGGTCCCAGGACCAGTCGACGACCGCGCGCAGGGTCTGCTGGCGGGGCAGCACGGTGCGGCTGCCGGAGGTCAGCAGCCGGAAGCGGTCGTCCAGGCGGTCGGCGAGCCCGCGCGGGGTGAGCAGCCGCAGCCGGGCGGCGGCCAGCTCGATGGCGAGCGGCAGTCCGTCCAGGCGGCGGCAGATCTCGGCGCAGGCCGCCGGGTCGTCCTCGACCCGGAACCCGGGCAGGGCCGCCGCGCCCCGCTCGGCGAACAGCCGCAGTGCGACGGGGTCGGGCAGCGGGTCCACGGGCCGCACCAGTTCGCCGGGGACGGCGAGGGGTTCGCGGCTGGTGGCGAGCACGGTGACGCCGGGGCAGTGCGCCAGCAGCGTCTCGGCGAGGCGGGCGGCGGCGTCGATCACGTGCTCGCAGTTGTCGAGTACGAGCAGCATCCGGCGCTGCGCGCAGTGTTCGGCGAGCCGGGCCAGCGGGTCGAGCGCGGAGGGGTCCGTGGCCGCCCGCAGCCCCTCCGCGGCGGTGCCGCGCACGACGGTCTCGCGCGCCCCGAGGGCCGTCAGTACGGCCTCGGGCACGGTGCCCGCGTCGTCCACGGGCGCCAGCTCGGCGAGCCACACCCCGTCGGGCCAGGCCCCGTCCCCTTGGGCCGCCACCTCGGCGGCCTCCTGCGACAACCGCGTCTTCCCGGCCCCGCCGGGCCCCAGCAACGTCACCAGCCGATGCCGCGCCAGATCCTCCCGGATCAGCACCAGCTCGTCCTCCCGCCCGACGAAGGACGTCAGCCGCGCCCGCAGATTGCCGCGCGTGCCGTGCGGCGCGGTAGCGCCGTGGGGCGCGGGGGCGGGTGCGGGTGCGCCGTGCGGCGCGGCCGGGCCGTCCGGGCCTTGGCCCGTACCCCGCGAGGCGCCAGGCGCCGTGCCTGAGCCCTCGGGTGCCGGGACCGTGCCCGGGCTCGTGCTCGTACCCGGCGTGCCGCCCCCCGCGTCGGACGGGGCCGGATCCGGCGTCAGGAGTTCCGCGTGGAGGGCGCGGAGCTCCGGGCCGGGGTCGGTGCCGAGACGGGTGGCTATGGCGTGGCGGACGTCCTCGTAGGCGGCGAGGGCCTCGGCGGGGCGGCCGGCGGCGCGCAGGGCGCGGAGGTGGAGGGCCTGGAGGGGTTCGTCGAGGGGGTGGGCCTCGCAGAGTTCGGCCAGGGCCGGGAGGGTCTGGGCCGCCTGGCCCAGGGCCACGGCGGCGGCCAGCCGGCAGCGGCGGGCCGCGAGCCGGCGCCGCTCCAGCCGCAGGGCCGGCGCGGCGCGGCCCGGGAGGTCCGCCAGGGCGGGGCCCCGCCACAGGGCGAGGGCGTCGTCGAGAACGGCCGCCGCCTTCGCCGGGTCGCCGTCGGCCAGGGCCCGGTCGCCCTCGTCGGCGAGGCGATCGAAGCGGTGCAGGTCGACGTCGTCGGGCTCGGCGCACAGCCGGTAGCCGCCGGCGACGGAGGCCACCGCGTCGCGGCCGACGGCCCGCCGCAGCCGCCCGACGAGCGCCTGCAGGGCACCCGCCGCGTCGGCGGGCAGCGGTCCGTCGCCCCAGACCTCGTCGATCAGCGCGTCCGCGCCACGCGTCCGCCCCGGGTACAGGGCCAGCGCCGCCAGGAGCGCGCGCAGCCGGACGCCGCCGAGGGCCATGGGGAGGCCGTCGTCGGTATGGACCTGGGTGGTGCCGAGGATGCCGTAACGCACCGGCCCATTCTCCCCCGGCCCGGACCGCGCGCTACGAATTATCGATGGCGACCGAGTACGGTCGCCCGGTACATCCGTGCGCCCCGGGCGATTCCCGGCGGCCCCACCCCCCTGGAGCACTTACACATGGCAACCCAAGCGGCCCGCGGCGAAGGGCGCGTGAGCCCGGTCTTCCTCGGCCTCGTCGCCATCATGGCGGTCTCCATATGGGCGGTGTGGACCGACTTCTCGGCGAGCCCCGGTTTCGCCGTGTTCCTGTTCGTGGTCTCGACGTGGATCGTCTCGCTCTGCCTCCACGAGTACGCGCACGCGCGCACCGCCCTGCACGGCGGCGACATCACCGTGGGGGCGAAGGGCTATCTCACCCTCGATCCCCTCAAGTACACCCACGCCCTGCTGAGCATCGTGCTCCCCGTGATCTTCGTGATCATGGGCGGCATCGGCCTGCCGGGCGGTGCGGTCTTCATCGAGCAGCACCGCATCCGCAGCCGCTGGAAGCAGAGCCTGGTCTCGGCGGCGGGCCCGCTGTCGAACCTCGTCTTCGCGGGCATCATCAGCGCCCCGTTCTGGCTGGGCCTGATGGACGGCGTGCCGGACCACTTCCGCTACGCGCTCGGCTTCGTGGTCCTGCTCGAGGTCACCGCCACGATCCTCAACGCCCTGCCGATCCCGGGCCTCGACGGCTTCGGCGTGATCGAGCCCTGGCTGTCGTACAACACGCGCCGCCAGCTGGCGCCGTACGCGTGGATCGGCCTGCTGGCGGTCTTCGGCTTCCTGCAGATCGCCGCGGTGAACCACGCCTTCTTCGACATGATCGACGCGATCCTGCGCACCCTGGGCGTCACCGAGTGGGACACCTACTGGGGCCAGCAGCTCTTCCGCTTCTGGGAGGGGACGCCGGACATCCCGCCGCTGAACGCGATCGACCTCGGCTGACGGACCCGACGGATCCGACGGACGCGGCCGGCCTCAGCCGGCCGAAGCGGACTGCTCGGCGGCGCGGTCGTTCTTCGCCTTGCGCACGTAGTACCAGGCGATGTTCGACGCGACGCCGAACATCAGGATCCACACGATGCCGAGCCAGCTGCCCCGTGCGAAGGAGACGACGGCCGCCGCGACCGCGAGGGCGCAGACGGCGAGGGCGTAGAGAGCGAGGCGGGGCATGGGGGCGGCTCCTGTCCGGCATCCGGGGGCGCATGTGCGTACGATCCCGGTCATTGTCCCCCACGCCCCGGCCCGCCCGGACCCGGGCCGGTCACGGACCCGAAGTGGATCAGATGTCCGTGACGCGCAGCCCGGCGTGCGCCTTGTAGCGGCGGTTCACCGAGATGAGGTTGGCGACCAGCGACTCCACCTGGTGGGCGTTGCGCAGCCGGCCCGCGAAGACGCCGCGCATGCCGGGGATGCGGGCGGCCAGCGCCTGCACGATGTCGGTGTCGGCCCGCTTCTCGCCGAGCACCATCACATCGGTGTCGATCTCGGCGATCTCCGGGTCGGAGAGCAGCACCGCGGACAGGTGGTGGAAGGCGGCGGTCACCCGCGAGTCGGGCAGCAGCGCGGCGGCCTGCTGGGCGGCGCTGCCCTCCTCCGGCTTCAGGGCGTAGGCGCCCTGCTTGTCGAAGCCGAGGGGGTTGACGCAGTCGACGACGAGCTTGCCGGCGAGCTCCTCGCGCAGCGACTCGAGGGTCTTGGCGTGACCGTCCCACGGCACGGCGACGATCACGATGTCGCTGCGCCGGGCGCACTCGGCGTTGTCGAGGCCCTCGATGCCCAGGCCCAGCTCGTCCGCCGCGGCCCGCGCCCGCTCGGCGGCGCGGGAGCCGATGATCACCTGCTGGCCGGCCTTGGCCAGCCGGTAGGCGAGGCCGCGGCCCTGGTCGCCGGTGCCACCGAGCACGCCCACCACAAGGCCGGAAACATCGGGAAGGTCCCAAGGGTCCTTTGCGGGGGCCTTCTTCACGTCCTTCACGTCATCAGAAGTAGTCATGACAGCGATACTGTCACGCGCCTGCGGCGCCCGGCGGTGCCGGTGCGCCCGGCGCGACCGCCCCCTGCGCCCGAACGGGTGAGCAGGCGGACAACTCGGCTTGTGCCCGCGGCGGTTGGGGCAGGATGCGGCGCATGGACGCCGTACGGGTCGCGCTGCTGCGCGAAGCGCTGGCCGGAACCGAGTTGCTGCAGGCCACCCGCCGGTTCGCGGGCGCGTTGCGGGCGTCGGTGGAAGCGCACGGCGGCGGTCTGCTCCTGGTCGGGACGGCGGAGTACGAGCCCTGGCACCTGGCCGCGCACCTGGACGACGAGGCCGCCTGGTCGGGGCTGCCGGAGCTGTCCCCCACGCTGGTGCGGCACCGGGTGCCGCCCGGCGCACCCGCGCACCTGTCGGTCGGTCTCGGCCGCCTCGAGGCGGCCCGGCGCGGGGAGACGCTGCTGGTGGTGGCGGAGGGCCGGCCCGGGGAGGGGCTGCTGGAGCGGGTGCACGACGCCCGGCGCGGCGGCGCGACCGTCCTCGCGCTGGACGGCGCTCCCCCCGCCCCCCACTCCGACCTGCGCGCGCTCGCGCACGACGCGCTGAGCGTGCCGGGCGCGGCGGAGCTCGGTCTCGACACCGTCCAGCACCTGGTCAGCGCCGCCGCCGGGGAGAACGGCCGGCCGGCCCCGCGCGGGCGCCGCTTCCGCGACCGCCTCTCCCGGCTCGCCGACCAGCTGTCCGCGCCGCCACCGAACCGCTGGTGAGCGCCGGGCCGCGCCTCCGGCGGCCCTCGCCCGCACCGAATCCGGCCGAAAGCGACCTCGCGGGGAAAATCGTTTGCCCGACCGCGCCACGGGCCCGGACCATGGTGCCCCGTGACCGAGCACCATCCTCCCCCTGAAACCCGTACGAGCCGTCTGCGCGCCCTGCTGCCCGACCTGTCCCCCTGGCACTCCTCCCCCGACTTCCGCCGCATGTGGATCGCCGGGCTGGTGACGGTCTTCGGCGGCTTCCTGACCTTCATCGCGGTGCCGCTGCAGCTCAAGGAGCTGACCGGCTCGACCCTGGCGGTCGGCGCGGTCGGCGCGGTGGAGCTCGTACCGCTGATCGTCTTCGGCCTGTACGGGGGCGCGCTCGCCGACGCCCTCGACCGCCGCAAGCTGATCCTGTGGACCGAGGCCGGGCTCGGCGTCCTGAGCGGAATGCTGCTGCTCAACACCCTGCTGCCGCATCCGATGATCTGGCCCCTGTACGTGGTGGCCGCGCTCGTCAGCGCGCTGACCGGCCTGCAGCGCCCGGCCCTGCAGGCGATCGTGCCGCGGATCGTCCCCCACGAGCAGCTGCCCGCCGCGATCGCCCTGAACTCGATGCGCTGGCAGATCGGGGCCATCGCGGGCCCCTCCCTCGCCGGTGTGGTCATCGCCTTCGCCGGGCTGCAGTGGGCGTACTTCCTGGACGTCGTCTCGTTCGCCGTCTCCGTGGCGCTCGCCGTGGGGCTGGCCCCCTCCCCCGCCTCGCACGACGCGGAGAAGCCGTCGCTGCGCGGCATCCTCGAGGGCGCCCGCTACGCGTGGAGCCGCAAGGAGCTGCTCGGTACGTACGCGGTCGACATGGCGGCGATGTTCTTCGCCTACCCCACCGCGATCTTCCCGTTCCTCGCCGACGATCTGGACGCGACATGGGCGCTGGGCCTGATGTACGCGGCCGGCGCGGTCGGCTCGCTGGTGGTGAGCCTGACCAGCGGCTGGGTCTCCCGCGTCCACCGGCACGGCCGCATGGTCGTCCTGGCGGCGGCCGCCTGGGGCCTGGCCATGGCCGTGGCGGGCTGGCTGCACAACATCTGGCTCGTGCTGCTGTTCCTGGCCGTGGCCGGCGGCAGCGACATGGTGAGCGGTCTCTTCCGCTCCGCCATGTGGGACCAGACGATCCCGGACGAGCTGCGCGGCCGCCTCGCCGGCATCGAGCTGCTCTCGTACTCCGTCGGCCCCCAGCTGGGCCAGGTCCGCGCGGGCGGCATGGCCGCGCTGACCAACGTCCGCGCCTCGGTGTGGACGGGCGGCCTGGCGTGCGTGGCCTCGGTGGGGCTGCTGGCCCTCTCGCTGCCGAAGCTGATGTCGTACGACGAGCGGACGGACGAGCACGCGCTGCGGATGCGCGCGAAGCGCGCGGAGGTGGCGGAGGCGGCGTAGGCCCCGCCGGGCGGGCCGCTTTTCGGCCCGCCCGGCGCTCGAAACCTCAGGCCTTCTTGTCCCCGTCGTTCCAGCGCGGGTCCTCCCGCCACTCCTCCTCGCGCTCGCGCGCCGTCTCCATCGCGTGCGCCGCCTCCTCGCGCGAGTCGTACGGGCCCATCCGGTCGGCGGCCCGGCACTCGGGGCCCTCCTCGACCGTGCCGTGCTTGAGGCAGTAGTACCACTCACCGGGTTTGCCGGCCGTGCGCCGCTTGAACAGTGCCATCAGGTCTCCTCCAGCGTGGGTGCTCGCCCACATGGTCCCCGATGTGCGCTGGCTACACTCGCTGACATGTCTGGCCAGTCGCTTCTTGCCCCGGGGACGCTCTCCCCCGCCCGCCCCGTCCCCGCCTCGATCCCGCGGCCCGAGTACGTCGGGAAGGACGCCCCCACCCCGTACACCGGCCCCGAGGTCCAGAGCGCCGAGACGATCGAGAAGATGCGGATCGCCGGCGGCATCGCCGCGCGGGCGATGGAGGAGGCGGCCAAGCACATCGCCCCGGGCGTCACCACCGACGAGCTGGACCGCGTCGCCCACGAATACATGTGCGACCACGGCGCCTACCCCTCGACGCTCGGCTACCGCGGCTTCCCCAAGTCACTGTGCGCCTCGGTCAACGAGGTCATCTGCCACGGCATCCCGGACTCGACCGTGCTGCGCGACGGCGACATCGTGAACCTCGACGTGACCGCCTTCATCGGCGGTGTGCACGGCGACAACAACGCCACCTACCTGTGCGGCGACGTCGACGAGGAGTCGCGCCTGCTCGTCGAGCGCACCCGCGAGGCGCTGAACCGGGCGATCAAGGCGGTCAAGCCCGGGCGCCGCATCAACATCATCGGCCGGGTCATCGAGTCGTACGCCAAGCGCTTCGGCTACGGCGTCGTCCGCGACTTCACCGGTCACGGCATCAACTCGTCCTTCCACTCCGGCCTGATCGTCCCCCACTACGACAGCCCGCACCACGACACCCTCATCCAGCCCGGCATGACCTTCACGATCGAGCCGATGCTGACGCTGGGGACGTACGAGTACGACATGTGGGAGGACGGCTGGACGGTCGTCACCAAGGACCGCAAGCGGACGGCGCAGTTCGAGCACACGCTCGTCGTGACGGAGACGGGTGCGGAGATCCTGACGCTGCCGTAGGGTTTTTACCGACAGCACGTCGGGAAGCAATTGACTTAGGTAAGCCTAAGTAGAGAGGATGGGCGGGAGCGACGCGCCCCGGTGCGCGCCGTCTTGTTACCGCCCGTTTTCTCCTTTGTTTCCCGTCCCCTCGGTCACCGGAGGTCCGCCTTGGACTCGCCCGCCACGACTCCGTTCTCCACGCTGATCCGCACGGCCTCGCACGAGCAGCACACGGAAGCCGAGAACTCGTCGTTCATGAGCGACATGCTCGGTGGCCGCCTCGGCGTGAGCGCCTACCGCCGCTACACCGAGCAGCTGTGGTTCGTCTACGACGCCCTGGAGTCCGCCTCCGCGGCCCTGGCGACCGACCCGGTGGCGGGCCCGTTCATACGCCCCGAGCTGGCCCGTACCGCCCAGCTGGAGCGCGACCTGGCCCACCTCGGCGGCCCGGGGTGGCGTACGGGCCTTCGGCCGCTGCCCGCGACGGCGGCGTACGCGGCCCGGGTGAGCGAGTGCGCCCACGACTGGCCCGCCGGCTACGTCGCCCACCACTACACGCGCTACCTCGGCGACCTCTCCGGCGGCCAGATCATCCGCGGCACCGCCGAGAAGACCTGGGGCTTCGCGCGCAAGGGCGACGGCGTCCGCTTCTACGTCTTCGAGGGCATCGGCAACCCCGCCGCCTTCAAGCGCGAGTACCGCGAGCTGCTGGACGCGCTGCCGGTCGACGACCTGGAGAAGCAGCGGGTGATCGAGGAGTGCAAGCGCGCGTTCGCGCTGAACACCGCCGTCTTCCACGAGCTGGGCCGCGAATTCCCCCTCAGCGCCTGACGCCGTAGACCCGCGCCCCCCGGTGACCGTACCGGGGGGCGCGGGTGCATGTGGGGCCCTTCTTCCGTCAGCCCTGGGTGCCGCGCCGGCGACGGGTAGCGTAGACGGCGCCGCCGCCCGCCAGGACCATCGCGCCGGCCGCGCCGAGGAGAGGACCGGTGGGGGTGTTCGCCCCGGTGGAGGCGAGGCTGCCGGAGGCGCCGCCGGTGTAGGAGCCGGTGCCGCCGGTGGTGGAGCCGCCGCCGGTGGTCGAACCGCCGGTGGTGGAACCGCCACCTGTCGTGGAGCCGCCGGTGGTGGAGCTACCGGTGGACCCGCTACCGCCGGTCGTGCCGCCCGTACCCCCGGTGGGCGGGTCGGGCAGCTTGGCCTTGGCGTCGAGAGCGACGGCGAGGGTCACCGGGTCGAGGGCCTCGTCCTTCGAGTAGTAGCCGGCGAACGCCTTCGTGCCCTCCTCGGTCAGCGTCGCCGGGACCGCGGACAGCACCACCAGGCCGTCCTTGGCCTTGAGCGAGCCTTCGGTGAGCTTGAGGGTCGCGACCCGAAGGTCCTGGTGCACCGTGTTGTTGGCCGTGACGTCGGCGGTCAGCACGCCGGAGGTGCCGGTCGCCTTGACCTTGATGTCGCTGAACTTGAGGTCCAGCGCGCCTCCGTGCGCCGTGAAGTGGACGCTGCCGTTGAACGCCGCGTCGAGGCCGGCCTTGGCGTCGAACTTGCCGTTCCCCTTGGGGAAGCGGAATCCGGCGCTGTGCTCCTTGGCGTTGTCGCCGGCCTCGATCTTGCCCTTCCGCTTGGTGACGTACTGGCGGAAGGACTCCTTGACGCCCCAGTCGAGGTTGCCGTCGAGGATGGTTCCCGCGGCGGGCTCCGGCTTCGGCTTCGGGTCGGTCGTGGGGTCCGGCTTCGGGTCGGGCTTCGGGTCGGGCTTGGGGTCCGGCTTGGGGTCGGGCTTGGGGTCGCTCGCGCCCGGCTTCACCGAGACCGTGGCCGGGTCGAGGGGCTCGTTCTCCGCGTACGGCTCCACCGCCTCCCCGTCCTCCTCGTAGGAGAACGCCTTCGCACCGGCGGCCGTCAGCTTCGCGGGTATCTTCGTGAAGGTGATCGCGCCGTCTGCGCCCTCACCCATCTGCTCGGGCTTCACCTCGAGCGAGGCGATGGCGACGTCCTGCTCGGTCTTGTCCCCGCGCGTGACATCGGCGGTGATCTTGCCGGTCGCACCCTTCGTGGCGGCGTCGGTGACGACCTTGAGGTCGGAGAACTTCAGGTCGAGCAGGTAGCCGTTGCCCTTCTTGTGCGACAGGAAGCGCACACTGCCCTTGAGCGTCGTGGTGACGGCGTGTGTCGAGGGGTCGTAGTCGCCCTTGCCCTCGACGAAAGTGAAGGCGCCGTTCTTCTCGGCCTGCTTGGCACCGTCACCCAGCTCGATCTTGCCCTTCGAACGGACAACGTAGTTACGGAAGGTCTCCTTCACCCCCCACTCGAGCGAGCCGTCCTTGATGCTCTTCGCCGACGGCTGCTGCCCGTCGGTCGCGGCGGGGGCGTCCGTCGCGTACGCGGGCACGGTCAGCATCGTGGCACCAAGGGCGGTCGCCGTTGCCAGCGCGGCGAGTGCGGCGCGGCGTGCGGTGGCGGTCATCGTCTGTTCTCTCCTAGAGGGACGTGAGGTAAGTGAGACAAATGTGCGGCCTCCATGACATCAGGGAGGCGAAGCCGCGGGGAAGGTCCGGGCGGGGGTGCCGGGTGCGGAGTGCGCCACACCCGATGGGGGGTCAGGAGGGTTTCGCAGTGCGGCGCTTGCGCGCCAGGAGGTAGGCCGCCCCCGCCACCACCAGCACCCCGGCGCCTATCGACACCGCAAGCACCGGGAAGGACGAGGAAGAAGCGGAATCCGAGGAAGAGGAAGAGGACGAGGCGTTCCGCGAAGCGACCCCGGCACCGGACGACGGCGACGCCGTCGGCCCCGGCGCACTGCCCAGGTCCGGCAGCGCCGGCAGCCGCGCCCCGGCGTCGAGGGGGACGGCGAGCGAGACGGGGTCCATGTCCGCGCCCTCCCGGTACATGCCGCCGAACACCTCGGCCCCCCGGGCCGTGAGCTTCGCCGGGGCCTCGGCGACGGCGACGAGCCCGTCCTTCTCCTTGAGCCCGGAGGCGTCGAAGGAGACGAGCGGAACGTCCTTCTCCGTCCGGCCACCACCGCGCGTCACGTCCGCCGACAGCGTGCCCTTGCCGTCCTTCGCCGCCACCTTCACCCCGCCGAACGCGAGGTCGAGGTCCTTGCCGGTGAAGCGCAGGGTGCCCGCGAAGGCCGCGTCGAGCCTCGCCTCACCGGCGTCGTACGTCCCCTTCCCGGCCGGGAAGCGGAAGAGCGCGCCACCGTCCCGGGCCCCGTCGCCCAGCTTCCAGGAGCCCTGGGCGAGGGAACCGGTGACGTACTCCCGGAAGGTCCGGCGGACGCCCCAGTCGACGGCCGCACCGGTGAACTCGCCCCGGGGCTTCTCCTTCTCCTCCGGCGGGCCGGAAGGGCTCGCCGCAGGAGAAGGCGGCGCCCCGGCGCCGGCGACGACGTCGGCGGAGAGGCTGACGGGATCCAGGGCCGTGCCCTCGGTGTAGTAGCCCGCGAAGGCCTTCGCGCCCTGCGCGGTGAGCGTGGCCGGAACGTTCGCGAGGGTGACGGCCCTGCCGCCGCCGCGCAGGTCGATGCCCGCGAGGTTCAGCGCGGCGAGCGGCACCTGACGGGCCGTGGTGACCTCGCCCGTGCCCTTGGCCTTGCTCCTCATGTCGGCATAGAGGGTGCCGCTGCCGCCCGAGAGCCTGACGGCGGGGCCGCTGATGGTGAGATCGAGCTCGTGGGAGCCGTCCGGCTTGCGGTGCCCGGTGAAGTGCACCCCGCCGGAGAAGGCGGCCTCGAAGGTGCCGTCGCCGGGCCGGTAGGAGCCCTTGGCGGAATGGAAACGGAACTGACTGCCGCCGACCGTCGCCGCACCGCCCTCGAGCTGCGAACTCCCCTGCGCCACGGGCCCGGTGACATAACTCTGGAAGGAGGACTTGATGCCCCAGTCCAGCCGCCCGCCGGACACCTCGCGGGCTTCCGCCGCATGCGAGACGCCCGTGGGGAGCAAGGCCGCCAGCAACGCCCCGAAGAGCGCGACGACCGGCGCGCGGGCAGGTCTGAACGGCAGCATCAAGGACCCCTCTCGGGCGATAGCAATTTAGGTAAGGCTAACCTAAGCTATATCCGGAATCCTTTGCTATGGAAAGGCGGGCACGTGTCTCAACGCCAGTCGGTGGGCGGGGCGATACGCCTCCCGCGCCTCCCGCGCCTCCTCGGCGCCCTCGCCGCCCTGCTGGCCCTGGCCGCCGTCCTCACCGGCTGCGGCACCGGTGGCGGCACCCCGTCCGACGGGCCGGGCGGCACCGCGAGCGGCCGGCGTGCGGCGGCCGACCGCGTCGAGCCCCTGGCCGGGACGCCCACGCCCCGACTGCCCGTCACCGTGCGGTCCGCCGACGGCCGTGACGTCGACGTGCAGGCCACAGACCGGATCGTCCCACTCTCGGGCTCGATCTCCGAGGTGGTTTTCGGCCTTGGTCTGGGCGAACGTGTCGTCGCCCGCGACATCACCGCCACGTTCGAGCAGGCGCGCCGGCTGCCCGTCGTCACGCGCGGGCACGACGTCTCGGCCGAGAGCGTGCTCTCCCTCAAGCCCACGCTCGTCCTCGCCGAGGCCACCACCGGCCCCGCCGAGGCCATCGGCCAGATCCGGGCCGCGGGTGTGCCCCTCGTCGTCCTCGACCCGGCGAAGAAGCTCGACGACGTCGCCGCGCGCATCGGCAAGGTGGCCGCCGCGCTCGGCGTCCGCGACGCCGGCGACCAGCTGCGCGGGCGCACCGAACAGCGCCTGGAGGCAGCGAAGAAGGGCATCCCCGGCGGCGGCGCGAAGAAGCCGCGCGTCGCCTTCCTCTACCTGCGCGGCTCGGCGTCCGTCTACCTCCTGGGCGGGGCGGGCTCGGGTGCGGACTCGCTGATCGAGGCGGCCGGCGGCGTGGACGCGGGCAAGGAGTCCGGCCTGAAGAAGGACTTCACCCCGATCACCAGCGAGGCGCTGGCGAAGGCCGCGCCGGACGTGATTCTCGTGATGAGCAAGGGGCTGGAGTCGGTCGGCGGGGTGGACGGGTTGTTGAAGATCCCCGGCGTCGGCCAGACCCCGGCCGGCCTGGACCGCCGCGTCGCCTCCGTCGACGACGGCGTCCTGCTGAACTTCGGGCCCCGCACGGACGCGGTGCTCACCTCCCTCGTCGAGCAGATCCATGAAGGCGGCCGCTGACATGGGCCGCCGCCTGGTCAGAACCCCGGCCCCCGTGGCGGATACGGCGCCCGGCCCGCCGCCGGTGACGACCGAAGGCCCCGACGCCGGGGCCCGGCAGCGGCTCCGCCCCCGTCGCCGGGCCGCCGGCCCCCTCGCCCTGGGCATGGCCGTCGCGCTCGCCGTCCTGTGCCTGCTGTCCGCCGGACTCGGCGCGTACGACATTCCCGTCGGCGACGTGCTGGGCTCGCTGCTGCACCGCGCGGGCCTGGGCGGCGCCGCGCTCGACCGGGTCGGCGAGAGCGTGCTGTGGAACGTACGGCTGCCACGCGTGGCGCTGGCGCTGCTGGTCGGGGCCTCGCTGGGTTGCGCGGGGGCGCTGATGCAGGGCGTGTTCGGCAACCCCCTCGCCGAGCCCGGCGTCATCGGCGTCTCGTCGGGCGCGGCGGTCGGCGCGGTCGCCTCGATCGCGCTGGGGCTGAGCTTCTTCGGCAACTGGACGGTGACGGCCTGCGCGTTCGCGGGCGGGCTGGTGACCGTCCTGCTCGTCTACGCGCTCTCGCGCTCGGGCGGCCGTACGGAAGTGGTGACGCTCATCCTCACCGGCATCGCCGTGAACGCCTTCGCCGGCGCGCTCATCGGGCTGTGCGTCTTCCTCGCCGACAACGCGCAGGTCACACAGATCACCTTCTGGCAGCTGGGCTCGCTCGCCCAGGCGACCTGGCCGAAGGTGCTCGCGGTCCTGCCGTGCGCCCTGGCCGGCCTGGCCGTCGCCCCCTGGTACGCCCGCAAGCTCGACCTCCTGGCCCTCGGCGAACGCCCGGCGCGCCACCTGGGGGTGGACGTCGAGCGGCTGCGGCTCGTGCTGGTGCTGGTGGTGGCCCTGCTGACGGCGGCCGCGGTGGCCGTGGCCGGAATCATCACGTTCGTGGGCCTGCTGGTGCCGCACCTGCTGCGCATGGCGGCGGGCCCGGGGCACCGCTTCCTCGTACCGGGCAGCGCGCTGGGCGGCGCGCTGGTCCTGGTGGCCGCCGACCTCGCGGCCCGCACGGCCGCCCAGCCGGCGGAACTCCCCCTGGGAGTCCTGACGGCCCTGTTCGGCAGCCCGTTCTTCTTCTGGCTGCTGCGGCGCACGCGCCGCAAGCAAGGGGGCTGGGCATGAACACCCGCACACATCGTTCCCGACCGGCACCGGCGGGTGTCCGGCCGGGGGTCCGGGGGTTGCCCCCGGGTCAACACAGCTGGCTGCTGCGCCGCACGCGCCGCAAGCAGGGGGGCTGGGCATGATGCGCTCGTTCTTCGGTCGGCGGGCCGGGCGGGTTCCCTCCCCCGTGCCCCCCGGCACCGTCCTGGCCGAGGTCCGTGGGCTGCGGGTGCGGCTCGGGGGGCGGGTCGTGCTCGACGGGGTCGACCTGCGCGTCGCCGCGGGCGAGGTCGTGGCGCTCGTCGGGCCCAACGGGGCCGGGAAGTCCACGCTGCTCGCCGCCCTCGCCCGCGATCTGCCCGCCGAGTCCGGCGAGGTCGTACTCGACGGGCTCCCCGCCGCCGCGTGGAGCGCGGGCGAACTCGCCCTGCGCCGGGCCGTGCTGCCGCAGGCGGCCGAGCTGTCGTTCCCCTTCGCGGTCGAGGAGGTCGTACGGATGGGCCGCGCGCCCTGGGCCGGGACGGCGGCCCGGGACGAGGACGACGCGGCGGTGCGGGCCGCCATGGCCGCCACCGAGGTGGCCGGATTCGCCGCCCGCCCGTTCGCCGCGCTGTCCGGCGGCGAACGGGCCCGGGTCGCCCTGGCCCGGGTCCTCGCGCAGCGCACCCCGCTGCTGCTGCTCGACGAGCCGACGGCCGCGCTGGACCTGCGCCACCAGGAACTCGTGCTGCGCGTCTGCCGCGAGCGCGCCGCGGCCGGCGACGCGGTGGTGGTCGTCCTGCACGACCTCGGCCTGGCCGGCGCCTACGCGGACCGGGTCGCCGTCCTGCACGAGGGGCGCATAGCGGCCGAAGGGCCCCCCATTCGTGTCTATGAGCCCGAATTGCTGAGTCGTGTCTATTCGCAGCCGGTCGACGTAATTGATCATCCGCTGACGGGAGAGCCTTTGGTGATCCCGAGACGGGTGGGACGAGATTTTGCCTCGTGAGAGCAGAATCACGTACCCCCCGGGGAACAAGGTAGGCAAGGCTCAGATAAGTTAGGGCGGCCTAATTCGGCCACGTCGTTTTCGGCCACGTCCCTTCCGCTCTCCGAGCAAGCTGGAGCCCTGCATGCGAGTCCTCCGCTCCTCCGCCGTCGTCGCCGTCGCGGCCGCGGCCCTGACCGCCGTGTCCGGTTGTGCCGAGAAGTCGGACGGCAAGGACGCGGACGCCCTCAAGGTCACGGCCTCCGACGACAAGTGCGAGGTCTCGGCGAACACCATCGCCGCCGGCCACGTCAAGATCAATGTCGAGAACAAGGGCGCCAAGGTCACCGAGGTCTACGTCTACGCCCCCGGCGACCGCATTGTCACCGAGCGGGAGAACATAGGCCCCGGCACCAAGGCCGAGATCACCGCGACGATCAAGAAGGCCGGCACGTACGAAATCGCCTGCAAGCCCGGAATGAAGGGCGACGGCATCCGCCAGAAGATCACCGTCACGGGGAGCGACAAGGCGGAGAAGAGCAACCCGGAGCTGGACAAGGCGGTCGCCGAATACCGCAAGTACGTGCAGCAGCAGGCCGACGAGACGATCCCCGCCACGCAGAAGTTCGCCGACGCCGTCAAGAACGGCGACGTGGACGAGGCGAAGAAGCTCTACGCCGTCTCCCGCATCGGCTGGGAGCGCACCGAGCCCGTGGCGGAGTCCTTCGGTGACATCGACCCCAAGGTCGACGTCCGCGAGGACGGCCTGGAGAAGGACCAGAAGTGGACCGGCTGGCACAAGCTGGAGAAGTCCCTCTGGGAGGACAAGGCGATCACCGAGGACGACAAGAAGCTGGCCGACCAGCTGATGACGGACCTCAAGGACTGGCAGAAGGTCGTCGGCTCCGCCGAGATCACCCCCACCAGCATGGCCAACGGCGCCAAGGAGCTCCTCGACGAGGTGGCCACCGGCAAGGTCACCGGTGAGGAGGAGCGCTACAGCCACACCGACCTGGTCGACTTCCAGGCCAACGTCGAGGGCGCCGAGAAGTCCTACGAGCTGCTGAAGCCGGTCGCCGCCAAGAACGACGCCGCGCTCTCCAAGGAGCTGGACAAGCAGTTCGCGGAGCTGAAGAAGCTGCTCGGCGACTACCGCGAGGGCGACGGCTTCAAGGCGTACGACAGCGTCGGCAAGGACGACCGCAAGAAGCTCTCCGACGCCGTCAACGCCCTGGCCGAGCCGCTGTCCAAGCTCGCCGGCGCGGTCGCCAAGTAGCAGGGGAACGGACTTTCCATGGCTGAGGACATGCGCGAGAGCGTGACGGAAGACGACACGGCGGACGGCAAGGCGACGGAGGCGGCCGCACGGACCGCTCCCTCCCGCCGTTCCGTGATCGGCTGGGGCGGTGCCGGGCTCGCGCTCGGCGCGGTCGCGGCCGGCGGCACCGCCGCCGCCCTGCGCACGGGCGAGGACGCCGCACCGGCCGCCTCGGCCGGTGACGCGGTGCCGTTCCACGGCGCCCACCAGGCCGGCATCGCCACGGCCGTCCAGGACCGGCTGCACTTCGCCGCGTTCGACGTGACCACGACCGACCGCGCCGCGCTGGTCAAGCTGCTGCAGGAGTGGACGGCCGCCGCCGCGCGGATGACGGCCGGTCACGAGGTCGGCGAGGGCGCCTACGGCGGCCAGGAGGAGGCGCCGCCGGACGACACCGGTGAGGCGCTGGGCCTCAAGCCCTCCCGGCTGACCCTGACCTTCGGTGTGGGCCCCGGCCTGTTCGAGAAGGACGGCAAGGACCGCTTCGGGCTGAAGTCCCGGCGGCCGCAGGCCCTGGTGGACCTGCCGGCCTTCCCCGGCGACAATCTCGACGCGGCCCGCAGCGGCGGCGACCTGTGCGTCCAGGCCTGCGCCGACGACCCGCAGGTCGCGGTGCACGCGATCCGCAACCTCGCCCGCATCGGCATGGGCAAGGTCGCCATCCGCTGGTCGCAGCTGGGCTTCGGCAAGACGTCCTCGACGACCCCGGACGCCCAGACCCCGCGCAACATGATGGGCTTCAAGGACGGCACCCGGAACATCTCGGGCACCGACAAGGCCGCCCTCGACAAGCACGTGTGGGTGGGCGAGAAGGACAGTGCCGGCTGGATGACCGGCGGCTCCTACCTCGTCGCGCGTCGCATCCGGATGCACATCGAGACCTGGGACCGCACCTCGCTGGCGGAGCAGGAGGACATCTTCGGCCGCGACAAGGGCGAGGGCGCCCCCGTCGGCAAGCAGAAGGAGCGGGACGAGCCCCTCCTGAAGGCGATGAAGCCGGACTCCCACGTCCGTCTCGCCCACCCCGACAGCAACAACGGCGCCACGATCCTGCGCCGCGGCTACTCCTTCACCGACGGCACGGACGGCCTGGGCCGGCTGGACGCGGGCCTGTTCTTCCTCGCCTACCAGCGCGACGTGCGGGACGCCTTCATCCCGCTGCAGAGGAACCTGGCGCGCAACGACGCGCTGAACGAGTACATCCAGCACGTGGGTTCGGCGATCTTCGCCGTTCCGCCGGGCGTCCGGGACTCCGGCGACTGGTGGGGCAAGGCCCTGTTCGCGTGACCGGCGGACGCTGCACGCAAACGGAAGAGGAGGCCGCGTGTTCGGCAACTACCTGATCGGCCTGCGCGAGGGCCTGGAGGCCAGCCTGGTCGTCTGCATCCTCGTCGCATATCTGGTGAAGACCGGGCGCAGGGACGCCCTGCCCCCGGTCTGGCTGGGCATCGGCGTGGCCGTGTTGCTGAGCATGGGCTTCGGCGCGGTGCTGCAGTTCGGCTCGCAGACCATGACGTTCGAGGCGCAGGAGATGCTCGGCGGCTCGCTGTCGATCGTCGCGGTGTGCCTGGTGACGTGGATGGTCTTCTGGATGCGGCGCACCGCGCGGCATCTGAAGGCCGAGCTGCACGGCAAGCTCGACGCGGCGCTCGCGATGGGCACGGGTGCGCTGGTCCTCACCGCCTTCCTGGCCGTGGGCCGGGAGGGTCTGGAGACCGCGCTGTTCATCTGGGCGGCGGCGGAGGCCACCGACGACGGCGTACGGCCGCTGATCGGGGCGGTGCTGGGGCTGCTGACGGCGGTGCTGCTGGGGTGGCTGTTCTACCGGGGCGCGCTGCGCATCAACCTGGCGAAGTTCTTCACGTGGACCGGCGGCATGCTCGTCGTGGTCGCGGCGGGCGTGCTCGCGTACGGCTTCCACGACCTGCAGGAGGCCGACATCCTGCCGGGCCTGCACGACAAGGCCTTCGACATCAGCGAGCAGATCCCGGCCGACAGCTGGTACGGCACGCTGCTGAAGGGCGTGTTCAACTTCCAGCCGGACCCGACGTGGGTGCAGGTCGCGGTGTGGACCCTGTATCTGGTCCCGACCCTGGTGCTGTTCTTCGCGCCGGGCAGGCCGGGTAGGGTGGCGCCGTCCCGAGCAGTCACCAAGGAGTCCAAGCGCGATGAGACGCCGGCCGCCACGTCCAGTGTTCCCGGCTCTGGCAGCAGCTCTGACGGTGTCGTCGCTGCTGACGCTGACGGGGTGCGTGACGGTGCACGGCGAACGGGCGATCGTCCCGTCGGTGAGCAGGGCTGAGGCCCCCAAGGTCCTGAAGCGGTTCACCGAGGGCTACAACACCGCGTACCGCAAGCTCGACCCGGCCCTGGTGGACCGGGTCGAGACCGGTGCGCTGGCGGAGATAGGCCGGGCCGACCTGGTCGCCCAGCGTGCCGTGACGCCGGGCGGCAACCCCGGCTATCCCGCGCTCGCGCTCGAGGACGCGCGGTTCACGATCCCCAAGATGGCGGGCTGGCCGAAGTTCTTCGTCGCCGACACCCGCAGCAACCGGGACCGCAACCGCTGGGTCCTGGTGTTCACGCGCGCGGGGGCGAAGGAGCCCTGGAAGGCGGCCTACCTCTCGCTGCTGGGCGAGTCGAAGGTGCCGCGGTTCGCCGTGGACGGGGACGGTTACGCCGAGGCGGTGCCCGCCGTCGGCAAGGACACCCCCGACGCCAAGGGTTCGGGCTCGGGCCTCATGGCCGACCCGGGCGTCATGAGCCCGTCGTACACGGACTATCTGCGCACCGGTCAGGGCAGGACGTTCGCTGCCGGCGGGGCGACCACGCTGCTGCGGGAGGAGCGCGCCAAGCTGGCGCGGACCCCGACGTTCTGGTCGGAGTACATCGACACACCCGAGAAGGCCCCGGGCTTCCCCCCGCTGGCGCTGCGCACCCGGGACGGCGGTGCGCTGGTCTTCTTCACCGCTCACCACCGGGAGCGGCGCACCATGGTCAAGGGTGTGCGCCCGGAGGTGACCGACCCGCGGACGAAGGCGCTGCTGCGGGGGGAGCTGAAGCAGGCGGTGACGTACACGCGGATCTCGGAGTCGGCGGTGCAGGTGCCCCGGCGGGCGGCCGACGGCGGCCAGGTCGTCTTCCTCAACCGGATCGAGTCGCTGACCGCCGCCAGGGGCGAGTAGGGGTCCGGGCTCAGCGGCCGATGGGCCAGGGGTGGGCCGGCTCGTGGTCCGCGCGCTCGCCCGCGTACTGGGCGCAGGCGTCGGTGAGGGTCTCCAGCAGGGTCAGCGGGTCGGGCAGCGGGCGCTCGGGGCCGTGCAGCCAGGCGACGCCCTCGTCACCGGGGAGCCGGGAGGGCGGCAGCAGGACGTAGCTGCCGCGGCAGTGCCAGCGCAGGCCCGGATGCTCGTCCATCGTCTCGGGATGGCAGTCCAGCTCGCACGGCCACCACTCGTCCTCGTCGTCCGGGGTGCCGCGGGTGGCGGTGAAGAACAGCATGCGGTCGGGGGCGACCGTGGCCACGGGGCCGACCTCGACGCCGGCGGCGGTCAGCCGGTCCAGGGCCTGCCGGCCCGCCTCGGCGGGGACGTCGAGGACGTCGTGGGCGATGCCGGTGGCGGTGACGAAGTTGGCCTCCGGCTGGCCGCGCAGCCATTTGGCGACCTTCTCGGCGTCGGTCGTGGCGAGGGTCTGCCAGGCGAACGAGACGGGGTGGCGGCCGGGCGTGGGACAGCCGATGCGTTCACAGGAGCAGCCGTACCCGGACGGGTGCGCGGCGGGGGCCAGCGGGAAGCCGGCCGCCGCGGCGGCCAGGAGCAGCTCCTCGCGGGCTGCGGCGGTCGCCGCCCCCGCCCCCGTATCGCCGCCCGCTCCGCTCCTGGGGCGGCGCAGCCATTGGGAGAACCTGCTCTTGCGTTCCATCTATCCCCTCACTTCGACCGCGGTCTCCGGTCAATGCTGCCACCATCCTGCTCCTGGTGTGACCGCCGAACGCATCCGGGGGGTGTGAGACCGGCCGCCCCGGCGCCGCGCGCGGGGGGTCTCAGCGGGTGGCGATGCCGCGCAGGACCTGCTCCACGAGGGTGTCGGTGAACTCGTGGGTGAGCGGGCCCGAGCGCATGAGCCAGCGCTGGGCGAAGGGGCTGACGAGCATCTCGGCGGCGATCCGCAGATCGGTGTCCGCGGCGATCGTGCCGGCCTCGCGGGCCTTGTGCAGCCGGTTGACGTAGGCCTGGACGCCGGTGTCCTGCAGCCTGCTGACGAACTGCCGGGACAGCTCCGGGTCGTTCGCCCCGGCGATGGCCAGTGCGCGGTAGGGGGCCTCGAAGGAGGGGTCGTTGAATTCGTCGGCGGTCGCGCGCAGGACGAACTTCAGGTCGGCCTCGAGGTCTCCGGTGTCGGGCAGCTCGATCTCCTCGTCCCCCGCGTCGCCGATGAAGGCGTCGAGGAGGACGGCGGCCTTGGAGGGCCACCAGCGGTAGATCGTCTGCTTGCCCACGCCGGCGCGGGCCGCGATGCCCTCGATGGTGAGCTTGTCGAAGCCCACCTCGCCCACGAGTTCGAGGGCGGCGTCGAAGATCGCACGGCGCGAGCGCTCGCTGCGGCGGGTGGCGTCGGGGGTCTTGGGGTTGGCCATGCCCGGCAGTCTAGCGAGACACAGAGGCGAAACGTATCGTCTCAGGAGGTTGACAAGACGAAACGTCTCGTTCAGAGTGAAGCCATTGCGAGACGCTCCGTCTCGCTCAATCGAGAGGAGAATCCCCATGACTCGCGGCAATTCGGGCAACATGCTGGGCGTCGGCGGCACCCGCAGCAACCTCTCCCGCTCGACACTGCGCGGCGGAGGCCGCGGCGCCCGGGGGGCCGGGGCCGGCCTGGACGCGAACGCGCAGAAGCGGGAGCTGCTGCGGGCCCTGAAGGAGGGCCGGGCCGGTCGCTCCGGTGCGTAGCGCACACCCCGGTGGACGGCGGGTAAACCACCCGTACGGTTCATGCGCGAAGGTCGCGCAGGATGGACCATTTGGGCACGCACGACAACCACGTGCGTGCCCAACGCCACTGTGAGGAGCGCGACTTGCGTACAGTCCCGCGTGCATCCACCCCTCGCCGCTATCTGATGTGCCCGCCCACGTACTTCAGGGTGACGTACTCGATCAACCCCTGGATGGACCCGGGCAAGCCGGTCGACCTCTCGCTGGCCCTCGCACAGTGGGAAGAGCTCCGCGACCGCTACCGCGCCCTCGGGCACACGGTCGAGGAGCTGGCCCCCCGCCCGGACCTGCCCGACATGGTCTACGCCGCCAACGGCGCCACCGTGGTCGACGGCCGCGTCCTGGGCGCCCGCTTCGCCCACCCCGAGCGCTGGGCCGAGGCCGGGGTGCACCGCGAGTGGTTCCGCGCGCACGGCTATACGGACGTACGCGAACCGGAGCACATCAACGAGGGCGAGGGGGACTTCGCCGTCACCGCCTCCTGGCTGCTGGCCGGCCGCGGCTTCCGCAGCAGCCCGCTCTCGCACCCGGAGGCACAGGAGTACTTCGGCCGCCCGGTGATCGGCCTGGACCTGGTCGACCCGCGCTACTACCACCTGGACACGGCACTGTCCGTCCTCGACGGGGATGAGGACGACGTCATGTACTACCCCGGCGCCTTCTCGCCGGGCAGCCGGGAGGTGCTCCGCAGGCTCTTCCCCGACGCGCTGATCGCGACCGAGCAGGACGCGGCGGCGCTCGGGCTCAACGCGGTGTGCGACGGACGGCACGTGCTGCTGCCGCAGGCCGCCGTGGGCCTCTTCGAGCCCCTGCGCGCGAGGGGCTACGAACCAATCGGGATGGACCTCGGCGAACTGCTCAAGGGCGGCGGCAGCGTCAAGTGCTGCACGCAGGAGCTGCGCTGAGCCGTCCGTTGATTGTCATGCACGGGCCCGGGAGCCCCGGGTCCGTGCGTCCCGGCGTCCTCAGGAACCGGCCGGCGGCCATTCGTCGCCCCAGTCCGCGTCGCGCGCGGACCGGTAGAGGGAGCCGTGCCGCTTGCTCACCGTCTCGCGCGCCAGCCCGTCCTCAGGCGTGCACAGCTCGAGGAGGACCTGGCCCTTGCGGATCTGCGGCTTGCGGACGATCCGGGCGGGCGCCGGCGGCACCTCTTCGTCCCGTACCGCCGCCACGTACGAGAACTTCTCGTCCTCGTACGGCAGCGAACCGCCCTTGACCTGCCGGTGCAGCGAGGAGCGGCTGACCCGGGCCGAGAAGTGGCACCAGTCGCTGCCCGGCTCTATCGGGCAGGCGGCGCTGTGCGGGCAGGGCGCGACGACGCGGAAGCCGGCCGCGATCAGACGGTCGCGCGCCTCGATGATCCGCAGATAGCCCTCGGGCGTGCCCGGCTCGATCAGGACGACGGCCCGGGCGGCGCGGGCGGCCTCGTCGGTCACGGCCTGGCGGGCCGCCTCGGTGAGCTCGCCCAGCACGTACGAGACGGTGACGAGGTCCGTGCCGGAGGGGATCGCCAGACCGCTGCCGATCGTCTGCCGCTGCCACTCGGCGGTGCGCAGCGCCTGGGAGTGCGCGTCGGCGGCCAGCTCGCGGCCGAGGGCGAGCGCGGGCTCGGCCCAGTCCAGGACCGTGGTGGTGTGCCGCCCCTCCGGCCACGCGGCGGCGACCGCCCAGGTCGCGGCGCCGGTGCCGCCGCCCACGTCCACGTGCGAGGCGGGCGTGAAGGAGGGCAGGCGGTCGCGGAACGCCTCCAGCGCGGACCGCACGGCCTCGAAGGTGGCCGGCATCCGGTACGCGGCGTAGGCGACGACGTCGGAGCGGTCGCGCAGCACCGGGGTGTGGGTGGGGGTGCGCCCCCGGTAGTTGGCGATCAGGCGCTCGACGGCCTGGGTGGCCTGGCTGGGCGGCAGTCCGTCGAGGAGGCCGGCGAGGGCGGCGCGCAGGTTCTCGCCGGTCGGCGCGGGTGCGGGGGCGTGCATTGGATGGATTCTAGGCGCCCTCGGGCGCACCCGTGCGCTGCCACGGGCGGCACAGCCCGAGGAAGCAGCCCACGCCGGCCAGCGCGCAGAAGAGCTGGACGAGCGCCATCGGCACCGCGGTGTGCTCGCCGGCGATGCCCACCAGCGGTGAGGCGACGGCGCCCAGCAGGAAGGTGGAGGTGCCCAGCAGCGCGGAGGCGGAGCCGGCGGCTCCGGCGGAGCGCATCAGGGCCTGGGCGTTGGTGTTGGGCATGGCCAGGCCCATCGCGGACATCAGCACGAAGAGCCCGGCGGCGACCGGCACCAGCCCCACTTCGCCGAGGACGCCGGAGGCCATGACGAGCAGGGCGCCGGCGGCCAGGGTGATGACGCCGAGGCCGACGGCCAGGACCTTGTCCATGCTGACCCGCCCGACCAGCAGCTTGCCGTTGATCTGGCCGACGAGGACCAGGCCCACGGAATTGACGCCGAAGAGCAGGCTGAAGGTCTGCGGGGAGGCGCCGTAGATGTCCTGGACGACGAAGGGCGACGCGGCGATGTAGGCGAACAGCGCGGCGAAGACGAAGCCGCCCGAGAGCATGTAGCCGGTGAAGACGCGGTCCGCGAGCAGGCCGCGCATGGCGCGCAGGGCCGCGCCGAGGCCGCCCTCCTGACGCTGCTCGGGCGGCAGGGTCTCGTGCAGGCACCGCCAGGCGACGATCGTGAGGGCGATGCCGATGGCGGTGAGGACGACGAAGACGCCCCGCCAGTCGGTCAGTCGCAGGATCTGGCCGCCGATGAGCGGGGCGACGACGGGGGCGACGCCGGATATCAGCATGAGCGTGGAGAAGAAGCGGGCCATGGCCACGCCGTCGTAGAGGTCGCGGACGACGGCGCGGGCGATGACGATGCCCGCCGCCCCGGCCAGGCCCTGGACCAGGCGGAAGCCGATGAGCAGTGCGGCGCTGGAGGCGAACGCGCACATGGCGGTGGCCAGGACGTAGATCACCATGCCGGCGAGCAGGGGGCGGCGGCGTCCCCACTTGTCGCTCATGGGGCCGACGACGAGCTGGCCGAGCGCCATGCCCATGAGGCAGGCGGTGAGGGTGAGCTGGACGGTCGCGGCGGGGCTGTGCAGGGCGTCGGTGACCTCCGGCAGGGCCGGCAGGTACATGTCCATGGACAGGGGCGGCAGTGCCGTGAGGCCGCCGAGGGCGAGGGTGACGATCAGGCCGGTGCGGCGGGCGGCGGCGGTCGCCGGAGCGCCGGTCGCGCGGCCGTCGGCCGCCCCGGCCTCGTCGGAGCCCTCCGGGGGCTCGGTCCTCGCGAGGCCGGGGTCCGTCATGCGTCACCACTCCAGGGGATTTCTCAAACTTTCAAGTTACTCCATGGTGTCATGACCGCCCATGATCAGTGGCCCTTACATGAAGTGATGTGCGCTACTGCCGGGGCGCCCGGTGCGGGCTGGGCGCGGGCTGGGCGCGGGCTAGGCGCGGGCTAGGCGCGGCTGAATCCGGGGTCCCCGGCCTCCGAGACGAAGCGGGCGGCCGTGGTGACGGGGGCGCCGGGGGTGACGACGCCGGTCAGGGTGCGGTAGTCGGCCTGCAGCCGGGTGTCGTCGAGCGTCACGACCGCATAGCCGCGCCGGCCGTCGTAGTACTTCATGTGCGGGTTGGCGGCGAGCAGCAGGTTCCAGTCCTCCGGCCGCGCCTCGCCGTCGGACCCGCTGGAGACGGAGGTGCCGACCACCTCGACGCCGAGGGTGCGCGAGGCGGGATCGTCGAAGTCCGCCTTGATGTCCAGGGCGTAGTGCACGTGCACGTCACCGGTGAGGACGACGAGGTTCTCCACGCCCGCCGCCCCCGCTCCGGCCAGGACGCGCGAGCGGGAGGCCGGGTAGCCGTCCCAGGCGTCCATGGACAGCCGGGAGCGGGCGGCGGTGGTGTTCTTGCGCCGGCAGAAGACGACCTGCTGTACGAGGACGTTCCAGCGGGCGGTGGAGGCGCGCAGCCCCTCGAGCAGCCAGCGTTCCTGCGCCTCGCCGGTGATCGTGCGGGCGGGGTCCTCGGAGTCGGGGCCCGGGTACTTCCAGCCGTCGCCGTACGCCTGGTCGGAGCGGTACTGCCGGGTGTCGAGGATGTCGAACTGCGCCAGGCGCCCGTAGGAGAAGCGCCGGTAGAGGGACATGTCGGGGCCCACGGGCCGGTGCGCCTCGCGCAGCGGCATGTTCTCCCAGTACGCGCGGTAGGCGGCGGCGCGGCGGGCGCGGAAGGTGTCGCGGGGGTCGTCGTTCTGGGAGACGTCGCCGGCGTAGTTGTTCTCGACCTCGTGGTCGTCCCAGGTGACGAACCAGGGGTGGGCGGCGTGGGCGGCCTGCAGGTCGGGGTCGGACTTCCCCAGGGCGTAGCGCAGGCGGTAGTCCGTCAGGTTCCACGTCCAGTGGTCGAAGACCTCCGGGAGCGGGGTGTCGGTGTAGTTCCGGGCGCCGGCCCGGGCGTCGATCGCGTTCTCGTAGATGTAGTCGCCGACGAAGAAGACGGCGTCGAGGTCTTCCCGGGCGAGGTGGGCGAGGGCGGTGTAGTACCCGTCGTCGTACTGCTGGCAGGACAGCAGCCCGAAGGCGGCGCCGTCCGGGCGGGCGCCGGGGGCGGGGGCGGTGCGGGTGCGGCCGACGGCGCTGATCCACCGGCCGGTGCGGAAGCGGTACCAGTAGTCGCGGCCGGGTTCGAGGCCGCGTACGTCGAGGTGGACGCTGTGGTCGTCGGCGGCGGGGGCGGGGACGGTGCCGCTGAGGGCGAGCCGGCGGAAGGAGGCGTCGTGGGCGAGCTCCCACTGGACGTCGACGGCACCGTCGCCAGGTAAGCCGCCCCCGGGTTCGTAGGGCCGGGGGGCGAGTCTGGTCCACAGGACGACGGAGTCGGGGAGCGGGTCGCCGGAGGCGACGCCGAGGGTGAAGGGGTTTTGCGCCGGGAGGGGGGTCATGCCCACAGATTGCGCGTGGCTGGGGTGACTGTGAAGGCCCGTGGTGCCGAACGTTTCATGACGTGCGATGGCGCGCGGACGAACAGGGGGGCGCACGCTCCCAGCTCGCGCCCCCAACGTCCTTTCCCCCAGGGCTGAATGGCTGGTTCCGGGTGTAGCTTCCTCACATGCCAGGGGTATCGCCGAGGGGGGTGGCCGCATGAGCCCGGACGGAGACCCTCCACCACCGCCGCCCAATCCACCACCGCCTCCGCACCCGCCCGGCCCGCCCGACGGCCGCTTCTGGTCGCGCGTGTGGACGTACTGGGTGACCGGCGGTCTGGCCGTGGTCCTGGCCGCCGTGATCCCGGTCCTGGCCAAGGCGGGCCCCTTCGCCCCCGACCCGGACCCGCCCCCGACAACGGCACCCCCCACCGCGACCGCGCCCCCCGATGCCTCGCGGAGCCCCGCTCCCGCGCTGTCGACGACCACCCCGGTCCGCGTATCGGCGAAGGTCAACAGCGTGACGCCACTGGGCGCGGTCACCCCGACCGTCACCAAGGTGCAGGTCAACGTGACCTTCGCGGGCCTCAAGGGCAAGTCGGCCTACATCAAGTGGCACACCTACAACGACGCCACCAAGCTCACCATGAGCGAGGACAGCACCATCAGCTCCCCCGTCCTCAACTGGGACAGCACGGACTGGAAGCCGACCTTCATCGTCCCGACGCCCAGCGTCCACTGGCAGCTCCAGGTGACGGCGTACGCCCCGGACGGGACGCAGCTGGCGACGGGGCACTCGAACTTCACGTTCAATTCGTCGACGGGTACCAACTCTTAAGGCCACCGATCAGGACGACGCCACCGCGAGCCAAATGGCGAGCGGCATCAGAACGATCAGTGAAACCGCCAGCTGCAGCCACGCACCGCCGGACAAGGCGTTTTCCGGACGCTCTCCGTGAAGGGAAAGGTCGAGAAATTTCGTCCGCAGTTCCGTCCGGCGTCCGATGAAGCCCGTCACGAACACCATGACCATGGCGGTGTACAGCGAGAGCGCCACCGCGAGCGGCATATCCTTCTTCACCGCTGCGGCGAGCGCGAGGATGCCCGCCATGCCTGCGGGGGTGAGGAACATTCGGATGCGGTAACTGCGGTCCGGCATGAGCGGAAGGAAGGCGACCAGAAAGATCACCGTCGCGGCGATGGCCGCGCCCCACCAGGCGGACAAGGGAACATGGGGAGCCTGCACGTCAATTCCTTGACCCTGTGGGGCCCTCGGCGAGGGCCCCACAGTTACTCGTCACTTACCGGCTCGTGTTGTTCGCCGGGCTTTCTTTCGGAGCTCTACCAGCCCCAGTCGTTGGTAAAGATACCGATGATGGGGGAAACGGCCTCGTGGGCGATCTCCACTCCCTTTGACACCCCCTTGCTGATCGCACCGGCACCCTTCGCCAGCTGACCGACGCCGCTGGAGACGAGGCCGACGACGGTGCCGCCGACGCTGCTCATGAACTGGTCGCTGGTCCAGCCGTAGCCCGCACCCGTGAAGAGGGCGCTGGCGACACCGAACGTGACCGATGCCACTCCGAGGAAGGGCGCGGCGGGCGCCGTGATGCCGAAGAAGAGCGAACCCACCGCGAGGCCGGCCGAGGCGGTGCTCGCCCAGCTCAGGTACTTCGCGTAGTCACAGGAGAGCTGGTTCCTGCACGGGTTCTCCTCGCCGCCCCCGGAACCGTCCTTGCTGGGCGTCTTGATCTGGTCGTTGCCCGGGTTGTCGGCGGGGTCGACCTTGTTCTTGGCGTTCTCGCGGGCTTGCTCCGCCGCCTTGCGCGCGGCCTCGGCCTGCTCCTGCTGGCGCTTCTGCACCGCGATGGTGTGGGCCTCGCTCGCCGCCGCGGAGGCCGCGGAGGCGTCCTTGCCGGCGGCGATGGCCGACTGGCTGGCGCGGGCGGCCGACGCCTGGGCGCTCGCCGCGGAGGCCACGGCCTGCTCGGCGGACGCGGACGCCTGGTTGGCCGAGTAGTTGGCCTGGCGGCTGGCCTGACGGGCGGTGGCCGCCGCGTCCTTGGCCTTCTTGGCGGACGCCGCCGCGGAAGCGGCCGAGGCGTCGGCCTCCTTGGCCTTGTTCTGGGCCTCGTCGGAGTAGCCCTTGGCCTCGTTGGCCGAGTCACGGGCCTTGTCGGCCCACTTGCCGGCTTCCTTGGCGTCCTTGCGGGCCTTGGCCGCCACCTCGTAGGCGAGGGAGGCGTTCTGGTTGGCCACGGCGGCGTTGCGGGCGGCGGTGGCGATCAGCGACCGGACGGAGGCCACGTGGGTGGCGGTGTCCGCGTCCAGCTGGGCCGCCTTGTACTGGGCCCGCGTGACGAAGTCGCGCTGCATCCAGGCGGGCCCGGACAGGGCGACCTCGGCGGTGGCGGCCACGTTGGGGCCGCCGTTGTTCATGATGGTGAAGGTGTCGACGCGGTCGTCCTCCATGAGGGCTTCGCGGTAACCGGTCACCACGAAGGTGCTCAGGGCCTTGACGCTGCCGTCGCTCAGTGCCGCGTCGCCGGCCTTCTTGACGGCCTTGCCGGCGCCGTTCATGAGCTTGAGGACCTGGACGCGGTACTCCTCGGCCTGGACGTTGTAGGCGTCCTCGGTGAGGAACTTCTCCACCCGCCCGGCGTCGTCGCTCTCGAGCGTCCTCTGGGCCGCCTCCGCCAGGGCGGGACCGCCCATCTTGGCCAGGTAGAGGACCTTCTCGCGGTCGTCCAGCTGCGCGGCCTTCTTGTAGTCCGTCTTCACCCAGCTGACGACGGAGCTTTCGGTGCCGGCCAGGGCGGTCTCGGCGGACTCGCGGGTGAAGGCGCCGGTGCTCTTGAGCAGGTTGACGGCGGCCTTGCGGCCGAGCTCGGCCGTGGCCTTGGCGTCGTCGGCCGCGGCGGCCTTCGCCAGCAGTTCCTTGGTCGCCGCGTCGGTCGCGGACGCCTGGGTCCGCAGGCCGGCCGCCTCGTCGCGGTCCTCCTTGTCGGCCGCCTTGAGGGCCTCGGCCTCCTCGATGCCCTTCTGCTTGTCGGCGGCGAGCTTGGCCGCCTCCGCCTCGCGGGCGAGCTTCTCGGTCTTCTGCGCCTGCTCGACCGCGTCGGACGCCGTCTTGGCGGCCTCGATGGCCTTGTTGGCGTGCTCAGTGGCCTGGTTCGCCGCGTCCTGGGCCTTGCCGGCCTCGGCGGCGGCCTTGTCGGCGGCCGCGGCGGCCTTCTCGGCGTGGTCGGCGGCGTCGTTGGCGGCCTTGTGCGCCGCGCGCGCGGCCGTGGCGGCCTGACCGGCGAGCGACTGGGCGCGCCCGGCGGCGGCGGTCGCGGTGTTGGCCGCGCTGCGGGCGACACCGGCGGCCTCGCGGGCCCGGCGGGCCTCCGTGGTGGCCTTGCCGGCGGCGCTGCTCGCCGACGCCGAGGCGTCGGCCGCGTCCGCGGCGTTCTGCGCGGCACGCGCGGCCGCGGCGCCTGAGCGCCCGGCCTCGGCACTGGCGTCGGCGGCGTGCACCGCGGCGGCCGCGGCGGTGCGGGCGCCCTTCGCCGCATCACGGGCGGCCTCGGCGGCCCGGCGGGCCGACGCGGCCTCCCCGGCGTTGCCGGCGGTATGCCCAGCGGGCAGCGGTGGCAGCTGGAGTACGGGAAGAAGTGCACCCCGGGCATGCGGC
>NZ_JBFADG010000007.1:0-252195 GCF_040641275.1 Streptomyces sp. NPDC021096 | reverse complement strand
CGCAGGACACCGTCGGCGTACGCGACCTCGATCTGCTCCGCCGCCTTCACGTCACGGCTCTTGGAGGCGTCGGCGGGCAGGACCTCGACCGTGGCATCGGCACGGTCGGCGGCGATGAACCGGATGAGACCCGCGGGGATGTCGAGGACGGCGGAGATCGGGGCGGTGGTGGCGAACTTCTGCATGATGCTTTCCTCTGCTTCGGTGCGGTGCGGCGTTTCCGACAGGCGAAAAGCTACGTTGCCTTCACAAAACCAGCAACACCCTCGTTGCATAGAATCACCATCACTGCAGGTCAGAGCCGTATAATCATTGCAACGATCTTGGCGGGTAATGCAACGACAGTCACCCGCTCGTTGCAATGAATTGAAGGTGAACGCTATGCTGGCGGCACCAAAGGGGCTACGTACGGACTACGCACGGAGGAGACGGCGATGCCGGGAGGCAGACTCACCCAGCAGGAACGCCAGCAGATCGCGCTGGGACTGACCGACGGCCTCGCCTACGCGGAGATCGCCAGGCGCCTCGACCGCCCGACCTCGACGGTCACGCGCGAGGTGATGCGCAACGGCGGCCCCACCGCCTACCGCGCCGAGCTGGCCCACCGCGCCACCGAACGCCGCGCCCAGCGGCGCAAGCAGGCCGCGCCCCGGGGGACGGAGGCGCCGGCGCAGCCCCACGGACGCGACGCCGAGGCCGTGCGCGAGTACGAGGAGACGTTCACCACCGTCCTCATGGGCTCGGGCATGCCCGCGATGTGTTCCCGGGTGATGGCCTGCCTCACCCTCACCGACACCGGCAGCCTCACCGCATCCGAACTCGCCCAGCGCCTCCAGGTCAGCCCGGCGTCCATCTCCAAGGCCATCACGTTCCTCGAGAGCCAGGCCTTCGTCCGCCGGGAACGCGACGAAGGCCGCCGCGAGCGCTACATCGTCGACGACGACGTCTGGTACCAGTCGATGGTGGCCGCCGCCCGGTCCATCGCCCAGGTCGTCGAGATCGCACGGCAGGGCGTCGGAGTCCTCGGCTCCGACACCCCGGCCGCCAACCGCCTCGAGGGCATCGCCCGCTTCCTCGACTTCGTCTCCGAGAGCACCTCCCGCGCCGCGGAGCAGGCCCGCGAAATCCTCCACACGAAACCCGAGACGACCTCCGAGTAGGCGGGTCCGCGACCTAGGTGTGCCATCTCATGACATTGGTTCCTCGCGGTCAGGCTCGGCGGAGTAGGACGTGAGGCGACCGGCGAGCGCGATGACGAGGTCGCGGAGTTCATCGGGGCGCTCGATGACGAACGGCCGGTCGAGTGCGGCGAGTACCGGGGGCAACCAGTCGAGCCGCTCCGCCCGCAGCTCGACGCGCAGCCAGCGCTCGGTCGCGCGGTCCTTGCCGGCCGCGGACTCGTGCTCCTCCAGGCTCGCGACGCTGGCCGGAAGGTGGGCGCGGATCTGATCAACGGTCCCGTGGATCCGCAAGGTCACCTCATGCCGGTACTCGGCCGTGGCGAACCCTGACAACACGCGCTGTGCCGGACCGGGACCCATGGGCGCTTCGAATGAGCCGGGCAGGGTCCGCGCGTCTGCGATGCGATCGAGCCGGAAGGTTCGGTCCTCGCCGATCTGGGCGTCCTTGCCCGTGACGTACCACCGGCCCGCATGGGCGACGATTCCGTACGCGTGCAGCGTGCGTTCGCTGCGCCGTCCGTCACGGTCGGTGTAGCGGATCGAGACCGGTCGGTGGTGGCGCACCGCATCGGCGATGGTGAGCAGGACCCCAGCGTCCGGGGTGTCGAATTCGCCGGGCTGATCCGTGAAGGCGAGAGCTTCCAGGAGTGTGTCGAGCCGACGGGCGATGTGCTTGGGCAGCACCCGCCGGATCTTCGCCGACGCCGTCTCGCTTGCCGTGCGCTCCGTCGTCGTCAACCCTGCTCGGCGGCCCGCGACCAGGCCGAGCACCACGGCCAGCGCCTCGTCGTCGCTGAGCATGAGCGGAGGCAGGCGGCACCCGGGAGCCAGCCGGTACCCGCCGTAGCGGCCGCGCACCGATTCCACGGGCACGTCGAGGTCGATCAGTTGGTCCACATACCGGCGCACGGTGCGCCCTTCGACGCCGAGCCGGTCGGCGAGTTCGGCCACAGTCCGGGTGCCGCCCGACTGCAGCAGCTCCAGGAGTGTCAGCACGCGGCCGGTTGGTCGAGGCATATTGGCAGCCTAACGCGAATACAGGACCGATTCTGTCCACTATTTCTCCTAGCCTGCGACGAGCACGCCTCCGGCACAGCCAAGGAGATTCCCATGGACTTCGTCTCGATCCGCATCATCACCAGCGACGTCGCACGCCTCGTCGACTTCTACGAGCGAGCCACAGGGGCGCGGGCGACGTGGGCCACCGAGGACTTCGCCGAACTCAAGACCGCGGGCGCCACCCTCGCGATCGCCGGCACCCGCACCGTCCCGCTGTTCGCCCCGGACTCTGCCCGCCCGGCGGACAATCACAGCGTGATCACCGAGTTCCTCGTCGAGGATGTGGACCGCGTTCGCCAGAACCTGACCGGCTTCGTCACCGACTTCGTCAACGAGCCCACCACGATGCCCTGGGGCAACCGGTCGCTGCTGTTCCGCGACCCCGACGGCAACCTCGTCAACTTCTTCACCCCCGTCACCCCGGCGGCCATCGAAAAGTTCGCACGCTGACGCCACGCACAGCCGCTCACGCGGGAGCCCTGAGATCCCAGGGCTCCCGGTGAACGCGGCCGCCGAGTCCAGGAGCGCCACCAGTCGCCAAGGTCCCGAGACACCACACCTAGGCGCCGGTGTTGACGGGCCGCTTGTAGTACCGCCAGGGGAACCATCCCGCGCCGACCGGAATCCAGCCTTCCGATTGCATCCGTCGGTGTCGCGCGGCGGAGGGGAGCGTAATCCGGCAGTGTTCCCAGGGGTGGCCGGAGGCCTCCACCTCGTGGAAGAGGGGGCCGTAGCCGACCATGTGCCAGCCGTCGCGGCCGGCCTCCTCCAGCGCGGCCATCTCGTTGAACGCGGACAACCCGCTGAGCTTGCGGCGCTTGGGGGCGTTCGGCCCCTCGGCGGGCGTCGCCGACGGGCCCGCGCCCGCGCCCTTGCCCGCGAAGCGCTGCTGGGCGGCCTGACGGCTCACCCCCAGGACGCGGCCCACCGTCTCCCAGCTGTGGCCGGCGGCCCTGGCGCCCTGGACGGACTCGCGCAGCAGCCGGCTCGCCTCCTCGGCGCCGACGCGCGAGGCGTCCACCAGGCGCAGGTACCCGTGGGCGTCGTGTTCGAGCGAGTCGGCCAGCCCCTCGGGGGCGCCGAGGACGGCCGCGGCGATCCCTTCCCGGATCCGGTCCATCTCCACCGGGTGGAGCAGCGGTTCGTCACTCATCGGCGCACTCCGGCAAGGGGCTCGAGGGCGTCGAGGATCGCCTCGTCGCGGCGCGCCTGCTCGGCGTCGCGGGCCGCCGCTCGGGCGGCCAGGCCGGCCGTGCAGGCGATGAGCGCGAGGCCCACGACGATCAGGGCGACGGTGGCGAAGGTGCCGAGCCCGTCGCCGAACAGCACCGTCGCGGCCGGCAGACTCACGCCGAGCGGCAGCGCGGCGGCCATGGATGCGGTGGTGGGAAAGAGGTCCCGGTGCCGGACCTTCGAACTCAAGATCAACATGCGTCAAGGAAACCTTGACGTGGCGATCTTGTCAAGAATTCCTTGACGTCCGCGTCAGGTGCTAGGCCTGCGTGAACTCGTACTGCAACTCATAGAGATGACCGGACTCGACGGTGTCGTGGACCTCGACAGGCCGGTCGCCGTCGCTGTAGACGACGCGGAAGGTCCGCAGAACCGGCACGCCGTGCGGCAGCTTCAGGAGGGCCTGCTGCTCCTGGGTGGGGATCCGGGCGGACACGCAGTCCACGCACCGGAGCGGCGGATAACCCAGCTCGGCCATGAGGGTCGAGGTGCCGCCGCGGACCCTGCGGCGCTCCATCATCGCGGTGCCGCGGACGATCTCCAGCGGAAAGTAGGCCTTGACCAGCCCCGCCGGCTCGTCGTCGAACGTCAGGACCTGGGACCGCAGCAGGAGAGGGCTGCCCACGCCCAGCCCGAGCGCCCGGACCACATGGGCCGGTGGCTCGGCCACGACCTCGACCTCCAGCACCACACAGTCGGCGCGCACCCCGCGCTTGCGCGCCTCGGTGACCCAACGGAACGGCTGCCCCGGATCGGCCGGGGCCAGGCTCCGCGAGGGCCGCATGGTCCGCTGCCGGTGCGCGAGGACGACGGCGTCCGACGCCGCCGCATCCGCCGTCGCGGCGCACGCGGCGACCAGCCGTTCCTCGCGCAGCAGGTCCAGCGCCCGTTCCACGGTCACGCGCGACGCGCCGAACCGCTGCTGAAGCTCCGCCGCCGGCAGCACGGCACCCGGGGGAACGACCCCGGACAGGATCTCGTCCCGCAAGTCCGCAGCGACGCGCTCGTGCGGGGAACGCCGGTCGGTGATCTGCTCGCTCGTCGTCGACATGCCCCCAGTTATGCGGGAGCCGGGCGGGAGGCCGCCAGAGCGCGGTTCCGGACAGATACGGGCCGACAACGCCCAGACAAGGTCGACAAGTTACGTCGAAGTGCACAGTCCCGGACGTCAGTTGACGACCGTGCACGAACGCGGAATCGCACCGCCGTCTGTGCGATACGGTCCCCGCAACTGGTGGCTTCGTGCCGTAACGAGGCGACCCCCGGAGGTGCTCCAACACCGACCGAGGGTCTTCACCACGAGGAGAAAGCACCCACTCACTCGCAATGCTCAAGCATGCTATCGCCCCTGCGCGATTCTTCTCCCAGGTACCGAACGAAATCATCCGCCACCCACGCCTGTCGGCAGAGGCGGTACGCCTGTTGACCTGGCAACTGTCGCTGCCGGACGACGTCAACCAACCTCTGTCCGAGACGGCGAAGAGGGCGGGCATCAGGAAGACCGCCTTCGGCCGCGCCAAGGCGGAGCTGATCGCCGAGGGGTACGTGCACGAATGGCGCCGCCAGGGCCCTGCCGGGCGGTGGAAGACGACCCAACTGGTCAGCAACGTCCCGCTGTCGGCCGAGGAGGCCGCAGAGGTGCGTGACCGAGGCAGCCGACCGACGGTCGAAGGACCGACTGCCGAAGAACCGGCCGTCGGTGAGCCGGAGGGTCGGTCCGTCGGCCGTCACCCAGAAAACACTGAAGAGAACACATCCAACCCTCCCTCCCAGCCCTCCACCGTGCCGCCACCTCTGGTCGAACGCGCCGGACTGATCGTCGCCTCCGTCTCCCACAGGGACAGGCGCCTCCGTCTGACAGGCCGGGACGTCATCCAACTCGCCCCACTGGCAGGCGAATGGCTGCTGCGAGGCGCGACGGTCCAGGAAATTCGCGAGGCCCTCACCGATGGCCTCCCCGACCGCGTCCACTCCCCCGCAGCCCTGATCCACAACCGCCTCACCCGCAAAATGCCGGACCTCCCGCCCTTCGCCACGTCCACCCCCGCCGCACAGCCTCTGCGCTCGTGCGACGGTGGTTGCGACCGCGTGTTCCGCCCGTTGGGGGACGAGACGAGGTGCCGGGACTGCCGCCAGGAGGCGGCTGAGGGGCGGCGGTCGGTCACCAGAGGCGGCGACGGCACGGCCGTAAGGCCGATTCGACCGGCGTCGGTACCGGCATCGGCATTCTGAGCAGCCGATATGACGAATAGCGCTCAACACCGCAGCGCTTGCAGGTGTCTTTGTCGACGGTGCTCGTCCACCCCGAGGTGCGCGCAGGCGGCGACGAGCCGCCCGACCGCGCGCTTCACGAGTGCGACTCGCGCTGATGAAGCCCCATGCGGTCCGTGGCCCCGGCCATGGCGACCCTGTCGCCCCGCGCTTCGGCTGCCCGCCGGTCGGCCCGGATCGCGTCGCACTCGGTGCACCGGCTCGCGCTGGTGGCCGCCCGGTGCTCCTCGCGGGTCGCCAGCCGCAACGCCGACGGCGGCACACCCCATTCCGGGCCACCCTCAAGGGCCCGCACCTGCACGTGCTGCCCCACCTCGCCCATGACCTGCGCGAACGCCCCACTGCGCGTATCCACTACGTACGCACCTTCCCGGTACGTCATCACGTCGTGCCCTCCGTACGGACTGCTCGGTTGCCGTTCCGAGCATCGACCCGTAGCGCTACGCTCACCAGGGGTAACGGTTTGAGAAGCGCCCGATCCCAAATGGGAGCAACAGTGCCCGCGCCCAAGGAACTTGACCCATCCACGTCACTCGCCGCGCTCTACGGAATGAAGGTCCGCAAGCTGCGCCTCCGCGCCGGCTGGACGCAGCGCGAACTGGGCGAGAAGGTGCACGTGACGCACAGCCGGATCGCGAAGATCGAGACGGGTGTCGAGTCGCTCCCGAGGCAGCTTTCCGACGCGTTGGACGAGGTCCTCGGAGCGGACGGCGACTTGTCCGAGCTGTGGGAGCACCTCGGCTACACACCGCCCTACCCGAATTGGTCCCGGCGGTTCTTCGAGTACGAGTCCAAGGCAACGAGGATGCACAAGTACTCGCAGATCGTCCCCGGTCTGGCGCAGACGGAGGAATACGTGCGGGCGATGTTCCGCGCCGGTGAGATCTACGTCGTCGGTGACATGGAGTCGATGGTCGCAACCCGCCTCGGCCGACAGGCCATTCTTGACGCTCCATCTCCTCCGTGGCTGTGGATCGTCCTGGACGAGGCCGCGATCCTCCGGATCATCGGCAATCGGAAGGTCATGCGAGAGCAGCTGGCACACCTGCTGGCCCTGGCCGAACGGCCGCGCATTCACGTGCAGGTCCTGCCGTTCGACAACACGGACCCAGCCGCAGTTCCCGGATCGCTCACGCTCCTGACTCTCCCCAAGGGGGGCGAGGTGGTGTACACGGAGGGCATCCGAGCAGGCGATCTCATCGACGATCCGGAGGAGGTCGCAAAGTACGCGGCTGTCTACGATCGCGTGCAGGCAAACGCCCTGTCGCCATCGGCCTCGGCGGACTTGATTCGCAAGGTAATGGAGGAGCACTACCCATGCGCACCATCCGACCCGACCTGAGCCCTGCAACGTGGCGCAAGAGCAGCTACAGCGGCGTGGAAGGCGGCGACTGCGTAGAAGTTGCCGACAACATACCCGGCACGGTCCCCGTCCGGGACTCCAAGTACCCCCAAGGCCCTGCCCTGCTGATCCCCACCAGCGCCTGGGCCGCGTTCGTCACCGTCATCCGATCTTCAGCTCGTACTGCAGCCGCTGTCGCTGCGCAGGCATAGTCATCACGTCCACCTGCACGGGCCGTCCGTCGCCGTCCAGCGTGACGCGGGTGAGGCACAGCACGGGTTCGCCGTCCCCCATGGCGAGCGTCTCGCGCTCGCCCGCGTCGGGCATGCGGGCCCGGACCTCTTCACGGACGCGCTCACCGGCATGCCCGAGCCGCGCCAGCAGTGTCACGGCACCACCGGGGATCTTGGCCTTCCCCGCGAGGGGAGTGCCACGCGCGATGTCCAACGGGTAGTAGGTGTCCGTCAACTCCACCGGCAGGTCGTCCAGGTAGATGACCCGCCGCCGGACGACGACCTCTTCCCCGGCCGGGGAACACAACAGCTCGCCGACCTCGAAGGGCGGCACGACCTCCCCGGCATGAACGATCCGCTGGGTCCCCCGGCGCCCCTGGGCCGCGGTCACGTCGCTCCACGCGTCACGCCGGCCATCCGTACGCGGCGCCAGATAGGGCACCGACGAGCTGATCCACTCACTGCTGCTCACAGCATCCTCCTTCGGCTTGCGGTTGCCGCCGCGTCAACTTCTACCGTCTTCCTTGTGGCCGGAAAGACCGGCCCGGCGAGGGAAAGCGGGGCGGGCGATGGCCTGGTCGATCGCGGAGGTGGCGCGGATGTCCGGGGTGACCGCCCGGACGCTGCGGCATTACGACGAGGTCGGGCTGCTGCCGCCCGCGTGGATCGGGAGCAACGGGCACCGCTACTACGAGGAGGCAGATCTGCTGCGGCTGCAGCAGATCCTGCTGATGCGAGAGCTGGACCTGGGACTGCGGGAGATCAGGGGGGTCCTGGACAGCCAGGTCGACCAGGTGTCCGTGCTCCGCGAACACCACCGACGGCTGCTGGCGGAGCGGAACCGGCTGGAGACGCTCGCCCGCACCGTCGGCCGCACCATCGCCGAACTGGAGGAAGGCAAGGACGACAACACCATGACGAAGATCAACCGGCCGGAGAACCTGTTCGAGGGCTTCGAGCCCTCCCGCGCCGACGCCGACGCCGAAGCCGAGGTGCGCGAGCGCTGGCCGCAGGCGTGGGAGGAGGCCCAGCAGGCCCGCGAGACGATGACCGCCGAGGACACGGAGGAGTGGCAGCGGGAGGTGACGGCACAGATGATCCGCTTCGCGGAGTTCATGGTGGCCGGCACGCCGGTCGCCGACCCTGCCGTACAGGCCGAGGTGGACGACCACTACCAGGGCATCTGCCGGTTCTGGACGCCGAACGCGGACGCGTACAAGGGACTGGGCCAGACCTACGTGGACGACCCGCGGTTCCGCGCGAACTTCGACAAGATCGCCGACGGGCTGGCCGTCTACCAGCGCGATGCGATGGCCGCCTACGCCGACGCCCGGCTGAGCTGACCGCCGGCTGACGGACGGCTGACCGACGGCTGAGCGACGGCTGATCGCCGGATCGCACTGCCGGATCGCACTGCCGGATCGCACTGCCGGGGGGCTGCAGACCCCCGGCGGCACTCGACCCGGGCCGTCAGCCCACCCGCTCCGCCAGGAAGTCCTCCCAGGTCCGCCGGCCCACGGCGGCCCCCTCGAGGGTCAGGTTCTCACCGGCACGGTATGCGCGGCCGGCGGCCCCCGGCATCCGGACCGGCATCATCAACCGGCTCTTGCCGCACGCCCGCAGGTAGCCGCGGCTCAGCTCGGCCATCCCGTACACCGTAGGCCCGGCCAGATCAGGCACCAGACCGGCGGGCTGACCGAGAGTCAGCTCCACCAGCCGCTCGGCGACCTCGCGCGCATCGACCGGCTGGAAGCGGAGCCCGCCCGGGACAGGAATCACCGGCAACTTCGCCATCTTCCCCACCACGGTCAGGACCAGGTCGTGGAACTGCGCGGCACGCAGCGTCGTCCACGGCAGCCCGGACTCCGCCACGGCACGCTCCGCGCCGAGCTTGGACCGGAAGTAGCCCAGCGGGACCTTGTCCGCCCCGATGACCGAGATGTACACCAGGTGCCGCACCCCGGCGCGCGACGCCGCCCGCACCAGATTGCGGGTCGCCTCGTCGTCGCCCTTGGGGCCGCCGGCCAGGTGCAGTACGGTCCCGGCCCCGTCCACCGCGCGCTCGACGCCCTCGTTCCTGATCAGATCACCGGTCACGTACTCGATGCCGTCCCCGGACTCGCGGCCGCGCCGGCTGAGCACCCGCACGTCGTGGCCGGCGTCCCGCAGGAGCGGTACGACGAGGCTCCCGAGGGTGCCCGTACCGCCGGTGACCAGAAGGGGGGAAGTCGTCACGGCCATCTCCGATCCGTCCGTCCGGGAGTGATCTCCCGGCTGCAACCATTGCTTTTCGTGGGTCTACTGCCATGACCCCCCGCGACGAAGGAATGTGACACGGTGGACGAGAGTGCAGAGCTGATATTCCGTTTCGAGGAGCACCGGACGCGTCTGAGAGCCGTGGCCTACCGCATGCTCGGCTCGCTGAGCGAGGCCGACGACGCGGTCCAGGAGACCTGGCTGCGCTTCAACCGCACCGATACCAGCGACGTGGAGAACCTCGCCGGGTGGCTGACCACGGTGGCGGGACGCGTGTGCCTGAACATGCTGCGCTCGCGCGAGAGCCGCCGCGAGGAACCCCTCGAGCTGCGCATGCCCGACCCCGTCATCAGCCACGAAGGCGGGATCGACCCGGAGCAGGAGGCGTTGCTGGCCGACTCGGTCGGCCTGGCGCTGCTGGTGGTGCTGGACTCGCTGTCGCCGGCCGAGCGCCTCGCGTTCGTCCTGCACGACATGTTCGCCGTGCCCTTCGACGCGATCGCCCCGCTCATCGAACGCACCCCGGCCACCACGCGGCAACTCGCCAGCCGCGCCCGCCGCCGCGTACAGGGCCAGGCGCCGGTCCCCGACCCCGACCTGACCCGCCAACGCGTCGCCGTCGACGCGTTCTTCGCCGCCGCCCGTGACGGCGACTTCGACGCGCTCGTCTCCGTACTCGACCCCGACGTCGTCCTGCGCTCCGACGGCGGCGTCGGTCACTCCCTCAGCGTCGTGCTCCACAGCGCCCGGACCGTGGCCTCCCAGGCGGTCACCTTCGGCAAGCTGTCCCCGTTCGCCCGACCGGCGCTCATCAACGGAACCGCCGGCGCCGCGGTCGTCGACACCCACGGAATGCGGATCTCCGTCATGGCCTTCAGCGTTGTGGACGGAAAGATCGTCGCCATCGACGTCCTCTCCGACCCCGACCGGCTGCGCGCACTCGACCTGTCGGCCCTCGACCGCTGACGCCCCGAGGGGGACGTACGCGAAAGGGGCGCCCCGAAATCGGGGCGCCCCTTCTCGCCTGCGTCACAGCAGGACTGGCGGAGGCTGAGGGATTTGAACCCTCGGTGACATCGCTGCCACGACGGTTTTCAAGACCGTTCCCTTAGGCCGCTCGGGCAAGCCTCCCCGCATCGCAACAGCCGTTGCGGCGCGGGGACAGCCTACCGGGTACGCCGCCGCGGGACCGAGCCCCGGGCGGGGATACGGACTTCGGACCGCGCGGGGCGGTCCGGCCGGGCGGGGCAGCGGGTCAGCTGTCGCCCTTGCGCTCGCCCAGGACGATGTCCACGGTGTTCTGCTTGCCGTCGCGGGTGTACGTCAGGCTGACCTTGTCGCCCGGCTTGTGGGTCCAGATCTCGCTGATCAGGGTGGGGCCGCTGTCGATCTGGGTGTCGCCCAGCTTGGTGATGACGTCGCCCGGCTTGAGGCCGGCCTTGTCGGCGGGGCCGCCCGGGGTGACGGCGGGGGTGTTGTTGGCGCCGCTGGGGGCGATCTTGGCGCCGTTGCCACCCTCCTTCATGTTCACCGTGGCCGAGATGACCGGGTAGATCGGCGTGCGGTTCTTGATCAGCTGCTCGGCGACGTTCTTCGCCTGGTTGATCGGGATCGCGAAGCCGAGGCCGATGCTGCCCGACTGGCCGCTGCCGCCGCCGAAGCCGCCGCCACCGCCGCCCGCGGACTGGATGGCGGAGTTGACGCCGATGACGGCGCCCTGGGCGTTGAGCAGCGGGCCGCCGGAGTTGCCCGGGTTGATCGAGGCGTCCGTCTGGAGGGCGCTCATGTACGAGGCCTGGCCGCTGCCGCCGCCGTCGCTGGAGGCCACCGGGCGCTTCTTGGCGCTGACGATGCCGGTCGTGACGGTGCCGGACAGGCCGAAGGGCGCGCCGATCGCCACGGTCGCGTCGCCCACCGCCGCCTTGTCGGAGTCACCGAGCGGGAGGGGGTTGAGCTTGACGCCGGAAGGGTTCTTCAGCTTGATGACCGCGACGTCGTAACCCTGGGCGCGGCCGACCACCTCGGCGTCGTACTGCTTGCCGTCGGAGAACGTCACCGAGAGCTTGCCGCTCTCGGCGGCCGAGGCGACGACGTGGTTGTTGGTGAGGATGTGGCCCTGCCGGTCGTAGACGAAGCCGGTGCCGGTGCCGCCCTCGCCGCTGCCGCTCTGCGCCTCGATGGTGACGACGCTCGGCAGTGCCTTGCTCGCGATGTCCGCGACCGAACCGGGGGAACGGCTCTCCGTCTTCGGGTCGCCGGACGACGAGACCGTGGTGGAAGTGTCGCTTCCGTTTCTATCGGCCGCCCAGTAGCCGATGCCGCCGCCGACTCCGCCCGCGAGCAGCGCCGCGGCGAGCACGGCGGCCACGAGGCCGCCTCCGCGCTTGCGCGGCGGCGGGGTGGGGGCGCCCCACATCGGGACCGGGCCACCGGGACCGCCCGCCGAGCCGTCGGGGGCAACGCCGTAGGGCGGGGGCGCGTCCGCGCCGCCGTACCAGCCACCGGACGCCGGAGCTCCGGCACCGGGGGCCCCGGCCGCCGCGAACGCCGCGTGCGGCATCTGCGCCGGAGCCGGGTACTGACCGGTCGGGGCCGTCTGCCCCTGCCCGTCCACCGGAACCGCCGGAGCCGAGGCCGGGTACTGACCGGTCTGCGCCGTCTGCGCCGGGCCGTCCGCGGGGGCCGCCGGAGTCGAAGCCGGGTACTGCGGCGTCTGCGCCTGGCCGTCCGCGGGGGCCGCGGACGGGTACTGCGCGGTCTGCGCCGACTCGCCGGCCGCACCCGTCGCCGGGAGCTGCGCGGTCTGCGCCGTCTGCGCGCTCGGCTGCTGCGTCGCCTCCTGCCCGTGCGCGGGCGGTACGGGCGGGAGCTGCGCGGTCCGGTCCTCGGCCTTCGTCAGCGCCACCGCATCGGTCGCGCCGGCCGCGTCGGCCATGGCCGGCGGGTCCGCGGGTACGGGCGGGGCCGCCGGAACCGAATGCTCCGGCTCGGCGTGCGTGGGCGCGGGCGCGGGCACCTGCGTGGACTCGGGCGACGCCCCCTCCGATGCCGGAGACGCCGTGCGCGGCCCCGCCGCGGACGGAACGGCGGCGCCCTCGTTCTCGGTGCTCACAGTTGTCTCCTCAATCAGGTACACGTCAGTTGTCGCGACTTCCGGCCACACTCGCATGTGTCTCGCACCAGCTTTTCCCATGACGCGTCAGACCACCGTAAGCGGAGCCTGTGACCTCGGCCGCCAGTCCTTACTACAGGACAAATCACACTCCCTGCGCGATCCCGCCGGCCGGTGGCACCATAACGCGGTGACCTACGCACACCCGGCCGGGGACATGCGTCCCGAGCGCCACCCCCTCGACGTCGTCGCCCACCGCGGAGCCTCCGAGGACGCTCCGGAACACACGCTGGCCGCGTACCGCAAGGCGATCGAGGACGGCGCGGACGCGCTGGAGTGCGATGTGCGGCTGACCGCCGACGGGCATCTCGTCTGCGTCCACGACCGCCGGATCAACCGCACGTCCAACGGCCGCGGCGCCGTCTCCACCCTCGAGCTGGCCGACCTCGCGGCCCTCGACTTCGGGTCCTGGAAGGGGCAGGCCGGCGACGCGGAGGCCCCCGACCGGGCCCTGGACCGGGACCCCGGCGGGTACTTCGACCCGGACACCGGCCGCAGGAGCGGCCGTGGAGTCCGCTTCCCGTCCGGACGTGCGCGCTCCGGGCCGGCCCCCGGCGCCGGGAACGGACCCGGCCCCGACCCCGATCCCGACCGCACCTCCGTCCTCACCCTCGAACGGCTCCTCGAACTCGTCGCCGACTCCGGCCGCCGCGTCGAGCTGGCCATCGAGACCAAGCACCCCACCCGCTGGGCGGGCCAGGTCGAGGACAGGCTGCTGACCCTGCTCGGCCGCTTCGGGCTCGCCGACCCGCCGCCCGGCGAACCCTCGCCCGTACGGGTGATGAGCTTCTCGGCCCGCTCCCTGCACCGGGTGCGGGCGGCGGCGCCCGCGTTGCCGACCGTCTATCTGATGCAGTTCCTCTCCCCCCGCTACCGCGACGGGCGACTGCCCGTGGGCGTCGGCATCGCCGGGCCGAGCATCCGGATCGTCCGGAACAACCCCGACTACGTGGCCCGTCTCCACCGCGCCGGCAACCAGGTGCACGTCTGGACCGTGAACGAGCCCGAGGACGTCGAATTGTGCGCCCGCCTCGGCGTGGACGCGATCATCACAAACCGCCCCAAGGCGGTGCTTACCCAGCTCGGCCGACGGTAGCGGCCATTACATGGAGTGCACCGGCGCGTTCGGTGCGTATTCGAGCGTCGTGAGTGCCCCACCGCGTCGAGGTTGGCCGGTTTCCGGTCCAGTCCATTGGGGCATCCATCCCCTGACGTGGGGCAAAGGAGGTCTCGGGGGTGGCGTTGGTGGTGGCACAGGAGGTGCCCACGTCGTCGATCATGGCCGTACCCCATGGTCCAGCCGGTGTGGGTGAAGCGAGACACCGGATGCGCAAGGACTTGCGCACCAGCGGGGTACCGGAATCGGTCATCGACGACGCGGTACTGATCCTTTCGGAGCTGCTCAGCAACGCGTACCGACACGGTCGCCCGCTGAGCCGGGAGAACGGCACAAGAGGCCGCGAGGGGCACGGCGGCATCCTCGCCGCCTGGCGGGTCGACGGACGCGGCAGCCTCACCGTCGAGGTCACCGACGGCGGCGGACCCACCCGGCCCTTTCCGGCCACTCCATCGGTCACCGCGCGCGGCGGCCGCGGACTGAACATCATCAGCGCGCTCTCCCAGGACTGGGGCGTCCGGGACTCCCTCGGCGAGGTGACCGTATGGGCGGCGCTCTCCGTACGCGCCGGCTTCGCCACGCGCATGGACCCCGACCCCGTCCTGTCCTTCTCCGACCTCGACGAGCTGGCGTGATGACGCGCGTAGATTGCCCACCGCGCTCCAGCACCCCCTGCCACACCGCATAACAGGCGGCACGCAGAGAAACGGTCACGGGCCCGGACCGGCCGGCCGCAGGCCGTCGGGCCCCGCGCCCGCACCCCTCACCCGAGCCGGCCACCGCCACCACCACCCAGGCGTACGCACCGTCGCCTGCCGTCCGCGTGCCCTCGGCGCCCCTTCCCGCGCGTGCCCGGCTGTGCCGACACACCGGGCGCTAGGCTCGCGCCGTCAACGCAGCAATGCCGTTCGGCACACGAGCACCCCCACGGGTTCACCCCGGGGTACCGGGCACCGGGCCGGACGCAACGATCGGGAGACACGCACACCATGGCCAAGAAGCGCCGCCCCCAGACCAAGGCCGCCACGCCGCAGGCCGGCGACGCGCCGATCCCTGTCGTCGGCGCCCGCGAGCCCTGCCCCTGCGGCTCGGGCAGGCGCTACAAGGCCTGCCACGGGCGCGCCGCCTCGCACGCGGTGGCCGAGCTGGTGCACCGCCCCTTCGAGGGCCTGCCCGGCGAGGCCGACTGGGTCGCCCTGCGCGAGCTGGTGCCCGCCGCGACCGTGGAGCTCAAGCTCAAGGGCGGGCTGCCCGAGGGCGTGCCCTCCGTGACGCTGGCGACCGTGCTGCCGATGGCCTGGCCCGCGCTGCGCCGCGACAGCGGTGCCGTGCTGCTGGGCCTGCAGAACGACACCCCCACCGGCGACCTCAGCCGCGACCTCGCCGACACCCTGCAGCGCGCCCTGGCCGCCGAGCCCGGCACCCCGGTCACCGCGGAGCGCATCGGCGCCGAAGGACCGCGCCTGCAGGACCTGCTGGACCTGGACAGCCCGTTCGAGCCGGTCGTCCACACGGGCTTCGAGTTCTGGATCGAGAACGCCGAGAACGCCACCGGTGAGGTCGCCGCCTCGCTGGAGCGGGCGAACGCCGCCGCCATCCCGACCGTCCGGCTGGCGGGCCTCGATGCCGCGTACTGGTGCGAGACCCCGGACAAGAACCACCTGCGCTGGGTCATGACGCACCCGGAGGAGCAGCTCCTGGACGCGCTCGCGCGGCTGCACGCCACGGGCGGCACGTCGCTCGGCGAGGGCACCCGCCTGGTCGGCTCGTTCCGCGCGCACGGCCTGACCGTGCCGGTGTGGGACCTGCCGAGCGGCATGGGCGCCGAGGACGTGGAGAAGCCCGCCGCGGCCTTCGCCGAGCGGCTCGCCGCCGCGCTCACGGACGACAGCCCGCTGACGGCGGAGGAGCGCCGCGCCCGCGGCGGTCTCACCAGCCGTCAGGTCACCCTGAACTGATCCGTAAATCCATTCGGACAACCGCCAGGAATCAGCCGCGCCGCCACAGCCCGGCGGAATGCATGATTCCGGCGGTCGTCGCCGGTAAATGCGGGTAAATGGCGGGTCAAACTACGTGACTCCTGTCACAACTCCCGCTCTCAGGCCGGAAATCCGCGTCCGGAAATCCGCGATCGAATTTGCGAACCACGGATCTCTTGTTACGGTTCTAGAAGCCCGGTCGCTGGTGCATCCCCCGTCGCCAGCGACCGGGCGTTTCCATGCCCGGACACAGTGATCGGCCCTCTCGGCCGCACGCGCGGGCCACACGGGCGAAAGCCGCTCCCGGACATCCCCTACGGACGCCCCGCGCAGAGCCCGCCGGGAACCCCCGGGGAAGCCGCGGAACAGCGCACACGACCCCGCAGGAGCTCCGCGAAGGCCCGCACCGCCCGCAGGCGGCCCCGGTCTCCCCAAGCCGCCCCGGACGCCCCGCAGGCGGCTCCTGGGCCCGCGCGCACGACGTCCTGGGCGCCCCCTTCAGGGGCGCCCGCGCGGGCGCGGGGCTAACCCTCCTCCGGCTCCGGTGAGTTGCTGCCGGAGCGGAGCAGCAGCTTCCCCTCGGTCGAGGCGATCTCCGCCACCGCCGCATACGAGCCATGTCCGCGCAGGGTCTTCTCGTGCGGCGTCTCGCACATGTCCGGATCGTCGGTTGCGGCCATCCGGCACTGCACCTGCACGGTCCGCCCGGCGGGGGCCATGAGCGTCAGGACGCCCGTCAGCGGCGCGCCCGTGGCGTTGCGGTAGTACGTACGGGCCCAGGTCTCCCGCGACTGCTCCAGGACGCACGTCTGGGCCTCCACGCCTTCGGGGGAGGCCAGTTCGGGGCCGCACCGGGCCGAGCCGCGGTCCGGGTCGTCCGGGCCGGCCCCGTAGGGACCGTAGGGGTCGTGGGGGTCATGAGAGCCGCCGAGGCCCAGGAGGTCACCGGGGCCGGTGTGGTCGCCGTCCGGGCCGAGCGGAGCGCCCGCGCTTCCCGTGCCGCGGAATCCGGCCGGCCGCAGCAGATCCCCGGCCGTGCTCCGGCCCTTTCCCGTATCCGCCTTCTGCCGTGGCTTTTCCCGTCCGCTCAGACTCACCGGGCCCGCCGTGGCGACCGCCAGCGGCAGCACGACGGCGACAGCCACCGCGCCGGCCAGCGCGATCATCCGGAAATTCGTCGCACGTCGCGAAGACGCGACGGGCACACGGGACGCACGCACCATGGGACCACCTGCAATTCGCCGCGGAAGCTGACTCGCTCGATCGCGGGGACGGACCGGAATTGATCGCGGGGACGGATTCGGACGCACGCCCGCCGGGCCGGCGGCGCCCTATGTCCCGGCGCCCGCCACAGCCACTGGTCCCGAACATAGGGGCACGACCGCGTTCTTCAGGACCTCGCACGGCCGTTTCCTGCAGTTCTTTCGGCGGCTTACACCCTTACGAGTGAGAGCGCGTGCGTCTCCCGTCCGTACGCGCTCCCACCACACCCGTCGCCGCGGCGGTCCGGCGCGTCAGTACGTCAACCGGCTGCTGCCGCCGCCGGGCGCGCCCGTGCTCCGTACGCTCTGCTCCACCAGGACGTCGACGACCGAGGCCACGTCCGGCAGCCAGGGCCGGGCCAGGCCGTCCACACGGCGGCCGGACGCCGCCCTTCCACCGCGGCCGGACGCGGCGCCCGCCGGCCTCGGCGCCCGCTCCCAGCGCACCCGCCCGGCGCCCGTGGGCGAGGGCGGCAGCACCGCGTAGCCGCCCTCGCCGTGGAAGCGCAGCGAGCCGGGCACCCAGTCCTGGTTGTTCAGCAGTTCGCCGAGGACCTCGAGCGAATAGGGGGCCACCAGCAGGGACCAGCGGGTGGGGGTGGCCACCACCGGGCCGAGCCGTACGCCCGCACGGTCGAAGGCGGCCAGCGCCCGGGCCCCGGCGACCGCCGGCAGGCTCACGGCGCAGGGCGCCCGGCCACCGGTGGCGAGCACGACGGGCGCCTCGGGCCGATTGGTCCACCACCAGCGGACCATCCGGGCATCGGTGGTCGCGGCCAGCAGCCCCGGGTCGAAGGGGTGGGCGCCGGGGACCACGCAATCGGGGTCGGGGCAGCCGCATTCGCGTACGCGGCCGATGCCGGGCCGCAGCCCCACACCGGGGAGTACGGGCCACTGCCACTCCGTGGCGTAGGTCAGGGCCGCGGTGAGCACCGCGGACCGGCCGGCCCGCCGGAGGGAGAGCTTGCGTCGCCTTCCGAGGATCTCGCGCATGAGCGCTCGTTCCTTTCCGTGAACGCCGAAGGTGGGTCCCTGCCTTCGGGCAGGGACCGTCTTGCACATACATGAACACGTTGGCAGGAACTGCATGGACCGCATGGACTGCGGGAACTGCATGGACTGCACGGACTACGCATAGCCCCTGGGAGTGCGGGGACTACATGGCACTACGGGCACTGCTCGGCGCGGTACTCAACGCGCCGTCGCCCCTCGGACCGGCACACCAGGTGGATCACGAGTCGCTGCGCGTACGACGCAGCGCATCACGCCACGGGCCGAGCGTGAAACCTGGCGGGGGGTGGCGCGCGCATGGCGCTTCGTGCTGAGCCGGTGCGCCCCTCGCCTGCGGCATGGGTTGCCCCACGCCGCTCGGGGATGGGCGTGGCCGTCGACCGATAAGACGCTCGGGCCCGCCGCCGGGTTGCGGGGCGGCCCCAACTGCCGCTGCCCTTCTCCGAGTACGTACCCACCGTGGTGGATGTGACGCGTTGTTGGAGCGACGCCAGTCGACAGCAAAACGCGGCCCACGGCACTTCTTTCCGGCCAAACTTCCAGGCGGTATGGAACCTCACCAGACACCACCAATCCCACTGGTCCAATGCTGGACATTCCCTTGCCCGGGCGTGTACATGTGGAGCACTGATAGCGCGCAACACGACAGGGGGTTTGCGATGCTATTGCGCAGAAAGCCCAGGCCAAGGAGCTGGTCAGGCGGTTGCGGCGGAGCGCCGCGGGCCGGGTCCCCGACGCGCCCGGACGGCGGCCGCCCCCGGCCCGGCCGGAACCGACGGCCATGAACGCCCCCCACCTGCCGAAAGTGGCCGGAATCAGCCCACCGGTCCCCGCCCCCGCGCACACTTCCGCCCCCGCAGTTCCCGCTCCCCCCTCCCCGGCAGCGCCGTCAGCCCCGTCCGACCCACCCGGCCCCTCGGCCCCCTCGCCGGGCGCCCTGGTGCAGGACCGCCTCGCGGGCTGGGTCTCCGACCTCACCACGCTCCAGGAACTGACCGAGCGGCTCGCCCGGACCGCACGGCTCGACGACGCCCTGCGCGAGGTGCTGCGGGCCGGCGCCTCGCTCGTGGGCGCCGGGCGCGGCCTCGTCACCCTGCGGCCCGCCGACGGCCCCGACGGCGGCCCCGGGCAGCCCGTCACCGTCGGCCTCGGCCTCGGCCCCGCCGACCTCGGCCACATCGAGACGATCCCGCACGAGGGCGACGCCGCGGCCCACAGCCCGTACGTCCGGCTGCTCGACGACCTCCCGCCCGCCGGCGACCGCTCCGGCACGGCGCACCCCGACATCCCCGGCGAGCACGGCCTCGACCCCCGCCACCGCGGGGTCGCGGCCCGCCTGGGCTACGCCGCCAGCTATGCCGTCCCGCTGGAGTCGCCGGCCTGCCCGGCCACGGACCACGGCGATCCGCCCGCCGCCGGGCGGATCGGCGCGGCCGTCTGGCTGTACGACGAGCCCGCCGAGCCCACCGAGCGCCAGCGCCATCTGGCCGGCCTGTACTGCGGTTACGCCACCGAGCACCTCGCCCGCCTGCTGGAGCTGACCCACGCCCGCGAGACCCTCGCCACCCTGCGCGAGGAGCTGCTGCCCAGCCGGCTGCCGCGCGTTCCCGGCGTCCGCCTCGCCGTCCGGCACCGCGTCGGGCCGCAGGGCGGCGGCGACTGGTACGACGCCCTCGCGCTCCCCGAGGGGGCGCTCGGCCTCGCCATCGGCGGAATCACTGGTTCCGGGCCCGGTGCGCTCGCCGCGATGGGCCGGCTGCGGGCCTCCTTGCGCGCGTACGCCGTCATGGAGGGCGAGGATCCGGTCGCCGTGCTCTCCGACCTCGAGCTGCTGCTCAGGGTGACCGAGCCCGCCCGCGCCGCGACCGCCCTCTTCGCCTACTGCGAGCCGGCCGAGCGCAAGGTCGTCGTCGCCGGGGCCGGGCACTGCTCACCACTGATCATCGGGGCGGACCGGGTCGCGTACGTGGAGACCTCGCTCTCCGCGCCGCTGGGGATGCTGGCGTGCTGGGAGGCGCCCAGCGTGGAGATCGAACCGGCACCCGGAGAAACGCTCCTCTTCTACAGCGACGGACTGCTGCACCGCAGCGGCGACAGCATGGACCGGGCCTACTCCCGGCTGCACTCGGCCGCGGCGGGCGTGCCCCGGTCGGCCCGGCGCGACCCGGAGGCCATCGCGGACCACGTCCTGCGGACGGTGCTGCCGGACGGCAGCCTTCCGGAGGGTGGCGAGGACGTGATCCTCCTCGTGGCCCACTTCGAATGACCTTCTGAGCGCCGCCGCCCGGCCGGCCCGCCACCTGCGGTCATTCCATATGCCCGCAGGTCCGCCGCTGACTGTTCGGTCACAGCCTTCTCCGGCACTTTCCCCCACACATACGATGGAAAGCGGCCCCGTTCGAGGAGGAAACGCAGTGACCGAGCAGCAGCCCGCACCCGAGAACCCCGAAGGTGACGAGCCCATCAAGCAGCGGAAGAACGGTCTCTACCCGGCCGTCTCCGACGAGCTCGCCGAGAACATGAAGTCCGGCTGGGCCGACACCGAACTGCACGACCTGCGCCCGATAGCCCAGGCCGCCGAGACCGCCCGCCGCCGCGCCGAGCTCTCGGCCCGGTTCCCCGGGGAGCGCCTGGTGATCCCGGCGGGCAACCTGAAGACCCGCTCGAACGACACCGAGTACGCCTTCCGCCCCTCGACGGAGTACGTCTACCTCACCGGCGACCAGACCCAGGACGGCGTCCTGGTGCTCGAGCCCGCCGGTGCCGGCGCCCACGAGGCGACGATCTACCTCCTGCCGCGCTCCGACCGGGAGAACGGCGAGTTCTGGCTGGACGGCCAGGGCGAGCTCTGGGTCGGCCGCCGCCACAGCCTGACCGAGGCCGAGCGGCTGCTGGGCCTGCCCGCCAAGGACGTCCGCGAGCTGGCCGACGCCCTGCGCGAGGCCACCGGCCCGGTCCGGGGCGTGCGCGGCCACGACGCCGGCATCGAGGCGGCCCTGACCGACAAGGTCACCGCCGAGCGCGACGAGGAGCTGCGCGTCTTCATCAGCGAGCAGCGCCTGGTGAAGGACGCCTTCGAGATCGGCGAGCTGCAGAAGGCCGTCGACTCCACCGTCCGCGGCTTCGAGGACGTCGTGAAGATCCTCGACAAGGCCGAGGCCACCAGCGAGCGCTACATCGAAGGAACGTTCTTCCTGCGCGCCCGCGTCGAGGGCAACGACATAGGCTACGGCTCCATCTGCGCCGCCGGCCCGCACGCCACCACCCTGCACTGGGTGCGCAACGACGGCCCGGTCCGCTCCGGCGAGCTGCTGCTGCTCGACGCCGGCGTGGAGACCCACACCCTCTACACCGCCGACGTGACCCGCACGCTGCCGATCAACGGCACGTACACCGAGCTGCAGCGCAAGATCTACGACGCGGTGTACGACGCCCAGGAGGCCGGCATCGCGGCGGTCAAGCCGGGTGCCAAGTACCGCGACTTCCACGACGCCGCGCAGCGGGTCCTCGCCGAGCGGCTCGTGGAGTGGGGCCTGGTCGAGGGCCCGGTCGAGCGCGTCCTGGAGCTCGGTCTGCAGCGCCGCTGGACCCTGCACGGCACCGGCCACATGCTCGGCCTGGACGTCCACGACTGCGCGGTCGCCCGCACGGAGACCTACGTCGCGGGCGTCCTGGAGCCCGGCATGGTCCTGACCGTCGAGCCCGGCCTGTACTTCCAGGCCGACGACACGACCGTGCCGCAGGAGTACCGCGGCATCGGCGTGCGGATCGAGGACGACATCCTGGTCACCGAGGACGGCAACCGGAACCTCTCGGACGGCCTGCCGCGGACGTCCTCGGACGTCGAGGCGTGGATGGCCCGGATGAAGGGCTGATCCCCCCTTCCGCGCACGGACGGCCCCGCGGCCCGCACACGGCGGGCCGCGGGGCCGTGCGCGCGGAACGGCGTCGCGGCGGTCGCGGGCGCATGATGGTCTCAGGGGCATCACCGACGAGGGAGGTGCCGGGCCATGACGAAGTTCATGGACGTCCATCACGGCATGCAGGGCATCACCAAGGACCAGCTGACCAGCGCGCACCGCGCCGACCTGGCGATAGAGCGCGAGGAAGGCGTGCACTTCGAGCGCGCGTGGGCGGACCCGAAGTCGGGGACCGTCTACTGCCTCTCCGAGGCGCCCTCGGCGGATGCGGTCAAGCGCATCCACGAGCGGGCCGGGCACCCGGTCGACGAGGTGCACCAGGTGCCTCTGGAGATCAGCTGATCGACGGCACGGCAGTTCTCGGCGGTGCTCCCCCAGTGGCCGAGTGAGGACGATCGACGGATCGCCCATTCGGGCGCGTCTCAGCGATGCAGGGCCCAGTCGGCGACCAGGGTGACAAGGAGCGAGCCCAAAGCTCCGGCAGCGCCGTACCCGACTCGTCGGCCTACCTGGCGGCAGCGCCGTCGCCACTTCGGCCGACGGGCAGGTGCCGTCTGCTCCAGCACATTCTTCGTTTCGTCTGCGTTGTTGATGGTGTCTCCTCACAGCGATGAACGTGCCTCAGGGAAGAGGCCCGTTCACCGTCGGGCAGGCCCCACGTGTTGCGGAAGATGGCACAGCGCTTCCACCTCTAGCGGCAAAGGGCATCGCCGGCTGCAACAGGCGGGGGAGAGCCGCCTGCGTCGCCATTTTTCACGGCAACACCTGCATGGGCATCGCAGACGGTCATCAGCGGCCATAGTGGGTCGAGCGGGCCGAAGGCGGTACTGCGCTGGGACTTGCGAGGAGCGAGTGTGGTGAAGGACGGCACAGCTGGGGTGCTGGCTCCGCTTGGGGACGGACTGTCCGCCGAAAAACGAGCGCTGGCGGAGAATCTGCGGGAACTGTTCACTGGTCTGGGCATCAGCGTCCGACGTTACGCATCTCAGCGACATCTCGACGCCGGTACGGTCTCCCGTTATCTCAACGGCACGCGTGTGCCGTCATGGGACTTCATCGAAGGCCTCATAGAGGACCGGAACAGGCAGGAGAAGCCGGTCACCGTGGAGGTCGAGCAACTGCTCCAGGAGCTATGGCGAAGGGCGTCGTCCCCTGGTTCTCGCGCCCACACGCTTCAGAAGCTGCAGGATCAGCTGGCGAGGGCCAACCAGGACGTCCGCAGCGCGGAACATCGCCAGACGGTGCTGGCGGATGCCCTACAGGACCGGCAACGCCAATTGACTGGTCTGCAAGAGCGGCTGGACCAACTGGAGCGTGAGCGGGAAGAAGGGCGCCTCGTCTACGAGTCGACCCTGGCCGTATGGCAGGACAAGTACGAGGACCTGCAGGAGCAGCGGGACCAACTTCGACACCAGGTCGGCGAGCTGCGCGAGGCTCTCAGCACCGCAAAGCTGGCGGCACATACGGCAGAGAAACGCTGCGAGGAGCTAGAGGCCGAGCTCGACTCCGTGGAAGAGCAGCTCGACGCGTCAATCACCCGGGACTCTCTGGTGGATGCTCTCGAGTCGGCGGACCGTATGGCTTCGGTGCCACAGCTGATCGAGCTGGTTGGACGCCTGAACACACCGGTCCGGATCCCCATGGCGACTGAGTTAGTGAAGGCCGCTGCCCAGGTACGCCCCGTGACAGAGGCGGCAGCACTCATCGAAGCCCTCTACGCCGCCCGTCAGCACCGACATGCCGAAGCGGCATTACCCGCCATGGTGGCCTTTCGGTCCGTATACGACACGGCGTTGTTAATCGCCGAGTTCGCCCGGGTCGAACTGATTCCCGCCGCGGCCGCAGTGATCCAGACGGCGCTGGAGATCCACCCGCCGAAGGAAATCGCCGTCATCGCCTCGGTCCTTCACCCACATGATCAGGACGACCTCATCACTGCCGTCCTCGGTCCCGCGATAACCTTCAAGCCCCTCAGCTACGTCATGGACATGCTCCGGGAACTGGACTATCTGGGCCTGCTCGGTCTCACCGAGCAAGCCCTTCCCGTCTGTGCCCGCGAGCGCTCCGTATGGGAGCTCGCCGATCTGATCCACGAACTCGAGTCCTGGGGCTTCGGCCACCTTGCCGAGCGGCTCCAGTCCGGTGCTGCGGCGCATCGGTCCGCCAAGGACGTCATCGACCTCGTCGACGCACTGCGCCGCAGTGGTCGGCCGGACAACGCCGATTGCGTACTGTGGCTGAGTACGGAGAACCGGACAACCAGGCACGTGGCCAAGCTGATCACAGCCCTGCACGTCGAGAACCTTCAGAACCTCGCCGCAGCTCTGCTGTCACAGGTCGTCCGCGAATGGCCGGTAGACAGGATCGCGGGGCTGATAGGCGACCTCCACGCGGCTGGCGACTGGCACTTCGCCGTTACCGCTCTCTCCGACGCAGCACACTTCCTGCCGATGGAGAACTTCAGCGCCTTGATCAAGGCGCTGAATGCTGGTTCACAGAGCAGCGCGGATGTCGTTCTCGGCGTTGCCGGGGATGTCAGTCCGCACACTGATGTAGCGGTGCTCATCACCATGCTCGACCAGTGTGGGCTGTCAGCGTACGCGGACAAGCTGTTCTGGAGAAGCATCGACCGCTCGACAGGGCACGCGTCGTTACTCGTTTCGTCCTTGCGTGCATGCGGGTCCCGCCACGTCTCGCACGACGCTTTGCGGAGTTACGCCCGCACACGCAACGTACCCGACATCGCCGCTCTCGGCCTGGCCCTCGACTCTGCGTACATGCGCGATGACATCCACGCCTTTCTCGTCGTCCCCCGGACACCGCAGTTCCTACCCCTGCTCTGCACACTCGACGAACTGCTGGGTGGCCCTGACCTCGCCGAGCGCATTCTCCGTGACGTCGCCCGTCGGTCCTCCGTGGACGAGAACGTCGAGATGGCCCTCGCCCTGGATACCTTGCCGCTGAGAATGGACAGATACCGGGCGGCCTTCGTGGACGTTGCCTGCGGCAAGGGCACCGGCAAACGGTCGGCCTTCCTCAAGAAGCTCGAGGCCCGCAAGAAGGAGCTGCACAAGCAGCTGACCGAGAAGGCCGGAGAGAACGTGCGGATCGACCGCAGAAACCGGCACAGAAAGACCGCCCGCCGATTCATGCGCTTTCCAAGACCGAGCTCACAGCGTGGGGCATGAGCCGGACCGACTCACGACGCCCGGAGCAGCGCCGCCGCGGGCGGGCCGCCCTCTCTCCACTTGAGGATCTTGTCGAAGCTGACCACGGCGCCCTGGCGGCCCGGGCGGTTGCGGACGCGGACGTGGTCGGTGAGGGACTCGATCAAGAAGAGACCCCGGCCGTGTTCGTCATGGACGGGGGCCGGGGTCCTGGGGTGCAGCGTGCGGGCCGGGTAGCGGCGGGCCCGCCGGGGCCGTTCGGCGAATCCGGGTCCGGAATCGGTGACCTCGATGCGACAGGTGTCCCCGTCGATGAGCGCGGTGACGCGGTAGCCGGTGGAGGCGTCACCGCCGTGCTCGACCGCGTTCGCGCACGCCTCGCTGAGCGCGACCGCCAGGTCGTAGGAGGTCTCGGGATCGACGCCGGCCGTCTCCATGGCGCCGATCAGAAGCCGCCGGGCGAGCGGAACGCTCGCGGCCTCGCGCCGCAAGTGGAGTGACCACCAAATGCTCATGCTCAGCCTCCTGGCTGCGGCTCGACATACCGATACGTATAGCCGCCGTAGGCGCCCCGTAAGCCTGCGGGTCGTGTGAGTCCGCTCATTCGGCCGACGCGCCCTGTGGGTGAGGACGTGTATGGGACAAGGTGACAAGTCGGGCTTACCGATTCACGGCGGGCCGCACCCCTGCCGTAGGGAATCGGTAAGGCCGGTGGGATGATGGCGCAGCCATGCCTCACCCCGTCGCGCGCGCCGGCGCCGATCTGCGACTGATACGGGCCGCGGTGTTCACCGCGGTCTGTGTCCTGCTGTCCGCGGGCGGGCACGTGCTGGCGTCCTGCGCGAGCGTTCCGCCGTGGACGCTGGCGGCCGGGTTCGCGGCCGTCTTCGGGGTGGCCGTGCTGCTGGCCGGGCGGGAACGCTCGCTGCCGGGGATCGCGCTCTTCCTGGCCGTCGGACAGCTCGCGCTGCACACGCTCTTCGGGCTCGGGCAGCACCTCACGGGCGCCGGAGCGGCCGGCCGACAGACCGCGCACGAGGGCGGATTGATCCGCTTCGCCGCCCAGCTCACCTGCAACCAGGCCCCGATGTCCGTCGGTCAGGCGCGCCGGATCGTCCTCGACGCCGGCTTCGACCCGGCGGTCCACCCCGCGGCCATGGGCATGCCCGCGGGCGCCCCGGCCCCCGTGCGGGCTTCGCTGGCGCACACGCTGCTGCCCTCGCTGCCCATGGTGCTCGGCCACCTGCTGGCCGCGCTGGTCCTGGGCTGGCTGCTGCGGCGCGGCGAGGCCGCGCTGTGGCGTGCGGTGCGGCTGTCGGCGCGGTCGGCCCGCGGAGCCGCGGAGGCCGCGCTGGTCCGTGCGCTGCGGGCCGTGCTGGTGCTCGTCGGCGTACCGGCGGTTCAGCCGCCCGTCGCGGCCGCGCACCCGGCGTACGGGCAGGACGAGCGCCCGGCACGGGAGCCGGAGCTGCGGCATCTGGTGATCAGGCGGGGTCCGCCGCGCTTCGCCCTCGCGGCCTGACACGCGACGTACTCCCCACTGCTTCACGGCTTACGGCGGGAGGACGGTCGCGCTGCCGCCGCACGCGCGCCATCCCCTTCCTTCCCTCCTGCCTGTGGAGCGTTTTCCCATGACCGCATCGCGTCTTCGTGCCGTTCGCACCTCTCTTGTCGGCGGCATCGCCGCCGGCAGCCTGCTGCTGCTCGCCGGCCCCGCCTTCGCGCACGTGAGCGTGCAGCCCGGCACCGCCGAGAAGGGCGGCTACAGCACCATCAACATCAAGGTGCCGAACGAGAAGGACAACGCCTCGACCGTGAAGCTCGAGCTCAGCCTCGACCCCAAGCACCCGCTGGTCTCCGTGATGCCGCAGGCGGTGCCGGGCTGGGAGGTCAAGGTCGAGAAGACCAAGCTCGACAAGCCGGTGCAGATGCACGGCAAGGAGATCAACGAGGCCGTCAGCAAGGTCACCTGGACCGGCGGCAAGATCGAGCCGGGGCAGTTCCAGCAGTTCCCGCTGTCGGTCGGCAAGCTGCCCACCGACGCCGACGAGCTGGTCTTCAAGGCCCTGCAGACCTACTCCGACGACGACGTCGTCCGCTGGATCGACGCCTCCACGCCGGGCGGTCACGAGGCCGAGCACCCGGCCCCGGTCCTCAAGCTCGTCGCCAAGGGCTCCACCGGCCCGGCCGCTCCGGCCGGCAAGACGGACGGCAAGACGGACGGCAAGGACGCCAAGGCCGAGGCGGCCGCCGAGAAGACGGAGTCCACGGGCTCCGACACCACCGCGCGCGTCCTCGGCGTCGTCGGCATCGTCCTCGGCGTGGCCGGTGCGGCGTTCGGCGTGGTCGTCGGCCGCCGCCGCTCCGCGGCCTGAGGCCGTACCGCTCCGGCAGGCCCGTAAGGCCGGGCCGGCGGGCGTCCGCACGCCCGCCGGCCCGGCAGCAACGACCCCACTCACTGGAGAAGAAGCACTCCATGCGCACCAAGATCCTGGGCGCGGCCCTGGCCATGGCCTCCGCGCTCGCCCTGACCGCCTGCGACGGCTCGGGCGACTCGGGCGACAAGCCCGCGGCCGACGTCTCGGCCGAGCCCACGAAGGCCGGGGCGATCGTCCTGGACTCCCCCAAGGCCAAGCCCGACCTGGTCCTGAAGGACACCTCCGAGAAGACCTACGAACTGGTCAAGGAGACCAAGGGCCGGCCGGTCCTGCTCTACTTCGGCTACACCTACTGCCCCGACGTCTGCTCGACGGTCGTCTCCGACGTCGCGGCCGCCGAGAAGAAGCTGCCCAAGGCCGAGCAGGACAAGCTCCAGGTCGTCTTCGTCACGACCGACCCCGAGCGCGACACCCCCAAGCGGATGCGCGAGTGGCTGGACGCCCAGGGCGGCCAGGACATAGTCGGTCTGACCGGTGACTTCGCCACGATCCAGGCGGCCGCCAAGCCGCTCGGCATCCTCGTCGAGCCGCCGAAGAAGGAGAAGGACGGCTCCGTCACCGTCAGCCACGGCGCGGAGGTCGTCGGCTTCTCGCCGAAGGACGACGCCGGCCACTGGATCTACACCACGTCCACCACGTCCGAGCAGTACGCCAAGGATCTCCCGAAGATCGTCAAGGGGGAGAACCCGTGATGCGCGCCCAGAAGATGAACGCCAGGAAGATGAAGAAGACCACCGTCGCCACCGCCGCCGTCCTGCCGCTCGTCGTCGCCGGCGGCCTGCTGCTGACCACCGGCTGCCAGTCGGAGAAGAACGCCCTCTCCCCCGGCAAGCCCGCGCTGTCCGTCAGCGGCGCCTACCTGCCGCAGCCGGCGATGACCGACATGGCCGCCGCCTACTTCACCGTCACCAACGACGGCGGCGAGCCCGACCGGCTGACCAAGGTCACCAGCCCGCTCTCGCCGGACGTCACCCTGCACACCACCGAGGGCTCGCAGATGAAGCACGCGCCGCAGCTGGAGGTGCCCGCCAAGGGCAAGCTGGCGCTCACGCGCGGCGGCACCCACCTGATGCTGGGCAAGCTCGGCCACAAGCCGAAGACCGGCGAGAAGGTCGAGTTCACGCTGCACTTCGCCACCTCGGCACCCATCAAGATCAAGGTGCCCGTCGAGAGCGCGACCTACCGTCCCAAGGACTGACGTGCGATGAAGACCCCGTTCACCGGGCCGCCCCGGACCGCCGGGCGACTGGCGGCGCTGCTGGGCACGCTGCTCGCCGCACTGCTGTGCTCGCTGACCCTCGGCGCGGGCACCGCGTCGGCCCACGCGGCGCTCACCTCCACCGACCCCGCCGACGGGTCGGTGGTGCCCGCCGCGCCCCGGCAGGTCCGGCTGACCTTCTCCGAAGGGGTGCTGCTCAGCGCCGACTCGGTGCGGGTCCTGGACCCGCGCGGCGAGCGCGTCGACGAGGGCAGGCCGGAGCACGTCGACGGCAAGTCGCAGACGGCGGCGGTCGCGCTGCGCGGCGGGATCGCCGACGGCACCTACACGGTGGCCTGGCAGGCGGTCTCGGCGGACAGCCACCCGGTGGCCGGGGCCTTCACCTTCTCGATCGGCGCGCCGTCGAAGACGACGGTGACCGTGCGGTCGGCGGCCACCGCGATCGACCCGGCCGTCGGCACCTTCTACGGCATCGGCCGCTACGCGGCGTACGGGGGCTTCATCCTGCTCGTGGGCGGCTGCGCCTTCGCGGGCGTGTGCCGCTCGTCGCGGCCCGTGCAGCGGGTCGCGGTGGCCGGCTGGGTCGCGCTGTTCGTCTCGACGGTGGCGCTGTTGCTGCTGCGGGGCGCCTATACGAGCGGCAAGGGGCTGGGCGCCGTGCCCGACCTGACGCTGCTCGGCGACGCGCTGGCCACCAAGCCGGGCGCGGCGCTGCTGTCCCGGCTGCTCCTGCTGAGCGCGGCGGCCGTCTTCCTGGCGGTGCTGTTCGGTTCGTACGCCCGGGAGGACCACGATGCGTCCCCGGGCGAGCGCCGCAACCTCGCGTACGGGCTCGGGATCGGCGGCTTCGTCGTCGCGGCCGGGCTGGCCGCGACCTGGGCGATGGCCGAGCACGCCTCGGCCGGGATCCAGCCCTGGCTCGCCATGCCCCTCGACGTGGCCCACCTGCTGGCCGCGGCCCTCTGGCTGGGCGGCCTGGCCGCGCTGCTGGCCTCGCTCTTCGCGGGCGGGACCGTGCCGCGGACGGCGGTGGAGCGCTTCTCGCGCACGGCGTTCGCGTCGGTGTGCGTGCTGGTGGTCACCGGCCTCTACCAGTCCTGGCGTCAGGTCGGCCTCTCGTGGAGCACGCTGACGGGCACGGAGTACGGGCGCTGGCTGCTGCTCAAGGTGGCCCTGGTGGCCGCCATGCTGGGCGCCGCCTTCTTCTCGCGCCGGTGGACGGCCCGGATCGCCGGGTCCGCCGCCACCGGGCGGCCGCCGGGCACGGCCGACCGCGGGGCGGCGACCGCGAAGAAGGCCAAGGGCCCCGTCGGCAGGCCCGCCCCGAAGGATCCCGTGCGGGCGGCCCAGCTCGCGCGCCAGCAGGCGGCGCTGGACAAGGCCGCCGGCAGGCGGGAGCGCGACGCGGACGGCAACCGCGGCGGACTGCGGCGCTCCGTCCTCGCCGAGGCGGCGATCGCCGTCGTCCTGCTGGCCGTCACCACCCTGCTCACCGGCACCCAGCCCGGCCGCGCGGAGGCCGGGCAGAAGCGCGCCGGGGCCCCGGCCGCACCGGCCGCCGGACCGGCCGAGGTGCGGATCGCCTACGACACGGGCGGCACGAACGGGCGCGGCACGGCCCGCGTCACCGTCGACCCGGCGCGTACGGGCGCCAACACCCTCTCCGTCACTCTCTCGGACCCCTCCGGCCGCCCTGTGGACGTACCTGAGCTGACACTGTCCTTGACCGAGAAGAACAAACAGATCGGTCCTCTGCGGGCCGCGCTGGAGCGTCAGTCCGCCGGCCATTGGCAGGCCACCGGTTTCCAGGTGCCCATGGCAGGCGACTGGCAGCTGTCCCTGACCGTACGGACCTCGGACATCGACCAGGTCACCGAGATCGAAAACGTGAAGATCAATTGATGGCTGACAAGACTGACACCGAGCCCGCCGAGAAGGCCGGCACCGCTTCCGCCCCCGAGGGCGTCACCACCGTCTCCAGACGACGGCTGCTGGGCACCGCCGGTGCCGCCGGCGCGGCCGCGCTCGTCGTGGGCGGCGTCGCCGGCGCGGCCGGCGCCTCGGCCGTGGGCGGCAAACCCGAGCCCCTCTCCTCCGTCGGCGCGGCCGTCGTGCCGTTCCACGGGGCCCATCAGGCGGGCATCATCCAGCCCTCGCAGGCGCACGGCCATCTCGTCGCCTTCGACCTCGCGCCCGGCGCCGACCGGAAGGCAGCGGCGGCCCTGATGCGCCGCTGGTCGGAGACGGCGGCGGCCATGGCGGCGGGCGCCACGCCCCAGGGCGGCGACCTGGGCATCGCGCTGGACGCGGGGCCGTCGTCCCTGACGGTCACCTTCGGCTTCGGCCGCACCTTCTTCGACCGGACCGGGCTCGTGGCCAAGCGGCCCGCCGCGCTCGAGCCGCTGCCCGCCTTCAGCGCCGACGCGCTCGACGCCAAGCGCAGCGAGGGCGACCTGTGGGTGCAGATCGGCGCCGACGACGCGCTCGTCGCCTTCAACGCGCTGCGGCTGCTGCAGAAGCAGGCGGCGGGAACGGCCCGGCTGCGCTGGCAGATGAACGGCTTCAACCGCACGCCGGGCGCCACGGACCAGCCGATGACCGGCCGCAATCTGATGGGCCAGATCGACGGCACGAACAACCCCAAGCCGTCGGACGGAAACTTCAACCAGCGCATCTTCGTCCCCGACGACCGCACCGGCGCCGACGCGTGGATGGCGGGCGGCTCGTACGTCGTCTTCCGGCGCATCCGGATGCTGCTCGACAGCTGGGACAACCTGACGGTCGCCCAGCAGGAGAAGGTCATCGGGCGCCGGAAGTCGGACGGCTCACCGCTGTCCGGCGGTACGGAGAAGACCCGGGCGGACCTCGAGAAGATCGGCCCCGACGGCGCCCTGGCGATCGCGGGCGACGCGCACGTGCGCGTCGCCTCGCCCGCGAGCAACCGCGGGGCGGCGATGCTGCGGCGCGCCTTCTCCTACCACGACGGCTTCCGCGACGACGGCGCCCCGGACGCGGGCCTGCTGTTCATCGCCTGGCAGGCCGACCCGATGAACGGCTTCGTCCCGGTCCAGCGCAAGCTCGACCGCGGCGACGGCCTGTCCCGCTTCCTGCGCCACGAGGCCAGCGGCCTGTTCGCGGTACCGGGCGGATGCGCGGAAGGCGAGTACGTGGGGCAGAAGTTGCTGGAGGGGTAGGCCCTCCAGCGACCCGTCGCCGGGGAACGCATCCGCGAACACCTGCGCATCACCATGGGTAGGGTGGCGAAGCCCATGGTGATCGATCCGGAGGAACGCGCGTGATGTCGTCGGCCAGCCGCTACACCTACCTCGGCCCCGAGGGCACGTTCACCGAGGCCGCCCTGCGGACGCTCCCGGAGGCGGCCACCCGCGAGCTCGTTCCCATGGTCTCCGTACCGGCCGCCCTCGACGCCGTGCGCGGCGGGGAAGCCGCCGCGGCGCTCGTGCCGATCGAGAACTCCGTGGAGGGCGGCGTCACGGCGACGCTCGACGAACTGGCCACCGGCGAGCCGTTGATGATCTACCGCGAGGTGCTGCTGCCGATCGCCTTCGCGCTGCTCGTGCGGCCGGGCACGCGGATGGAGGACGTCAAGACGGTGACCGGGCACCCGGTCGCCCAGCCGCAGGTGCGCAACTGGCTCGCGGCGAACCTGCCGGACGCGGTGTGGGAGTCGTCGGCGTCGAACGCCGACGGTGCGCGACTGGTGCGCGAGGGCCGCTACGACGCCGCGTTCGCGGGCGAGTTCGCGGCGGCGACGTACGGACTGCAGCCGCTGGTCACCGACATCCACGACGCGCAGAACGCGCAGACCCGCTTCGTCCTGGCCGGCCGGCCGGCGCGGCCGGCGGCCCGTACGGGCGCGGACCGGACGTCCCTGGTGATGTGGCAGCGCGACGACCACCCGGGCGCCCTGCTGGAGTACTTGCAGGAGTTCGCGATCCGGGGCGTCAACCTCATGAGGATCGAGTCGCGGCCGACGGGCGAGGGCATGGGGCGCTACTGCTTCTCCGTCGACTGCGAGGGGCACATCACCGACCGCCGGGTGGGCGAGGCGCTGATGGGGCTCAAGCGGACCTGCGCGAAGGTGCGGTTCCTGGGTTCGTATCCGCGTGCGGGTGTTGACCCGGACGACCGGTCGGGTGTCCCGGGCGTGGTGCGGCCGGGGACGTCGGACGGCGACTTCGTGGCGGCGGCGGACTGGCTGGCGCGCTGCCAGGACGGCCGGGCCTGAGGAACGCCCCTGGCGAGGGGCCCGTGCGGAGGCCTGTGGAGGCCTGTGGAGGCGGACCCGGGAAACGGGCCGCGTGAACTTACCCACAGAGTTATCCACAGGCAGCTCTCGACCTGGGGATAAGTCGACACATTGAGCTGTCGAGAAGTACGGCGAAACGGTCAAGGTCGACATATCGCTCCCGCCCGCCCCGGAAACCGTCCACAGGCCCGCGCCTGCGGTCCCCTGCCCTGCCCGTCTACCGAAAAGCCTCGAACAACCCATTAGGGGGAGTGAATCCCACCCCAAAGAGTGTCCGGGCGATGTTTGCCGGGAGAAACTCTGACGAATGACAGAAGAGGCGGAAGCCGGGATTCCGGCATCCACAGATTTCGCGCACACCCTGTGGACAAAGAACCGGAACGATTGATTCCTGTGGACAACGAGCGCCTTCAACTCCCGCCCTCCACAAGGATGATCGCCGACGAACACGGGCTCTTTCCGCCTCCCGTGTCCCCCTTGTTCTGGTTTTCCGGAAATTCCGGTACGCGCCGGCCCTGACGTCGCGCCGCCTTTTCGGCAGCCCCAGAGCGGGGCAAATCGCCACGTAAAGGAATATCGCGTCGAGCAACGGCAGTGCACGACGGTAGCCTGGAGGGGTGATTGACCTTCGCCTGCTCCGTGAGGACCCCGACCGTGTGCGCGCGTCCCAGCGCGCCCGTGGAGAGGACGTCGACGTCGTCGACGCACTGCTCTCCGCCGATGAGCGGCGCAGGTCGTCCAGCGTCCGCTTCGACGAGCTCCGCTCCGAGCAGAAGACGCTCGGCAAGCTCATCCCCAAGGCCACCGGCGACGAGAAGGCCGCGCTGCTGAAGAAGGCCGGCGAGCTGTCCGCCGCCGTCAAGGCCGCCGACGCCGAGCAGGACGAGGCCGCCGAGGAGGCCCAGCGCCTGCTGTTGCGGATCGGCAACCTCGTCCACCCCGACGTGCCGCGCGGCGGCGAGGACGACTTCGTCGTCCTGGAGACCGTGGGCACCCCGCGCGACTTCGCCGCGGAGGGCTTCGAGCCCAAGGACCACCTCGAGCTCGGCCAGACCCTCGGCGCGATCGACGTCGAGCGCGGCGCCAAGGTCTCCGGCTCGCGCTTCTACTACCTGACGGGTATCGGCGCGCTGCTGGAGCTCGCCCTCGTCAACGCCGCCATCGCCCAGGCCACCGCCGCCGGCTTCACCCCGATGCTCACCCCCGCGCTGGTCAAGCCGCGCGCCATGGAGGGCACCGGCTTCCTCGGCCAGGCCGCGCAGGACGTCTACCACCTCGACAACGACGACCTCTACCTCGTCGGCACGTCCGAGGTCCCGCTCGCCGCGTACCACATGGACGAGATCATCGAGGCGGACCAGCTGCCGCTGCGCTATGCGGGCTTCTCCCCGTGCTTCCGCCGCGAGGCCGGTACGTACGGCAAGGACACCCGCGGCATCTTCCGCGTCCACCAGTTCGACAAGGTGGAGATGTTCTCCTACATCGCGCCGGAGGACGCCGACGCGGAGCACGCGCGCCTGCTGGAGTGGGAGAAGCAGTGGCTGACCAGCCTCGAGCTGCCCTTCCAGGTCATCGACACCGCCACGGGCGACCTGGGCTCCTCCGCCTCCCGCAAGTTCGACTGCGAGGCGTGGATCCCCACCCAGGGCAAGTACCGCGAGCTCACCTCCACCTCCAACTGCAACGAGTTCCAGGCCCGCCGCCTGTCCGTCCGCATGCGCGAGGGCAAGAACGTCAAGCCGCTGGCGACCCTCAACGGCACGCTGTGCGCGGTGCCGCGCACGATCGTGGCGCTGCTGGAGAACCACCAGCAGGCCGACGGCACGGTGCGGGTGCCCGAGGTGCTCCGCCCGTACCTGGGCGGCCGTGAGCTGCTGGAGCCCCTCGCCAAGTGAGTCCCAGCTCCCCGCTGCCCTACCGGCTCGTCGCGACCGATCTCGACGGCACGCTGCTGCGCTCCGACGACACCGTCTCGGAGCGCACCCGCGCCGCCCTGAAGCTGGCCACGGCGGCGGGTGCCGCGCACATCGTCGTCACCGGGCGGACCGTCGCCTGGACCCGGCACATCCTGGAATCGCTGGACTATCAGGGACTGGCGGTCTGCGGGCAGGGCGCGCAGGTTTACCACGCGGGCGAGCACAGACTGCTGACGTCCGTGACGCTCGACCGGCAGCTCGCCGGGCTCGCCCTCGCCAAGATCGAGGCCGAGGTCGGCCCGCTGTTCCTCGCCGCCAGCCGTGACGGCATGGACGGCGACGTCCTGATCGGCCCCGGCTACCGCGTCCAGGAAGGGCCGCTGCCGGCGGTGCCGATCACGGACCCGGGCGAGATCTGGTCGGCGCCCCTGAACAAGCTCTACCTCCAGCACCCGGAGCTCGACGACGACGCCCTGGCGGAGGTCGCGCGCACGGTCGCCGGCGGCCTGGTGGGCGTGACGATGGCGGGTTCCGGCATAGTCGAGCTGCTGCCGCTGGGCCTGAGCAAGGCCACGGGCCTGTCGCTGGCGGCCCGCCGCCTGGGGATCAAGGCGGCCGAGACGATCGCCTTCGGCGACATGCCCAACGACGTGCCGATGTTCGGCTGGGCGGCGCACGGCGTGGCCATGGCCAACGCGCACGACGAGCTCAAGGCCGTGGCGGACGAGGTGACGAGTTCTCACGACGAGGACGGCATCGCCGTCGTCCTGGAGCGTCTCTACCGCTGAGGCGCTGCCCGACGGCCTCGGGGACGGTCACCGGCACCGGGATCCGGGCCTCCTCCGGGGCCCACGTCGGCAGTCCGCGCGTCAGCGGCCAGCACGCGAGCCCCAGCGCCAGCGCGATCGCGTGCCCGATGTCGGTGAACGTGCCGCCCGTCGTCAGCGGCACGGCGAAGAAGAGCACGGCCCCCACCAGATAGGGCCAGCGCCAGGGCCGGGGCACGCGGTAGGTCAGGACGCCGGACGCCCCGGCGAGCCCGTAGGAGACCCCTATGTCGACGACGTGCTTCATCGAGCGGGGCGCCGAGTGGCTCTCGATCGCCATCAGCAGGACCTCCTGGCTGATCAGCGTCGCCGCGATGTGCGCGACGGCGACCGTCACCAGCCAGCGCAGGGTGCCGAGCCAGCGCTCCACGTTGGCGTGGATCAGCTCGAAGAGGGCGGCGTAGAGCAGGAACGAGGACGGGTCCGCGATCCAGAAGCCGCTGACGAGCAGCGACTGCAGCGGGTGCCTGTTGAGCTCGTGGATGTTGCTGCTGCTGCGGTGGAGGAGGAAGCTCTCCAGTCCTTCGCTCGCCGACGCGATGACGAGGCTGGTGATCCCGATGATCAGCAGCCAGATGTGAGTGCCGGGCGAGGATCGGACCCAGGCGCGGATCCCGTCGACTGTCACCCTTCGACGGTAGCCCGGGACGCCGGATGCCGCAGTTGTAGGATGACTGGGCAACCGGTTGAATCGGCCTCACCGTCCGGAGGAGAAATGGCACTGCGAGCGGCGGGACGCCAGTCCCTCGTGGACACCGTCGTGGAACAGCTGCGCACCCAGGTCACCGCCGGCGAATGGGCGGTCGGCGAGCGCATCCCGACCGAGCACGCCCTCGCCGAGCAGCTGCAGGTGGGCCGCAACACCGTCCGCGAGGCCGTTCGCGTGCTCGTCCACGCCGGCATGCTGCGCTCCCGGCAGGGCGAGGGCACCTTCGTGGTCTCCACGGCCGACCCGGGCGAGATCATGCGCGGCCTGCAGCGCGCCGGAGTACGCGACGTCCTGGAGCTGCGCATCGCCCTGGAGGCCGAGGCCGCCCGGCTGGCGGCGCTGCGGCACGAGCCCGCCGACCTGGAGCGGATGCGCGCCGCGCTGGACGCGCAGACGGCGTTCGAGGACGCCGAGGGCCAGCCCGACTCCGGAAACCTCGAGCTGTACGCCGACCACGACGTCGAGTTCCACCGGGCCGTCGTGGAGGCCGCGCACAACACCGCGCTGACCGCGACCTACGCCTGGTTCGCCGGCTCGGTCCGCGAGGCGCTGGTCACCGCGCTGGGCGACCACGACATGCCGCGCATCATCCACGGCGACCACCACGCCCTCATGGAGGCCATCGCCTCCGGCGACCCGGAAGCGGCCGGGCGGGCCGCCCGGGCGCTGCTGGAGCGGCCCAAGCAGGCGGTCGAGTCGCTGCTCACCGAGCGCTGACGGCACGGCCCCGCGGGCGCCCCACGGCGCTCGCGGACACCGGCCGGCACACCTTCACCCCCGCACCACCCGGCACCACCCCTGGAGAGGCACCCCCATGTCGGAATCGAGGCCGCAGACACCACTGATCGACGCGGAAGAGGCCCTGCCGCCCACGCCCGCGCCGGCGGCGCGTTCCGCCGGACCGCGCGTCGCCCGTGCCCACCCCGCGCTCGTGATGCTCGGCATCGTCCTCGCCTCGCTCAACATGCGGGCCGCGCTCGCCGGCGTCTCGCCCCTGATGGGCGAGATCGGCGACCACTTCCACCTCGCGGCGGCCGCGAGCAGCCTGGTGACCACGATTCCGCTGGTCTTCATGGGCCTGGGCTCGATCGTCGCGCCCCGGCTCGCCCGGCGCTGGGGCACCGAGGCCGTGCTGTGCGGCGCGCTCGTCCTGCTGGCCGCCGGCATCCTGCTGCGCGTCGCGCCCCCGGTCGTGGCCCTCTTCGTCGGCTGCGCGCTCGTCGGCACCGCGATAGCCCTGCTCAACGTGCTGATGCCCGGCCTGGTCAAGCGGGACTTCCCGGACCGGGCCGCGAGCATGACGGCGCTCTACTCCACCACGCTGATCCTCGGCGCCACCGGCGCGGCCGCCTCGTCCGTACCGCTGGAAAACGCCCTCGGCGGCTGGCAGGGCTCCCTCGCCTCCTGGGCGCTGCTCGCGGCCGTCGCGGCCCTCGTCTGGCTCCCGCAGGCCGTTCTCGGCCGCCGGGGAGCCCGGACCGCCGACACGGCCGGCAAGGCGGCCACGGCCGCCACGGCCACTCGGAAGAGCGGCGCCGGCGAGCCGAGCCTGACGCGGTCTCCGCTGGCCTGGCAGGTCACGCTGATGATGGGCACCCAGTCGCTGATCGCCTACGTGTGCATCGCCTGGATGCCGACGATCTTCACCGACCACGGCATGAGCAAGGGCCAGGCCGGCATCATCTACGCCTTCTACACGCTCGTGCAGATGGCCGGTTCGTTCGTCGTCCCGCTGCTCTCCGGGCGGATGCGCGACCAGCGGAAGCTGGCGGTCGCCGTCGTCGCCCTCATGGCGGCCGGCGTCACCGGCCTGCTGACCGCTCCCGTGGCCGGCGCCTGGGTCTGGGCAACGCTCATGGGCGTGGCCCAGGGCGGTCTCCTCGGCCTCGCGCTGACGCTGATGGTGCTGCGCACGCGCGACGCCCACACAGCGGCACGGCTGTCGGGCATGGCGCAGACCTGGGGCTATCTGCTGGCCTCCGTCGGCCCGTTCGCGATCGGCGCCGTGCACCAGGCGACGGACGGCTGGACGCTGCCCATAGCCCTGCTGCTCGTCGCCTGTGCGGCGCTGCTCTTTCTGGGACTGGGCGCCGGGCGCGATCGGAAGATCTGAGGCGTTGGGCTCCATGAGGACGTCACCCCCGTCACAGGAGGAGCCCGCCGCCATGCACACAGCCCCCCGGATCACGGTCCCGGCCGGCCTGGTCGACAACCACGACGACATGTCCGAGGGCGAGGGCGGCCCTGAGTGGATCGCCGCGCTGCCGGAGCTGGCGGCGCGCTTTCTCGACCGCTGGAACCTGCGCCCCGACGGGCCCGGCGCGCACGGCGCGGTGGCGCTCGTCCTGCCCGTGCTGCGCGAGGACGGCTCACCGGCGGCGCTGAAGCTGCAGCCGGTCACCGAGGAGAGCGTCGGCGAGCCGCACGCCTTGCACGCGTGGGGCGGCGACGGGGCGGTCCGCCTCCTCGACCGGGACGACGCGTCCGGCACGCTGCTGCTGGAGCGGCTGGACGGCGGCCGTTCGCTCATGGACGTACCGGATGCCGAGGCCGCGCTGCTGACGCTCGCCACGTTGCTGGGGCGCCTGCAGGAGACGCCCCCTCCGGCCGGACTGCGCCATCTCGGGGACGTCGCGGGCCGGATGCTCGACGACGTGCCGGGCGCGCTCCCGGCCCTGGCGGACGCCGCCGAGCGACAGCTGCTGGCCTCGTGCGCGGCAGCCGTCGCCGACGTCGTCGGCGAAGCGGGCGACCGGCTGCTGCACTGGGACCTGCACTACGAGAACGTGCTGGCCCCGCTGCCGGGTTCGGGCCGCGAGCCCTGGCTCGCCATCGACCCCAAGCCGCTGGTCGGCGACCCCGGCTTCGACCTGATGCCCGCGATCGGCGACCGCTGGGACGAGGTGGTCGCCACGGGCGACGTGGAGCGGGCCGTACGCCGCCGGTTCGACCTGATGACGGACGTCCTGGGCCTGGACCGGCGGCGGGCGGCGTGCTGGACGCTGGCGCGGGTGCTGCAGGACTCCCTGTGGGACATCGAGGACGGGGAGCGCGCCCTGCAGCGCAGGCACATCGCGATCGCGCGCGTGCTGCTGCGCTGAGCCGCCTCCCCGTCCGTCCCACGCCCGCCGGGGCGTCTACTCCTCTCCGGCGAGCGTCAGGGAGCGGAGCTTGCGCCCCGCGTAGTACGTGGCGGCCACCGTGGCACCGGTCAGCAGCGCCAGCGCCAGCGGGAGGCTCACCTCCGCCGTGATGGCACCCTCGCCGCCGACCTTCTGGGCGAGGGCCAGCGCCCACTGCCGGACGCTGAGCGTGCGCGCGCCGGGGATGAGGCTGCCGAACAGCGCCTCCCAGACGAGGGCGTAGATCAGGCCCGCGACGACCGCGTGCCGGGTGACCGTGCCCAGGAAGAGGAAGATCGCGCTGTAGGCGACGGAGGCGACCGCCGCGGCGAGGGCGTAGGCCACGGCGATCTGCTGGCTGTTGCCGTTCAGCAGGAAGCCGGCGATAAGGGTGGGCACCGCCGAGAAGACGACGGTGACGCCGATCGCCACGACGAGCTTGGTGAAGATGATGGTGGGGCGCTTGACGGGCTTGGCCAGGAGGTAGACGACCGAGCCGTCGTCGATCTCCGGGCCGATCGCGCCCGTACCGGCGATGACGCCGATCAGCGGCACCATCGTGGCGAGCGCGAAGCCCCCCAGGACGTTGGTGGCCGTCTGGTCGTCCGCGCCGATCAGGGCGCGCACGACGGCCGAGATGACGAGCAGCAGGGCCGGCAGCGCGAAGAGGATCAGGGCGCGGCGGCGGCCGAGGAGGCCCCGGTAGGTGAGCCGGGCGACGGTCGGGTGGTAGAGGGACATGGGTGGCCTCCTTTCAGGCTGCGACGAGGTAGGAGAAGACCGATTCCAGGGACTCGTCGGAGGGCGAGACCGTCAGGAGCCGGATGCCGTGCGCCCGGGCGACGCGCGGCAGGAGTTCGGTGAAGCGGCCGAAGTCGACCGCCTGGATGCGCAACGCCTTCTCGCCGAGGTCGACTTCGATGCCCGCGGTCGACGGGTCGGCGATGAGCGCGGCCGCGAGGGCGCGGTCGTCGCTGGAGCGCACCAGGTAGCGGTGCGGCCGGTCCGTCATCAGCCGGCGGATCTTGCGGAAGTCGCCGGAGGCCGCGTGCCGGCCGGCGACGACGACCTCGATGTGGGCGGCGAGCTGTTCGACCTCCTCCAGGATGTGGGAGGAGAACAGCACCGTGCGGCCCTCGGCGCCCATGGTCCGCAGGAGGTCCATCAGCTGCATGCGCTGGCGCGGGTCCATGCCGTTGAACGGCTCGTCGAGCAGCAGCACCGACGGCTCGTGGACGAGGGCGGAGGCCATCTTCACGCGCTGGCGCATGCCCTTGCTGTACGTGGCGATCTTGCGGTCCTGCGCGTACTCCATCTCGACGGTGGCGAGGGCGCGTTGCGCCTCCGCCGCGCCCAGTCCGTGCAGCTCGGCGTTGGCCCGGACGAACTCCTGGCCGGTGAGGAAGTCGTACATCGCCTCGCGCTCGGGGACGATGCCGATGTGGCGGTAGATCCGCTCGTTGCGCCAGATCGTCTCGCCGTCGAGGGTGACCGCGCCGGTGGAGGGGGCGAGGAAGCCGCCCATCATGTTGATGAGGGTGGACTTGCCGGCGCCGTTGGGGCCGAGGAGGCCGGTGACGCCGGGGCCCACGGTCATGGAGACGTCGTTGACGGCGACCACATTGCCGAACCAGCGGGAGACGTTGTCGATGCGAACAGTGCTCATGGGCGCAGCCCATTCCTTGAGGGGTGGTGGTCGGGCGGCGGGAGGGCGGTCACAGCCCGGCCTTTCGGTAGCGGCGCATCAGCAGCCCGTACGAGCCGGCGATCAGGGCGAGGACGGCGAGGAGGTAGACCGCTCCCGCGCCCGTGCCGGGGCCGTGGCCGCCGGGGAAGGCGGTGCCGGCGGACAGGAACGCCGTCTGCACGCCGTCGATCAGGGTGATCGGGGAGAACAGGCCCAGCCAGCCGATGGCGTCGGTGTTGTCGTTGTCCAGCGCGATGCCCTGGAGGGTGCTGACCGCGCCGTAGGAGATGGTCAGCACGGCGATGACGGCGGCGACGCCGAAGCCGCGGCGCGGGGTGAGGGCGGCGACCACCAGGCCGATGCCGGCGAAGAGCAGCGAGAGCAGAGCCACGGAGACCAGTCCTTGCGCGAAGCCCTTCGTCTGATCGGCGAAGTCCAGCTTGGCGAGCAGGGCGCCCGCGTAGAGGATCAGCAGGGGCGTCGCGGTGAGGACGAACAGGGCCGAGGCCATGGCGGCGAACTTGGCCAGGACGTAGTCGGCGCGTTCGATCGGGCGGGAGAAGTACAGCGGAACGGTCTTGAACCGCAGGTCGCGGGAGACCGACTGCGGGGCCTGGGCGGCGATGTAGAGGCCGATGACCGCCTGGAGGTAGATCGCGTACCGCGTGTACTCCATGGGCAGGCGGTTCATCTTCGTGGTGACGGCGACCGCCACGACGATGGCGGCGGGCAGGCACATGACCGCGAACAGCGTCATCGGCAGCACCTTGGACTTCGCCGAGCGGCCCAGGCCGTAGGCGCCGCGCAGGCTCTGGGAGAAGAGCGAGCGGCGGGCGTAGCCGCGGCCGAGGCGGGGGCCGTCGTAGTTGCGGTAGCCGATGTTGTGGATGACGTCCTGGGCGGCGGGGCGCCCGGCGGTCGTCACGGCGTGGGTCTCAGGCGGCATCTGCGGCGCCTCCGTTCTGCTTCTCGCGCTCGTCGCCGGACTTCCGGTTCCAGTCGGCGCCCCAGGCGGGCCGGCCGGTGCCGCCCGCGCTCCCGGCGCCGTCGCCGTCCTTGAAGACCTCCGCGATGCGGTGGCGGCGCTGTTCCATGCGGACCAGGCCGAGGCCGAGGTCGGCGACGGCGTCGCGGACGATGTCGTAGGTCCCTTCGTCGAGGACGTCGACCAGCAGGACGTGGCCGGACGAGGGCGAGCCGTCGGCGGCCAGGCCCGCGGGCCGGGTCGTCAGCCCCGCCCCGGACAGGGCCGCGAGCAGGGCGGCGGTGCCGTCGGGGTGGGCGTCGGTGTCGGTGACCTCCACGGCGAGGGAGCCCGTGGCCTGGGTGAACTCGTCCGTCGAGGAGGACCGCAGCAGCTTGCCGCCGTCGATGACGACGACGTGGTCGCACGTGCGCTCCAGCTCGCCGAGCAGGTGCGAGGTGACCAGGACCGAGATGCCGAAGTCGGTGTGGACGCGCCGGATGAGGCCCAGCATCTCGTCCCGGCCGACCGGGTCGAGGCCGTTGGTCGGCTCGTCCAGCAGCACCAGCCGGGGGTCGTGGACGAGGGCCTGGGCGAGCTTGACCCGCTGCTTCATGCCCGTGGAGTAGCCGCCCATGGGGCGGTAGCGCTCCTCGTACAGGCCCACGTGCCGCAGCGTGTCGGCGGTGCGCTCACGGGCGGCCGTGGGCGGCAGGCCGGACATCCGCGCCATGTGGACGACGAACTCCGTCGCCGACACGTCCGGCGGCAGGCAGTCGTGCTCGGGCATATAGCCGACCCGCTCCCGGATCTCGGCGCCCTGGGTGGCGACGTCGAGGCCGAGCACCTCGGCGCGGCCCTCGGTGGCCGGGGAGAGCCCGAGCAGGATCTTGATCAGCGTGGACTTGCCGGCCCCGTTCGCACCCACCAGACCGGTCACTCCCGGCGTGATGTCGACGGAGAGCCGGTCAAGAGCGGTCACCCGGGGGAACCGCTTGCTGAGGCTTTCGGTAGCGATCACAGTCACACATTCGACGGTAGTGGCGCGGGCCACAGCAGTCGTCAGACCAGATGGCTGGTTGTGCGTAGTCCTCGGGTCTGACGCCCCCGTAGGGGTGGGCCCCCGGCAGGAGGTGGACCGGGGCGGGGGCCGGCGGGGCGCCGGGGGTTTTCCACAGGCGTGCCGGGGCCCTTGACGCAGCCGCCGGACATTGTCACATTCGTTGCTGTCAACTTGCGGGCACGGCTTCGGACTTGGTCGGAGGACGGCATGGCAGGGCGGTCGGACGGGGATCTGGACGGGTTCCGGGCGGTTCAGCGCCTTGCGTACGCCTGCGCGGAGGCGGTCGCCGCGCAGCTCGTGCCGGGCGTGACCGAGCGCGGGGCGGCGCGCATGCAGCGGGAGTGGCTGCGCGAGCGCGGGGTGCGGGACTGGTTCCATCTGCCCTTCGCGTGGTTCGGCGACCGCACGGCCTTCACGGGCTTCCGGGTGCCGCTGCAGTTCTTCCCCACCGACCGGCCGCTGGAGCCGGGGATGCCGTTCATCCTGGACCTCGCCCCCATCCACCGCGGCTTCAGCGCGGACGTCGGCTACGCGGGCTGCCTGGGGCCCGACCCGCTGCACGACCGACTCATGGCCGACCTCGAGGCCCATCGCGCACTGATCCTGCGCGAGGTGCGCGAGCGCCGGCCGCTGCGGGAGATCTACGGAAGCGTGGACCGGCTCATGGCCCGCCAGGGCTACGCCAACCGGCACCGCGCCTATCCCTTCGGGGTGATAGCGCACAAGGTCGGGCGGGTACGGGAGCGTCGCTGGTCACCCCAGCTGTTCGGGTTCGGTACGCAGTCCCTGAAGGGGCTGGCGTCGGACGCCCTGCACGGTCACCGCGAGGGATGGTCACCGCTGTGGAGCCCGTACCGCTTCTCCGACCACCCGCCGCGGCCGGGGCTGTGGGCGGTCGAGCCGCACCTGGGCTTCCGGGGCGTCGGCGTGAAGTTCGAGGAGCTCCTGGTGGTCACCGACTCCGGGGATCCGCAGGAGAGCGCGTTCTGGCTCGACGACGATCTGCCGCACGTGCGGCGCTGGCAGGAAGAGAGGGCGGCCGCATGAGCGGGGACGGCACGGGGATCGAGGGGGCGCGGGAGCGCCGGGTGCGCACCGGCGGGGTCGAGCTGTGCGTCGCCGAGCTGGGCGACGCGGCGCACCCCACGGTGGTGCTGCTGCACGGCTACCCCGACAGCAAGGAGGTCTGGTCCGAGGTCGCGCGGCGGCTGCGGGACCGCTTCCACGTCGTGCTCTACGACGTGCGCGGCCACGGCCGCTCCACGGCCCCCGAGCCGCTGCGCGGCGGGTTCACGCTGGAGAAGCTCACGGACGACTTCCTGGCGGTCGCGGACGCGGTGAGCCCCGCCGCGCCGGTGCATCTGGTCGGGCACGACTGGGGATCGGTGCAGGGCTGGGAGTTCGTCACCGTCGCACGGACCGAGGGCCGCGTGGCGTCCTTCACCTCGATCTCGGGCCCGTCCCTGGACCACTTCGGGCACTGGATCAAGGACCGGATGGCCCGGCCCACCCCGCGCCGGGTCGGCCAGCTCCTCGGGCAGGGCGCCAGATCCTGGTACGTGGGCGCGCTGCACATGCCCGCCCTCCCGGAGGCCGCGTGGCGCGGACCGCTGGGCAAGCGGTGGCCGAAGATGCTGGAGCGGGCGGAGCGGCCGCCCTCCGGCGGCTACCCCACCGCCTCGCTGGCGGGCGACGCCGCGCACGGCGCCTGGCTGTACCGCGACAACGTCCGGGCCAGGCTGCGCCGGCCCCGCACCGACGCGTACGCCCACGTGCCCGTCCAGCTGGTGACCCCGGCCGGCGACGCCTTCCTGTCCGAGCGGCTCTACGACGACCTGGAGCGCTGGGTGCCGCAGCTGCTGCGGCGCACCCTGGCCGCCAAGCACTGGGTGCCTCGGACGCGCCCCGACCAGCTGGCGTCCTGGATCACCGAGTTCGTCACGGCGCAGGAGGCCGCGCGGCAGGAGGGCACGCCCGCCCGGATGGCGGTGGGCTCGGGCCCGTACGCGGAGCGCTTCGGCGGCCGCCTGGTGCTGGTGACGGGGGCGGCCAGCGGCATCGGGCGGGCCACGGCGTTCGCCTTCGCCGAGGCCGGGGCGCGGGTCGTCGCGGTCGACCGGGACGCGGAGGGGGCGGCCCGTACGGCCGAGCTGGCGCGGCTGTGCGGGGCGCAGGCCGCCTGGGGCGAGTGCTGCGACGTCTCGGACGAGGGGGCGATGGACAAGCTGGCCGCCAAGGTCGCCGCCGAGTACGGCGTGGTGGACGTGCTGGTCAACAACGCCGGCATCGGCCTGAGCGGCAGCTTCCTGGACACCACCTCCGAGGACTGGCGCAAGGTCATCGACATCAACCTGGGGGGCGTCGTCCACGGCTGCCGGGCCTTCGGCCGGCAGATGGCCGAGCGCGGCCAGGGCGGTCACATCGTCAACACCGCCTCGGCGGCGGCCTTCCAGCCGTCCAAGTCCCTCACCGCGTACAGCACGTCCAAGGCGGCGGTGCTCATGCTGAGCGAGTGCCTGCGCGCGGAGCTGGCGGGCAAGGGCATCGGGGTCAGCGCGATCTGCCCCGGCATCGTCAACACCGGGATCACCGGCACCACGATCTTCGCCGGCGTCTCCGAGAAGGAGCAGCAGCGCCGCCGGGACAAGATCAGCCGGCTGTACGGGCGGCGCAACTACCCGCCGGAGAAGGTCGCCGAGGCGATCCTGCGGGCCGTGGTCCGCGACCGGGCCGTGGTGCCCGTGACGCCCGAGGCGTACGGCCTGCACTTCATCTCCCGTTTCACCCCGCGGCTGGGACGCGCGGTCGCCCGCATCGACCCCAAGCTGTAGGCCGCCGGGGGCCGTTCCCCACCGAGCGAGGAGCCACCGCATGAGCCAGAGCCCGAGCCACGTCCATCGCATAGCACCGCGGCGCGTGTCCTTCGACTGGCACGAAACGCCGCTGCACTGGATACCGGACGAGCCCACCGCCACGCACGTCATCAACGTCCTGCATCTGCTGCTCCCGGCGGGCGAGCGGTGGTTCGTCAAGGTCTTCAAGGAGGCGCTGCCGCTGGTGCGGGACGAGGCGCTGCTGGGGGACGTCAAGGGCTTCATGGGCCAGGAGGGCACGCACAGCGTCCAGCACTCCTACGTACTGGACCACCTCGCCCGGCAGGGCCTGGACACCGCCGCGTACACCCGGCACGTGGACTTCCTCCTCGACGTGCTGCTCGGCGACAGACCCCCGTTCGGGCTGCCGGTCGGCGAGCGGGAGTGGCTGCGCTACCGCCTCTCGGTGATCGCCGCGACCGAGCAGTTCACGGCCGTGCTGGGCGACTGGGTGCTGCGGGCGGAGGGCCTCGACCGGGCCGACGCGGACCCGGTGATGCTGGACCTGCTGCGCTGGCACGGCGCGGAGGAGGTCGAGCACAGATCGGTCGCCTTCGACATGTACGAGCACTGCGGCGGCGAGGACCCCGCGCGCTACGCCCGCCGCCTGCTGGGCATGGCCGTCACGGCTCCCGTGCTGCTCTACCTGTGGCTGTGGGGCACGGCCTATCTGATCCGGCACGACCCCCGGCTGGCGGGCCGCACGCGCTATTCGGCGCGCGAGCACCACCGCGCCGTCGCCAAGGGCCTGCTGCCCTCGTGGCGGGAGCTGGGCTCGGCCGTTCCCCGCTACTTCCGCCGGTCGTACCACCCCTCGCAGGAGGGGTCGTTGCGCAGGGCCGTCGACTATCTGGCGACCTCGCCGGCGGCCCGGGCCGCGGCGGGCGCGATCGGCCGCGCGGCCCTCTCCTGAGGAGCGACTTAAGGAGCGACGCCCTTGTCCGACGCCCCCTCCGGCCCGCCGCACGGGCAACCGCCGCCGGCCGAGTACCGCATCGAGGACCTGGCCCACCGCAGCGGTGCCACGGTCCGCACCATCCGCGCCTACCAGGACCGCGGGCTGCTGCCCAAGCCCGAGCGGCGCGGCCGGGCCAACGTCTACGGCGACGCCCACCTCGCCCGGCTGGGCCAGATCTCCGGCCTCCTGGACCGCGGCTACACCCTGGCCAGCATCAAGGAGCTGCTGGAGGCCTGGGACGCGGGCCGCGGGCTCGGCGGGGTGCTGGGGCTGGCCACGGAGGTCGACGGACCGTGGACGGACGAGGAGCCGGACCGGATCACCCGCGCGGAGCTGGACGAACGGTTCGGCGGCGCACGGGACGACGCGGCCGTCGAGGACGCGGTGCGGCTCGGCGTCCTGGTACGGCTGCCGTCCTCGCCCGGCGAGTTCCTCGTGCCCAGCCCCCGGGAGCTGGCCGTCGCCGCCGAGCTCCACGCCGCCGGGGTGCCCCTGCCCGCGATCTCCGGTCATCTGCGCGAACTGCGCACCCAGGTCGAGCACATAGCCGCCCGTTTCCTCGACTTCACCACCGAGCACGTCTTCCACCCCTACCTCGGCCACCGCCCCACCGACGAGGAGGCCACCGAGGCCGCCTCCCTCGTCCGCCGCCTGCGCCCCCTCGCCCAGCAGACCGTCGACGCCGAACTGGCCCGCGCGATGCGCACCTTGGCCACCCGCTACCTCCGCCACCACCTCACCTCACCCGCACCGGCCGCCGCCCGGAAGGACGGGGCCGGGGACGATGCCGAGCAGGTGGCCCTGCCCGCCGCGACCGTACGGGCGGTACGGGCGCTGGTGGGGCCGCAGAACGTGGCGGCGTTCATCACCGCGGCCGCGGAACGCGAGGTCCAGGCCCGCACCATGGACGGGCTCCTGGCGGCGCCCCGGGACGGGCGGGAGGCGTCGGACGGAGGCGACATGTGAGGGCTTCCCTCACAGCCCCGGGGCGCCCCAGACCGGGAACCAGCGGCTCAGGTCCTTCTCGATCCGCAGGTCGCTCTCCAGCAGCGCGCTCACCTGCAGCTCCAGCGCGTTGTCCCGCTTGTCGCCACCGCCGGGCACGGGCGCGAACGGGTAGAACGTGCCGCGCTTGTAGAGGTAGACGAGCGCGAGGGAGCGCTGCCCGGCGTCCCGGAAGCCCATCAGCGAGCAGAGCAGCTGCGGGCCGAAACCGGCGTCTTCGAGCAGGGTGTTCACCGCGTGCAGGTCGTTGACGAGGGCGGCGGCGCCCTCGGAGGCCTCCGCCGGGTGCCGGGCGAGCAGCCAGGTGTAGCCGTAGGGGTCCCGGCTGAACTCCACGGGCACCCCGCCACGTCCCGTGTCGGCGTCCAGCAGGGCCCGTACGTCCTCCCGCAGCCGGTCGAAGGCGCCGCCCTCGACGCTCGCGAAGCACACCGAGCCCAGCCCGGTCGGGTGGAAGCCCGCGCCCGCCTGCAGCGTGACGGCCGCGGACGGCAGGGCGAAGAGCTGGTCCAGGTCGGGCCGGACCGGCTTGCTGCGGCCGAGGATGACGTCCAGGAGACCCACGGGCACGATTCCTTCCAGTGCTTCCAGCGGCGTTTTCCGGAGGGCCGGCGCCGGGGCCGTCAGGCGCGGCCCAGGCCGGCCGAGATGCGGCCCAGCTGCTCCAGCCGCTGTTCCAGCGTCGGGTGCGAGGACAGCAGCCGGCTCAGGCCGTCCCGGGAGAGGGCGGGCGCGAAGTAGAAGGCGTTGAACGGCTCGGCCTGGCGCAGGTCGCGGGTGGGGATCCGGGCCATCTGCCCGGTGACCTTGGTCAGCGCCGACGCCAGTGCGGACGGCCGGCCGGTCAGCAGCGCGGCCGCGCGGTCGGCGGACAGCTCGCGGTAGCGGGAGAGCATCCGGGTGAGCAGGAAGCTGATCGCGTAGACGACCGCGCTGACCAGCGGAATCAGCACCACCAGCACCGCCGTGTTGCTGTCGCGGCCGCCGAGGCGGCGGAAGCCGCCCCACAGCCCCACCCGGGTGACGACCCCGGCCAGCACGCCCAGGAACGACGCGATGGTCATCACCGCCACGTCGCGGTGCGCGACGTGGGAGAGCTCGTGCGCGAGCACGCCCTCGAGCTCCTCGGGCTCCAGCCTGCGCATCAGGCCCGTCGTCGCGCACACCAGGGCGTTGCGGCGGTTGCGCCCGGTGGCGAAGGCGTTCGGGACGTCGCTGTCGGCGAGCGCCACCCGGGGCTTGGGCATGTCGGCCAGCGCGCACAGCCGGTCGACGGCCCCGTGCAGCTCGGGCGCCTGCTGCGGGGTGACCTCGCGGGCGCCCATGCCGAACGCCGCGATCCGGTCGCTGAACCAGAACTGGGCGATGAACAAGCCGCCCGCCAGGACCAGCACGATCGGCCAGGCGCCGCGCAGCAGCGCCATCAGCACACCCACGAAGACCACGTAGAGCAGCCCGATGAAGAACATCGTGCTGACCATGCGGGTGGTCAGCCCCCGGTCGGGGGAGAATCGGGTGCCTTGCACGGCGTACCTCCAAGGATCGGCGGACCGTGCCCTGAGCGGGTACCTCTGTCCCGATTCTCCCTCTCCGCCGCCGGGGACGGCGGAGATACCGCGGCCCCCGCCCCCGGGGGCCCTCGGTGGCCGTCGGTGACCGTCAGGAGAGCTGCCGCAGCCCCTCCGTCGCGATCTTCTCGAAGACGCTGACGTCGGCCTCGAACATGGAGCCGGCTATCGGCCAGTGCACGACGATCTCGTCGATGCCCAGCTCCGCGTGCGCGCCCGCGAAGTCGACGAAGGCGTCGAAGGACTCCAGCGGCCGGTCCGGGGTGAAGCCCGTGAGCAGCACCTTGCGCAGCTCCGACACCTCACGGCCGGCCTTCGCGCAGACCTCCCCGAGGCGCTCGACCTGCCCCGCGATGGCCGCCAGGGACTGCTCCGGGGTGCCCGTCTCGTACAGCTTCGGGTCGCCGGTGGTCACCCACGCCTGGCCGTGGCGCGCGGCGAGCCGCATGCCGCGCGGGCCGGTGGCGGCCACGGCGAAGGGCAGGCGGGGCCGCTGCACACAGCCGGGGATGTTGCGCACCTCGTGGGCGGAGTAGTGCTCGCCCTCGTACGAGACGACGGGCTCGCTCAGCAGCCGGTCCAGCAGCGGTACGAACTCCCCGAAGCGGTCCGCCCGCTCGCGCGGCGTCCACGGCTCCTCGCCGGCCTTGCGCAGCGCCGTGGCGTCGAATCCGGAGCCCCCGGCGCCGATGCCCAGGGTGATGCGGCCGCCGGAGATGTCGTCCAGGGAGATGAGCTCCTTGGCGAGCGTCACCGGATGCCGGAAGTTCGGGGAGGTCACCAGGGTGCCCAGGCGCATGCGGGAGGTCACCCCCGCGGCCGCCGTCAGGGTCGGTATCGCGCCGAACCACGGGCCGTCCCGGAAGGTGCGCCAGGACAGGTGGTCGTAGGTGTAAGCGGTGTCGAAGCCCAGTTCCTCGGCTCGCTGCCAGGTCTCACGGCCGCCCTCGGACCAGCGGCGGTCGGGAAGGATCACGGTGCTCAGTCGCATGGGACCGAGCCTAGGCGCTGGGTCCGACAACCGGCTCCCGGGGCGCCCCCGGCGGCCCGCTCCCGGCCGGAGCGCATATACCGGCCGCACGTTTGTACGCCTACCGTGCGACTGTCGACGAGAATGAGAGCGTGACTTCAGCTACCGAGCCCGAGACCCCGGCAGCCGGCCGGACAGCAGCCACTCCCCGGCTGATCGCCACCGACCTCGACGGCACCCTGCTGCACGACGACAAGACGGTCTCGGACCGCACGGTCGCGGCGCTGGCCGCCGCGGAGGCGGCGGGCATCGAGGTCTTCTTCGTCACCGGCCGCCCGGTGCGCTGGATGGGCGTGGTCAGGGACCACGTGCACGGGCACGGCCTCGCGATCTGCGCCAACGGGGCCGTCGTGGTCGATCTGCACGACGGCGGCCGGTTCGTCGACGTCCGCCCGCTGGAGGCCGCCGCCGCCCTCGCCATCGTCCACGCGGTGCGCGCCGCGGCGCCCGGCGCCTCCTTCGCCGTCGAGCGGACCTCGGGCATCCACTACGAGCCGCACTACCCGCCCTTCCAGCTGGACCCCTGCGCGCGGATAGCCTCCGCCGAGGAGCTCCTGGAGGACGGCGACGGCCAGGGCAACCCCATCGTCAAGCTGCTCGCCTTCCACCCGGAACTGGCCCCGGACGAGTTCCTGGACCTCGCCCGCATGGCGGCCGGCGAGCACGGTTCGTTCACCCGCTCGAGCCCCACCGCGCTGCTGGAGATCAGCGGCCCCGGCGTGAGCAAGGCCAGCACCCTGGCCCGGTGCTGCGCCGAGCGGGGCATCGGGCCGGAGCACGTCGTGGCGTTCGGCGACATGCCCAACGACCTGGAGATGCTCACCTGGGCCGGCACCTCGTACGCCATGGCCAACGCCCACCCCGAGGTGCTGGCGGCCACCACGCACCGCACCGCCGCCAACACCGAGGACGGTGTCGCGGCGGTCATCGAGCAGATCCTGCACGGGCTGCCGTAGCCGGTGAAAGGACGGGCGTCGGAAGCCGCCTACAGCAGGACTCCGCGCGCACGCAGCCACTCCACGGGTTCGACCGCGCTCCCGGACCCCGCCGACCTGCGGATCTCGAAGTGCAGATGCGGCCCCGTGGAGTTCCCGGTGGTCCCGGACAGCCCGATCCACTCACCCGCGCGCACCTGCCGCCCCGGCGCCAGCAGCGGGGCCGCCAGGTGCGCGTACTGCGAGTACCAGCCGCCCTCGTGCCGGACCACCATGCTGATGCCGTAGGGCCCGCCGCACCCGATGGACGTCACCGTCCCGGCCCCCACCGACCGCACGGTCGTACCAGTGGGGACGGCGAAGTCCTGCCCGGTGTGCCCGCCCGCCCAGTGCGCGCCCACGCCTCCGAAGCCCGCGGTGAGCTCGTACGACAGCACAGGACGCGTCCAGCCGCTCGGCGAGACGGCGGCCCCGCGGTCCGCGCCGTTGCGGCCGTCCTGGATCTCGCTCTGGAGGCCGTCGAGGTCGATCGGGGTGCAGCGCTGGTTGCGGATGGCCGCGTCCGCCAGGCGGTTCAGGTCGCCGCGCGCCTGTGCGAGCCGCTCCTCCAGGAGCTTCTTCTCCATGCGCACCTGGGTGACGTCCGCGTCGAGGGCCTGCCAGGAGGGGGATGCCGGCATCTGGTTCGCGGCGAGCGTCCTGTTCCTGTTGTCGGCCTCGATCACCATGCGGGCCAGCCGCTCCCGCCGGTCGGAGTCGGCCGCCCGCGACTGCGCGGAGGCGGGCAGGGCCGCCACCGCCACGCACAGCGCGCAGAGCAGCGCACCGCCCTGCCGGTGCACGGGACGGGTCCGCAGGGCCCGCAAGGCGCGGCGGGAGGAACGGACCTGACGATATGAACGGTAAGGATGGAGCATGCCCGCGATCCTGACCTGATGGGTCGTCATGCGCGCCCGCAGGAGGGCGTTCGGAGGAATGCGCGCACCTATAGGGCTACGGGTACGCCCATAGGGCGGTCCCTTGCGCCCCCGCAGAGCGCCCCTCTGTGCCCCGCAGAGCGCCCTCGCTCTACAGGGGCGCCTCCCACACCACCTTCGTGCCGCCGCCGTCCTCGCCGAGCCCCGGCCCGTACGAGCTGGATCCGCCGAGGGACTCCGCCCGCTTGGCGAGGTTGCGCAGTCCGCTGCGCCGGCCGCCCTCGGGGATGCCGACGCCGTCGTCCGCCACCGTCAGACGGACGCCTTCCCGGCCGTCGGGCAGGGTGACGGTGGCGTCGACGAGGACCTCGATGCGGGAGGCGCGGGCGTGCCGGAAGGCGTTGGAGAGCGCTTCGCGCAGGGCCGCGATGAGGTTCTTCCCGGTGAGCTCGCCGACCTTCGCGTCGACCGGTCCGACGAAGCCCGCGGAGGGCTGGAAGCCCAGCGGCACGGCGGCCGTGCCCAGCTCCCGCAGGACGCGCGTGCGCAGCCCCGCGGGCGCCTCGGTGGGCTCCTGCTGCAGGGCGAAGATGGCGGTGCGGATCTCCTGGATGGTCACGTCCAGCTCGTCGACCGCCTGGCCGACCTTCGTGCCGACCTCGGGCACGACGGCGAGGCGCTGAGCGCTCTCCAGCAGCAGGCCGGTGGCGAAGAGCCGCTGGATGACGAGGTCGTGCAGATCGCGGGCGATCCGGTCGCGGTCCTCGAAGACGGCCAGCCGCTCCCGGTCGCGCTGCGCCTCCGCCAGGACGAGCGCGAGCGCCGCCTGTGCGGCGAACTGCGCCGCCAGGGTGCGCTCGGTGGCGGTGTACTTGCGGGCGCCGCGCTTGCGTGGCGTGGCGAGGGTGCCGAGCACGCGGTCGCCGCTCTTGAGCGGCAGCAGCATGCTCGGCCCGAAGCGGGGCGCGACCTCCGTGATCATGCGCGGGTCGGTGGCCGAGTCGTCGATGAACACCGGCTCCCCGGCGAGGAGCTGCGAGACGACCGGGCTGTGCGGCGGTATCACCGTCCCCAGCAGTCCGGTGGGGTCCTCGGCGGAGACGGCCACTATCTCCAGGCCGCCCTCGCCGTCCGGCAGCAGCACGATGCCCGCGTCCGAATCGGCGAGCCTGCGGGCCTGTTCGGCGACGACGGAGAGGGCGTCCTCGGCGTCGCTGCCGGACAGCAGCGCGGTCGTGACGGCCACCGAACCGTCGATCCAGCGCATGCGCTGACGGCCCTCGTCGTACACGCGGGCGTTGCCGATCGCGATGCCCGCCTCCGTCGCGAGGATCTTCACCATGTGCAGGTCCGCGATGCCGAACTCGCCGCCCCCGCGCTTCTCCGTCAGATAGAGGTTGCCGAAGATCTCGCCCCCGACGCGGATCGGCACGCCCAGCGCGTGCTGGCCGTCGGGGAAGGCGGCGATGTGCTCGTACTGCTCCTCGCTGACCCCGTAGGTGACGAAGTCGGACAGTCCCTCGCCGCCGGGGTCGATGACGCCGATGGCGGCGTAGCGCGCGTCGGCGAGTTCGGCGGCGGTCCTGGCGATCCGGTCGAGGGTGGTGTGCAGCTCCAGCCCGGTGCCGACGGCCCGCATGGCCTCCATCAGCTGCGGCACGCGGCCGGTCAGCTCCACGGACAGCCCCTGCAGGCTGCGCGCGGCCTCCGTGGCGACGTCCACCGAGTCCGGGCAGGCCGCGGGGGCCGGCGCGGACGTGGGGTCCCGCGGGGCGTCGCCCCGGGGCTCGGAAGGGGATGCGGTCGCTGCCATGCGCCGAGCCTAATAAGTACCATTTGCCAGGGAAAGCGCCTTACGCCTGGTGTCTGCGGCGTCCTGGAGAACCTCGCCCTCGGCGGCCTCCCGCTCCAGCATCCGCCGGAACGGCCCCGGCGCCTGCGCCAGCTCCCCGTACGCGCCCCGCTGCGCCACGCGTCCCTCCTCCAGCACGATCACCTCGTCCACCGCCGCGAGACCCGCCAGCCGGTGCGTGATCAGTACGGTCGTACGTCCCTGCGTGGCCGTCAACAGATCGGCCGTCAGAGCGTCGGCGGTCGCCAGGTCGAGATGCTCGGCGGGCTCGTCCAGCACCAGGACCGGGAAGTCCGCGAGCAGCGCGCGGGCCAGCGCCAGCCGCTGCCGCTGACCGCCCGACATCCGCGCCCCGTGCTCGCCGACGAACGTGTCCAGGCCCTGCGGCAGCGTCTCCACCCACTCCAGCAGCCGCGCCTGTCGCAGCGCCTCGCGCAGCTCGCCGTCGCTCGCGTCCGTGCGGGCGAGGCGGAGGTTTTCGCGCACCGAGCTGTCGAAGAGGTGCGCGTCCTGCGCGCACAACCCCACCAGCCGCCGCACGCCGTCACCGTCCATCAGGGCGGCGTCCCGGCCGCCGAGGCTGTACGAGCCCGCCTCCGCGTCCAGGAAGCGCAGCAGCACCTGGGCGAGCGTGGTCTTGCCCGCACCCGAGCGCCCCACCACGGCGACCCTGCGGCCCGCCGTCAGCTCCAGGTCGAAGCCGTCCAGCGCGGGCGCGTCCTGCCCCCGGTGGCGCGCCGTCAGCCCCGTCAGGCGCAGCGGGAACGGCGAGGCGGGCGCCCGGCCGGTCCCCTCCCGTACGGGCTCGGGCGCGTCCAGCACCTCGTACACCCGCTCCGCGGAGCGCCGGACGCGCTGGCGGTACTGCACCGCGAGCGGCAGCGCGGTGACCGCCTCGAAGGCCGCCAGCGGAATGAGCACGACCACGGCCAGCCACACCCCGCCGAGCCGTCCGTCGTGCACGGCGCTCACGCCGGCCCAAGCCGTGCCGACCACGGTCAGGCCGCAGGCCAGCGCCGACAGCCCGGAGCCGAGCGCGGTGGCGGCGGCCGTCCGGCGCGCGATCCGGGTGAGCTCGGCGTCGGTGCGGCGCAGCCGCTCCAGCCGGCCGGGCAGCGCGCCCGCGACCGTCAGCTCGGCCGTCCCGGTCAGCACCTCGACCACATGGGTGGACAGCTCCCCGCGCGCGGGCGCCAGCCGCCGCTCGGCGCGCCGGGCGAGCGCCCCCGACAGTGCGGACACGGCGAGGCCGGCGGCCAGCAGTCCGGCGGCGAGCACCGCGCCCGCCTCCGGCAGCAGCCAGGCGGTGAAGCCGACGGAGGCCGCTGTGACGACCACGGCGGAGCCGACCGGCAGCAGCCAGCGCAGGAAGTAGTCCTGCAGCGCGTCCACGTCCGCGACGAGGCGCGAGAGCAGGTCCCCGCGCCGGGTGTCGCGCAGCCCGGCGGGGGCGAGGCGCTCCAGGCGCCGGTAGACCGAGACCCGAAGCCCGGCCAGGACGCGCAGGACGGCGTCGTGCGAGACCAGGCGCTCGGCGTACCGGAGGACGGACCGTCCGATGCCGAAGGCGCGGGTGGCGGTGACGGCGACCATCAGATAGAGCACGGGCGGCTGTTGGGAGGCGCGCGAGATCAGCCATCCGGAGACCCCCATCAGCCCGACGGCGCTCCCGAGGGCCAGGGCCCCCAGCGCCAGGGCGAGCACGAACCGCCCCGTCCACGGCCGCCCGGCACCCCGCACCCGGGCCAGCGCCCGGGCGCCGCGCACGCGGTCGCCCTCGACCTCGTTCCCGCTGCCGCGCACGCCGTGGGGCGCCTCAGGACCGTCGTGCGCCTGCCCGTCCCCGCGAGTCCCCTCGGTCGCCTCCGGCACCTTGCCGGAGGCCGGGCCGACGGGCGCACCGGCAGACGGAAGGCCGAGCGATCCGGCGGACGAGCGACCAGGCGCGCGCCCCTGCCCCGACGCCCCGCCGGGGAGCCGTACCGTCCGGTCGGCGACGGCGAGCAGGGCCGGCCGGTGCACGACCAGCACCACGGTCCGGCCCACGGCCAGCCGCCGTACGGCCGCCACCACGGCGGCCTCGGTCTCGCCGTCGAGGGCGGCGGTCGGCTCGTCGAGCAGCAGCACCGGCCGGTCCGCGAGGAACGCCCGGGCCAGCGCGAGGCGTTGGCGCTGCCCGGCCGACAGCCCGCCGCCGTCCTCGCCGAGGCGGGTGTCAGTGCCCTGCGGCAGCATGGAGACGAACTCGAGCGCCCCGGCCGCCCGCAGTGCGTCCCGCACCTGCGCGTCCGTGGCCTCGGGCCGGGCCAGCCGTACGTTCTCGGCGACGGTCCCGGCGAAGAGGTGGGGTCGTTGCGGAACCCAGGCCACCTGGTTCCGCCAGCTTTCGGGGGAGAGCGATGACAGGTCCGTACCGCCCACGAGGACGCGCCCGCCCGAGGGCCGCTCGAGGCCCAGCAGCGCCCTCAGCAGGGTCGACTTGCCGGCTCCGCTGGGGCCGGTCACCGCGACGGTCTCGCCCGGCCGCACCTCGAACGCCGTCTCGGCCAGAGAGGGTTCGGGCCGGCCCGGGTGGCGCACCACGAGCCGGTCGACGGTCAGCACCGCACCGCGGGCGTCCGGGGCCGTCAGTGTGCCGGCGGGGGCACTCTCGCTCTCCAGCACCGCGAAGACCTCGTCCGCGGCCGCGAGGCCCTCCGCCGCCGCGTGGTACTGCGCCCCCACCTGGCGCAGCGGCAGATAGGCCTCGGGCGCCAGGACCAGCACCATCAGGCCGGTGTACAGGTCGAGTTCGCCGTGCACCAGCCGCATGCCGATGCCGACCGCCACCAGCGCCACCGACACGGTGGACAGCAGTTCGAGGGCGAAGGAGGACAGGAAGGCCAGCCGCAGCGTCCGCAGCGTCGCGCGCCGGTAGTCGGCGGTGATGGCGCGGATCGACTCGGCCTGCGCCTTGGCGCGGCCGAAGACCTTGAGCGTGGGCAGGCCGGCCACGACGTCCAGGAAGTGCCCGGAGAGCCGGGCCAGCAGCCGCCACTGCCGGTCCATGCGGCTCTGGGTGGCCCAGCCGATGAGGGCCATGAACAGCGGGATGAGGGGGAGGGTGAGGACGATGACGAGCGCCGAGAGCCAGTCGGCGGTGACGATACGGGCGAGCACGGCGACGGGCACCACGGCCGCCAGGCCCAGCTGGGGCAGGTAGCGGGCGAAGTAGCCGTCCAGCGCGTCGATTCCGCGCGTGGCGAGGGCGGTCAGCTCGCCGGTGCTCCGCCCGCCCGGCCCGTTGCGCGTGGCGCTTTCGAGCAGCCGCGTGCGCAGCTCGGACTTGACCGCCGCGCTGGCGCGGTGCGCGGCCAGCTCGGTGAGCCAGGACACCGCCGCCCGGCCCAGGGCGACGGCGGCCAGCAGCGCCAGGGACGTGCCCAGGTCCCCGGCCGTCCGCCCGTCCTGGAAGGCCCCGGTGACGATCTCGGCGATCAGCATCGCCTGGCCGATGACCAGGCCGGCCCCGGCCAGTCCGAGGCCGACGGAGGCGGCCAGGAAGAAGCGGGTCGCGGAGGCGTGGGTCAGCAGACGGGGGTCGACGGGCTTCATGTCGCCGCCGTCTCAGTGGGCGGCCGGGATGTGCTGGGTGCCGATCCGCTTGCGGAACACCCAGTACGTCCACGCCTGGTAGCCGATGATCAGCGGCGTCATGGGCACCGCGACCCACGACATGATCTTCAAGGTGTAGGGGCTGGAGGCTGCGTTCGCCGCCGTGAGGTTCCAGTCCGGGTCGAGGGACGACGGCATGACGTCCGGGAAGAGCGCCAGGAAGAGCAGCGCGAAGACGGCCGCGACGGCCACCCCCGAGAAGGCGAACGTCCAGCCCTCCCGCCCGAAGTGGTTCATGGCCAGCGCCGCGATCAGGGCCACCCCGGCGACGATCAGCGCGACGAGGCTGCGGCCGTTGCCGGACTCGATCTGCGTCCAGCCGAGGAAGGTCACGGCGAGGACGCCGGAGGTCATTCCGAGGACGGTCGCCCGGGACCGCGCCCGGTGGCGGATGTCGCCGACCGTCTTCAGCGTCGCGAAGACCGCGCCGTGGAAGGTGAAGAGCACGAGCGTGAGGGCGCCGCCCAGCAGGGCGTACGGGTTCAGCAGGTCGAGCACGTCACCGGCGAAGTTCTTGTCCCGCCCGATCGGCACCCCGCGCACGATGTTGGCGAAGACGACGCCCCACACGAAGGCGGGCAGCAGCGAGCACCAGAAGATCGCGTGCTCCCAGTTCAGCTGCCAGCGCTCGCCCGCGCGCTTGTGGCGGTACTCGAAGGCGACGCCGCGCAGGATCAGACAGACCAGGATGAGCAGGAACGGCAGGTAGAAGCCGCTGAAGAGGGTGGCGTACCAGTCGGGGAAGGCGGCGAAGGTCGCGCCGGCCGCAGTGATCAGCCAGACCTCGTTGCCGTCCCAGACGGGTCCGATGGTGTTGATCAGCACCCGGCGTTCCGTGCGGTCCCTGGCGAGGAGCTTGGTCAGGACGCCGATGCCGAAGTCGAAGCCCTCGAGGAAGAAGTAGCCCGTCCACAGGACGGCGATCAGCAGGAACCAGAGGTCGTGGAGGTGCATGGTCGGTGTCTCCGTTCCGCCGCGTCAGTACGCGAAGGTCATCGGCTTGTCGGCGTCCTCGGGCTCGCCGGCCCCCGGCGAGGGGAGCCGCAGCCTCGGGTCCTTCGTGGGCGGCTTCTCGTCCGTGTCCGGGCCGGCCGTGGCGTACTTCACCAGCAGCTTCACCTCGACGACGGCGAGGATCCCGTACAGCAGCGTGAAGACGCCCATGGAGATGAGGACTTCGGCCTGGCTGACGCCGGGCGAGACCGCGTCGCCGGTCTTCATCAGCCCGTAGACGGCCCAGGGCTGGCGGCCCATCTCGGTGAAGATCCAGCCGAAGGAGTTGGCGATCAGCGGGAAGCCCATGGTGAGGATGCCGATGCGCCAGGACCAGGTGGTGAAGAACGGGCTCATCTCGCGGGTCCGCGTCAGCATCAGCCGCGGGACCTCGTTCTCCCCCGTGCGGAACCGCGGCGCGAGCCAGAACTTCTTGCGCGTGGTCCACAGCCCGATGAGCGCGGCCACGAACGACGTCATCCCGAAGCCGATCATGAGGCGGAAGCCCCAGAAGGTCATGAAGATGCTGGGGATGTAGTCCTCCGGCTGACCGCCGTAGGCCGCCGCCTCCCGGGCGGCGATGTCGTTGATGCCGGGGACCGCGTCGGTGAAGTTACTGTGGGAGAGGAAGGAGAGCAGGCCGGGGATCTCTATCTCGACGCTGTTGTGGCCCTTGGAGACATCGCCGACCGCGAAGACCGAGAACGGCGCCGGTGCCTTGGTGTCCCACAGCGCCTCGGCGGCGGCCATCTTCATCGGCTGCTGCTCGAACATCACCTTGCCGAGGCTGTCACCGCTGATCGCGGTGCCGAGCCCGGCGATGACCGCGACGACAAGCCCGACGCGCAGCGATGTCCGCATCGCGCCGATCTGGTGCCGCTGCTTCTCGCCCAGCTCCTCGCCCTTGATCTGCTTGCGCTTGGCGCGCCACAGGTGGAGGGAGGCGATGCCGACGATGAAGGCGCCTCCGGTGAGGAAGGCGGCGGTGAGGGTGTGGAAGACGACGACCAGGGTGGTGTTCTGCGTCATCACCGCCCAGATGTCGGTGAGCTGGGCCTTTCCGGTCGCCTTGTCGATGGTGTAGCCGACCGGGTGCTGCATCCAGGAGTTCGCGGCCAGGATGAAGTACGAGGACAGGACCGTGCCGACCGCCACGATCCAGATGCACGCGCAGTGGATCTTCTTGGGCAGCTTGTCCCAGCCGAAGATCCACAGTCCGATGAAGGTGGACTCGAAGAAGAAGGCCAGCAGCGCCTCCATCGCGAGCGGCGCCCCGAAGACGTCACCGACGAAGCGCGAGTAGTCCGACCAGTTCATGCCGAACTGGAACTCCTGGACGATGCCCGTGACGACGCCCATCGCGATGTTGATCAGGAAGAGCTTTCCCCAGAACTTCGTGGCATGGAAGTACTTGTCCTTGCCCGTTCGGACCCAGGCCGTCTGGAGGCCCGCCGTGATCGCGGCGAGGCTGATCGTGAGCGGTACGAAGAGGAAGTGGTAGACGGTCGTGATGCCGAATTGCCAGCGGGCGAGTGTCTCGGGAGCCAGAGCCAGATCCACTGGGGTCTCTCCTTGCCTCTTGCGTCACCGGCGGCACATACCGCCAGGCTTTTGCCCCCGTATGGCCCAGATAAAGAGGGGCATAAAGGAAGCGCTTGTGAACGCGTTCACATTCACAAGCATTATTGCGCACCGCTTTTTCGGACAAGCACGCGGGGTACCCCCTTCGGCCCTGGCGCCGGGCCGGAGGACCCAAGGAACGCGAAGACGCCGTGCACCCCGTCCGGGGGCACACGGCGTCCACTCGCTCTCGGCAGGCCGCGGCTCGCGCCGCCCGCCCGCTCGCTACATCTTCTTGCGGAACTCCTCCGCCGTCCGCAGGAAGATGTCGTTCGCCTCGGTCTCGCCGATCGTCACCCGCACGCCCTCCGGGAACGGCCGTACGACCACGCCCGCCTGCTCGCACAGGGCCGCGAACTCCACGGAACGCTCCCCCAGCGGCAGCCAGACGAAGTTGGCCTGCGACTCCGGCAGCGTCCAGCCCTGCCCGGCCAGGGCCCCGGCCACCCGGGTCCGCTCGGCCACCAGCGCGTCCACCCGCTCGCGCAGCGCCTCCGCGCTGCGCAGCGAGGCCACCGCGGCGTCCTGGGCCACCTGGCTCACGCCGAAGGGGACCGCCGTCTTGCGCAGCGCCGCCGCGACCGGCTCGTGCGCGACCGCGAAGCCGATGCGCAGCCCGGCGAGCCCGTACGCCTTGGAGAAGGTCCGCAACACACAGACGTTCGGCCGGGTGCGGTAGAGGTCGATGCCGTTGGGGACGGTCTCGTCGCGGATGAACTCCAGGTACGCCTCGTCCAGGACCACCAGCACGTCGGAGGGCACCCGGTCCAGGAAGGACTCCAGCTCCGCCCGGCGCACGACCGTACCCGTGGGGTTGTTGGGGTTGCAGACGAAGATCAACCGGGTCCGCTCAGTGATCGCGGCGAGCATGGCGTCCAGGTCGTGCACATCGCCCTCGGCCAGCGGCACCGGCACCGGCGTGGCCCCCGAGACCTGGGTGATGATCGGGTACGCCTCGAAGGAGCGCCAGGCGTAGATCACCTCGTCGCCCGGGCCCGCCGTCGACTGGACCAGCTGCTGCGCGACGCCGACCGAGCCGGTACCGGTGGCCAGGTGCGTCAGCGGCACGTCGAAGTGCTCCGCCAGCTCGGCCATCAGGGCGGTGCAGGCCATGTCGGGGTAGCGGTTGAGCGAGGAGGCGGCGCCGACGGCGGACTCCAGGACCCCGGGCAGCGGCGGATACGGGTTCTCGTTGGAGGACAGCTTGTACGCGACCGGGCCGCCGGGCGCCGCCGGCTTGCCGGGCTTGTAGGTCGGCACACCGTCGAGCGCCGCGCGCAGCTTGGGGGTCTTCTCGGTCACCGTAGATCCTCCTCCACCACCACTGACATGAATACTGCACACCTTATGAGGATTGCCCCGGGCGGCGTCCAGGTCTTTGGGAGCGCTCCTCTTTCCGGTGCACGCCGTGGCGGGCGCCGTGGCGCGCATCCCCCGTGAAGGTGAGTTGAGACCTCTTCGAGACCTGGACCAATCATGAGGCGTGGATATGCCACGCCCCGACGCCACCGCACACCCACCCTTAACTGCCTGCGTTTCCATGGTCATTGAGGGGAATCGCCACAGCAGAAACGTGCCTGTCAACAGTCAAATAGGACGCCCTGCCAAAGGACCACCCGAGCCCTACTATCGGCTCGCCATGACAGCAGCAGGGAAGCATCAGGTGAGCCGGGCGGAACCGTCCCGCAGGGGCAGTCGGCAGGGGCGGGCGGGCATTCGGGACGTGGCCGCCGCCGCCGGGGTTTCGATCACGACCGTCTCCGACGCGCTCAACGGCAAGGGCCGGCTACCGGACGCGACCCGCCGCCATGTCCGCGAGGTCGCCGACCGGCTGGGCTACCGCCCGTCCGCCGCGGCCCGCACCCTCCGTACGGGAAAGTCCGGGCTCATCGGCCTGACCGTGACCACCTACGGGGATGAACCTTTCACCTTCACCGAATTCGCCTACTTCGCCGAGATGGCCAGGGCCGCCACCTCCGCCGCGCTCGCCCGCGGCTACGCCCTCGTCATCCTCCCGGCCACCTCCCGGCACGACGTGTGGTCCAACGTCGCCCTCGACGGCACGGTCGTCGTGGACCCCTCCGACCACGATCCGGTCGTCTCCGACCTGGTCCGCCAGGGCATCCCCGTCGTCTCGGACGGCCGCCCCGCGGGCTCCCTGCCGGTCACCGCCTGGGTCGACAACGACCACGAGGCCGCCGTGCTGGGCATCCTCGACCACCTCGCCGACGCCGGCGCCCGCCGGATCGGCCTGCTCACCGGCACCACCACGGACACCTACACCCGGCTGTCCACCACCGCCTACCTGCGGTGGTGCGAGCGCGTGGGCCAGGACCCGGTCTACGAGGAGTACCCCGCCCACGACCCCTGCGCGGGCGCCGTCGCGGCCGACCGGCTGCTCGCCCGCCCGGACCGGCCCGACGCGGTGTACGGGCTGTTCGACCCCAACGGCACCGACCTGCTCGCGGCCGCCCGCCGCTACGGCCTGCGCGTACCCGACGATCTGCTGCTCGTCTGCTGCAGCGAGTCCACCGTCTACGCCACGACCGAGCCGCCCATCACCACGCTGTCGCTCAAGCCGCGCCGCATCGGGACCGCGGTCGTCCAGCTCCTGATCGACGCGATCGAGGGCCTGGACACCGGCCGCCCGGTGGAACAGGTCATACCCACCGAACTGATCGTCCGGACCTCCTCCGAACGACGTCACCCGCGCACCACCGTCAGCCCGCCGCGCGGACCCGCCGCGACCTGACCCGCAGCTGCCCGCCCCGGCCGACCGCGACCCGGCCGGCGCCCCGGGCCGCGACCCACCAGGACCTGCCACGCCCGGACCGCGTCAACCGGAGTGGACCCGGTGTCCGGCGCACGAGGAAGCGGGTCACCGACCACGGGGAGCCGCCCGGAGCCCGTCTGACCGGCGCGAACGGCTCATCAAACGGCTCATTTGGGGAGAAATGACCGGCGATCCCGGTCTCCCGCCCCGATTCACAGCCCCTGGTGCGTCACAACCCGCGACGGTCATTCCTATGATGGGCGCACGACACCACGGACCGCCGTCGACCAGGCAAGGTCCACAAGGTGCACGGCGGCGCGATGGTGGAGGGGTCGATGACTCAGGGGGCCGGTCAGGGACCTGCGGCACGGACCGCGGCGGCGATGCCGCCCTTCCCCGGGTACGCCGCTCCCCCTCCCATGCCCGGTTACGACCGGGCGGTCCCGCCCCCGCAGGCGGCTCCCGAGTACCCGGAGTACCCCGAGGGGTACACACCCACCGCGCGCGACCTCCCGGTCATCGCCCAGAGCGCTCCTCCCCAGGACGTGCCCACCGTCGAGCTGACCCCCCTGGCCGCTCCCCAGCACGAGCCCCTGCCCACCGGCCCGGGCCCGCTGTACGTCGTGGGCGACGTCCACGGCTACCTCGACGAGCTGTACGAGGCGCTCGCCGCCCAGGGGCTCATCGACGCCCAGGGGCACTGGGCCGCCGGCAACGCCCGCCTGTGGTTCCTCGGCGACTTCACCGACCGCGGCCCGGACGGCGTCGGCGTGATCGACCTCGTCATGCGGCTGTCCGCCGAGGCCGCCGCCGCCGGCGGCTACTGCAAGGCCCTCATGGGCAACCACGAGCTGCTGCTCATCGGCGCCAAGCGGTTCGCCGACACGCCGGTCAACTCCGGCGCCGGCACCGCCTCCTTCCAGGCGGCCTGGCTCCTCAACGGCGGCCAGCGCACCGACATGGAGCGCCTGGAGGACCACCACCTGCAGTGGATGTCGCGCCTGGACGCGATGGCGCGCGAGGACGGGCACCTGCTCGTGCACTCCGACACCACCGCCTATCTGGAATTCGGCGACTCCATCGAGGACGTCAACGACGCGATCACCGAGGCCCTGCAGCGCAACGACCCCGACGAGGTCTGGGACCTGTTCCGCAAGTTCACCAAGCGGTTCGCCTTCCGCGACGAGGACGCGGGCCCGATGGCCGTACGGGAGCTGCTGCAGACCTACGGCGGCGCCCGCATCGTGCACGGCCACAGCCCCATCCCCTACCTCCTGGGCGAGGTCGGTACCGAGGAGGCGGACGAGGACGGCGGCGGCGCGCCGGTGGTGGACGGTCCGCATCTTTACGCCGACGGGCTGGCGCTCGCCATGGACGGCGGCGTCACCATGGCCGGAAAACTGCTGGTCGTGCAACTTCCGCTGGCCGGCTGAGGGTTCAGCGGGGCGCTCCACGGGCAGATGAGGAGTTCCACCGGCGCGGGGTAATTCGGGAAACACACTGTCACCCCGCGCCCGTGCGGCTCTACCATCGGCTTATCCGTAGCAGGCTCTCCTCCGTTTCCGCCCACTGCCCGGTGGTACAGCCGGCATCAAGGCCCTACGGAGCATCGGGGGATGCACATGAACAGCGCTCCGCACCTGTTGGCCGAGGACCGCCCGGAATTCGAGCGGGTTCTCGACCAGGCGTTGCGTTCAGCGGACCGAGACCCTGAGATCAGCGCACTGGCCGCCGCGATAGGACAGCGGCTCAATACCGAACAACTGCGCACCATGGCACTCAGCGCCATGTCCGCCATCTGCGCGTGCGCGGCGACGGAATACCAGGACTTCGTCGGCGCACGCGAGGAACTGCGCGCCCGGTCGGCCGCCGCCCGGCCCCGGCCGGTCGCCAGCGCGGTGGCGCACGGCGGCGAGGGCGGCCACGGCAGCGCGCCCTGTCCCGAGACGGAACCCGCCGACGTGCCCGAGGACGAGGGCGCCGGCGCAGGAGCGGTCCTGGCCGTCCTGGCCCCGGCCCTGGCGGGGATCGCCGCGTTCCTCTTCCTGCTGATCGGCTACGTCATGCGGACGGTCGGCTCGAGCGAGCCCGTCGCGGGCCAGATGATCACGGTCGGCTGGTGGTTCGGCGGCTTCACCGTCGCCGGAGTGCTGGTCGCCATGTCCGGCATGCTGCGCACCGCCCTGCGCAACGGCCGGCAGCAGGAGGCGCCGCACGGCGACGGACTCTCCGAGGCGGCCGAGCAGGCCCGCGAGGCCTGGCGGCGGGCGCTGCTGGAGCGCGGCATCCTGCCCTTCCTCCGCGAAGCGCTGGCCAACGGATCGGGGCCACGCCCCGCCCCCGTGCGCAGGCAGCCTTCCGGCCCCGGCCGCACCCCCCAGCTCGGCTACTCCCGGCCCGGCTTCTCCAGCCCCGACAGCGACCCGTCCTCGTCCACCCGTGCGGGCTTCACCAGCCCGGATTTCACGAGCCCGGAGTTCGGCACGGACCACCGGCCCGAATAGGCCGGTGGTCCACCGGTCGGCCGGTCCGGGCGGTTCAGTCCGCGATCGGCAGATATACGCGATTGCCCGAGGCCGCGAACTCCTTGGACTTCTGCGCCATTCCGGCCTGCGGATCGACGGCTTCCCCGGCGGCGACGGCAAGATCTCCCCCGTGCTCACGGCGAATGTCCTGGGAGATCTTCATCGAACAGAACTTGGGTCCGCACATCGAGCAGAAGTGCGCCGTCTTCGCCGGCTCGGCCGGAAGCGTCTCGTCGTGGAAGGCGCGGGCCGTCTCCGGGTCCAGGGCCAGATTGAACTGGTCCTCCCAGCGGAATTCGAAACGCGCGTCGGAGAGGGCGTCGTCCCACTCCTGCGCCCCGGGGTGGCCCTTGGCGAGATCCGCCGCATGCGCGGCGATCTTGTAGGTGATGACGCCGGTCTTCACGTCGTCGCGGTCCGGCAGGCCCAGGTGCTCCTTGGGCGTGACGTAGCAGAGCATCGCGGTGCCCCACCAGGCGATCATCGCCGCGCCGATCCCCGAGGTGATGTGGTCGTACGCCGGTGCGACGTCCGTCGTCAGGGGGCCGAGCGTGTAGAACGGCGCCTCCTCGCAGATCTCCTGCTGGAGGTCGATGTTCTCCTTGATCTTGTGCATCGGGACATGGCCCGGGCCCTCGATCATCGTCTGGACGTTATGGCGCTTGGCGATGGTGTTGAGCTCGCCGAGCGTCCTGAGCTCCGCGAACTGCGCCTCGTCGTTCGCGTCCGCGATCGAGCCGGGGCGCAGGCCGTCGCCCAGGGAGTACGTGACGTCGTACGCGGCGAGGATCTCGCAGAGCTCCTCGAAGTTCTCGTAGAGGAACGACTCCTTGTGGTGCGCCAGGCACCACGCGGCCATGATCGAGCCGCCGCGCGAGACGATGCCGGTCTTGCGGCGGGCGGTCAGCGGGACGTAGCGCAGCAGCACGCCGGCGTGGACGGTCATGTAGTCGACGCCCTGTTCGGCCTGCTCGATGACCGTGTCCTTGTAGATCTCCCAGGTCAGCTCCTCGGCCTTGCCGTCGACCTTCTCCAGGGCCTGGTAGAGCGGGACGGTGCCGATGGGGACGGGGGAGTTGCGCAGCACCCACTCGCGGGTGGTGTGGATGTTGCGGCCGGTGGAGAGGTCCATGACCGTGTCGGCACCCCAGCGGGTGGCCCAGGTCATCTTCTCCACCTCCTCCTCGATGGAGGAGGTCACAGCGGAGTTGCCGATGTTGGCGTTCACCTTGACCAGGAACTTCTTGCCGATGATCATCGGCTCGATCTCCGGGTGGTTCACGTTCGCCGGGAGCACGGCGCGGCCGGCCGCGATCTCCTCGCGGACCGTCTCGGGGGAGACGTTCTCGCGGAGGGCGACGTACTCCATCTCCTCGGTGATCTCACCGCGGCGCGCGTACGCGAGCTGGGTCACCGCGGCGCCGCTGCGGCCCCGGCGGGGCTGGCGGGGGCGGCCGGGGAAGACGGCGTCCAGGTTCTTCAGGCCGCCGCGGGGCGAGGTGTGCTTGATGCCGTCGTCCTCGGGGCGCATGGGGCGCCCCGCGTACTCCTCGGTGTCGCCGCGGCCGATGATCCAGTTCTCCCGGAGCGGGAGGAGGCCGCGCCGGACGTCCGTCGCGACGGCCGGATCGGTGTACGGGCCGGAGGTGTCGTACAGCCGTACGTCCTGCCCGTTGGTGAGGTGCACTCGCCGCACCGGAACCCTGAGGTCCGGCCGCGAGCCGGTCACGTAGTCCTTGTTCCAGCCGATCTCCCGGCCGGTTTCGGACGTGCGTGCATCCTGCGAGGTCATCAGACCAGTCTCCCTACGCCGGCATTACCCGGTAACAGGTTCGGCGGTCGACGCAGCGGCGTCCGTACGTGTTCCGTACGGAGGTCAGCGCCCTCTCAGCCCGGTGCTCCGAGCTCCCGCGATTGCAAAGGTGGCACCACGCTAGCGCCTTCCGGCGCGGAGCTGCCAGGGGGGCTTGCGATGATCGGGGGGTGACCCCCACTGACCCCAGCCCCCACACCCCCCACGCACACGGCCATTCCCACGGGCATGGCCACTCCCATGGCCACGGCCCCGCGTCACCCGTTTCGGCGCATCTGCGCAAGGTGATCGCGGCGGTGCTCATCCCCTTCGCGGTCGCCGTGGTGACCGGCCTCATAGTCCTCTGGCCGGGCGGCGCCCCTCCGCACCAGCACACCGGTGTGGGCCTCGACCAGAAGACGGAGTCGGGGCGGGTGGTGAAGATCGAGGAGTTCACCTGCCCCAGGTCGGGCGGGCAGCCGCCGCAGCAACAGCAGGCGCCGCCGGGTGCGCCGCCGGCCGACCAGGGGCCGTGCGAGAAAGCCACGATCGAGGTGACCTCGGGCCCCGACAAGGGGAAGACCTTCACGGAGGTCGTACAGCCGAGCGCTTCCCGCCGCTACGACGTCGGGCAGAAGGTGGTCCTGGCGTACGCGCCGAAGGCCCCGGAGAATCTGCGCTATTCGGTCACGGACGTGGACCGGACCTTCCCGATGGTGGTGCTCGCCGTGGTCTTCGCGCTCGCGGTCGTGGTGGTGGGGCGGCTGCGCGGGCTCTTCGCACTGATCGCGCTGGTGATCAGCTTCGGGGTACTGACGCTGTTCATCCTGCCGGCGATCCTCCAGGGCTCGAATCCGCTGCTGGTCGCCGTGATCGGCGGCAGCGCGATCATGCTGATCGCGCTGTACATGTGCCATGGGCTCACGGCCCGGACCTCGGTGGCGGTACTGGGCACGCTGATGTCCCTGCTGGTCATCGGCCTGCTGGGGTCGCTGTTCATCGAGTGGGCCCATCTGACGGGCAACACCGACGACCAGACCGGCCTGGTGCACGGGCTCTATCCGCAGATCGAGATCCGCGGCCTGCTGCTGGCCGGCATCATCATCGGCTCGCTGGGCGTGCTCGACGACGTGACCGTCACCCAGACCTCGGCGGTGTGGGAGCTGAAGGACGCCGATCCGACCGCGAATTGGCGCAAACTGTACGGCTCGGCGATGCGCATCGGGCGGGACCACATCGCGTCGGTGGTGAACACGCTCGTGCTCGCCTACGCCGGCGCGTCCCTGCCGTTGCTGTTGCTGTTCACCATCGCCGACAGTGGGGTGGGGACGGTGGCGACGAGCGAGATCGTCGCGGAGGAGATCGTCCGCACGCTGGTGGGCAGCATCGGACTGGTGGCCTCGGTCCCGGTGACGACCCTGCTGGCGGCGCTCGTTGTCAGTGCCGACCGGCACAATGCGAGCACGGGGAGAACGCGGTCGCGGGGTGGCAGGCGCCGCCGCGCGAAGTGAGGAAACGGGGGGGCTTCCTGTGGTCGGTGCGCTGGGCAGAGTGACGGGGACGGTCGGTCCGGGGCTGGTCGGCGAGGTGATGGTGCGGGTGCGGGGCGGCGCCGAGGCGTTCCTGGCCTATCCGGCCGAGGGAGACGGGCGCATCGAGCGGGGCACGGTCGTCGTGGTCGTGGAGTATCTGCCGCCCCGCACGGTCTATGTGACACCTGCCTACGGCTGAGGCGCGACGGCCGGGTGATGGCCCGGTGATGCCGGGTTTTCCTTACGTGGTGTTGCCGGTTCCGGGCGTTCAAGATCCAGTCGAGGGGGTAGGGGCGTCTTCGCCCGGGTGTGCCCGGGCGGACTCTTCTTGATCACACGGCCCGGGACGGGCCGCAAAAAGGGGGGCTACGCATGTTCATTGGCATCGTGGCGGGGGTCGCGCTCGTCGCGGTCGGCATCCTGCTCGGGCTGTTCAAACTCATGTGGCGGGTCGCGGAGCCGAACGAGGCCCTGGTCATCTCCGGTTCCAAGCACCGCACGGAGGGCCTGGAGGAGGGCATGGGCTTCCGGATCGTCACGGGGCGGGGAACGCTCGTGCTGCCGGGGGTGCAGGTGGTGCGGAAGTTGTCACTCGACCTCAACGAGGCCGATTTGAACGTGGATTGCGTGACGAAACAGGGCATTCCACTCAAGGTGCATGGCGTGGTCATCTTCAAGGTGGGGGACGACTTCGTCTCCATCGCCAACGCCGCCCGCCGCTTCCTGGACCAGCAGAAGTTCATGGCGGAGCGGGTGCACAACGTCTTCGCCGGTCATCTGCGCTCGATCGTGGGCGGATTGACCGTGGAGGACATGATCCGCGACCGGGAGCGGCTGACGGGCGAGACCCGGGCCGCGTCGGGCACGGAGATGGAGAAGCTGGGCCTGATCATCGACTCGCTGCAGATCCATGAGATCCAGGACCCCACGGGCTACATCAAGAACCTCTCCGCCCCGCACGCCGCCGCGGTCCAGCGGGACGCCCGGATCGCGCAGGCGGAGGCGGACCGGCTGGCCACCGAGGCCGAGCAGCAGGCCGCCGCCCGGATGTCCCAGGCGACCCGCGACAGCGAGATCCTGCAGGCCGGCTATCAGGCCGAGCGGGACAGCGCCGCCGCCAAGGCCCGCCAGGCCGGTCCGCTCGCCGAGGCGGCGGCCCAGCAGGAGGTCGTGGTCCAGGAGACCCGGGTCGCGGAGCTGGCCGCCCAGCGCCGGGAGCAGCAGCTGCAGGCCGACGTGCGCAAGCCCGCGGACGCCGCGGCGTACGAGAAGCGGACGCTGGCCGAGGCCGAGCGCGACGCCCGCATCTCCGCGGCCCAGGCCAAGGCCAAGGAGACCGAGCTGGCGGCGGCCGCCGAGGCGACGAGGGTCAAGGCGGCGGCCGCCGCCGAGGCGGAGGCCACCACGGCACGTGGCACCGCCGCGGCGGCGGCGACCCGCGCGACGGGCGAGGCCGAGGCCGCGGCGGCGCAGGCCAAGGGTCTGGCCGCGGCCGAGGCGGCCCGGGCGAACGGCCTCGCCGAGGCCGAGGCCATCAAGGCCCGGGCCGCGGCACTGGCCGAGAACCAGGACGCGGTGGTGGCGCAGCAACTCGCGGAGAACTGGCCCGAGATCGTGCGGGCCGGGGCTCAGGCGTTCGGGAACGTGGACCACATGGTGCTGCTGAACGGGGCGGACGGTATGTCCGACCTGTTCGCGAAGGCGCTGACGATGGGAGGTACGGGGCTGGGGCTCGCTCGGCAGCTGCTCGCGACCATGGGCACGGCCGACGGGCCGGGCACCCGGGCGAGCACGGGCGTGAACGGTGACAGTGTCGACAAAGCCACCGGCGAGCAGGGCGGCAGCGGTCCGGGGGTGAGGATTCCGGCGCCCGCGGCCCAGGGTGCGGCACCGCGCTCCGAGCGGGTGCCGATCGAGGGGGGCGAGGGGGACGGCGGCGGCAGCGGGCCCAAGCGCCCGTCGGCCGCGGCCGGCTAACCGGCGTTCTGACCCTCGGGGTTGCCGGCGAGGATGCTGTCCAGCGCCGCGGCCAGGTCGTAGTCGAAGTCGGCGACCGAGTGCTCCTCGCCCAGCGGGGCGACCCGGTCGGTCCGGTCGAGGAAGGCCACCAGCGGCGCCGCACCCGCCCGGAACAGGGCCCCTTCCCCACCCACTTGCAGCCGGATGAACACGTCCGACAGGTGCTGCGCGGAGGCGGGGGCGATGTGGACATCGCCCTCGCCGGAGGGCTGGCTCAGCCCGTCCAGCAGCAACTCCCGCGCGAAGGCCCAGGTGACCGGGGCATCGCCGGGGAGGTGAAAGGTGAACTTCACGGCGTAGGGATCGCTGCTGTCGTAGCCCAGCTCCACCGGGATCCGGAAGGACAGCTCCTCGGAGACGAGGAAGGTCATGACCACTTCTGCCTGAACTGTGTCGCGCATCGCCCAATGCCCCGTCTTCGTCGGTTTGGCAGGGATTGAAGCCTGATGGCCCCAATGACGCCATAGTCTGACAAGAACGCCCAGTGGATCACAAGGAGTGATTTTCCAGTTACTCATGGAGACCGAGGGTGAGCATACGAGCTCTCCGACTCTGGAGCGTAGCGACTCGACTACTGGCTGGAGTCGTAACGTGGGATTTGATGGCACGGAACGGCCGAGAACTGGCCAAAGTGGCCCGAGGGCACACGGATTACCGTTTGGGCAGCGGGCGTCTCGTTCAAGTTGACGGCGAGATGGAGGAGAGAAGTTGACGGGAGAGATAACTCCCGGCCTTCCGCTTCGTTGAGTTGACCGAGCGGACACCGGCCGACGGCGTGGGCGACGCGGCCTGCCGGTGGGACGTTCCCGGGCGGTCCCCCTTTCGCCCGGGTCGGCCGGTTCCTACCAGTCGCCCCTCGACGACGAGGACGACGTGAACTTCTTGACCACGAAGATCAGACCACCGACGAGAGCCACCAGCAGCAGCGCCTTGAAGAGCAGGCTGATGACAAAGCCGAGCACGCTCAGGATCAGGCTGCCGAACACCACCAGCACGAGAACCGGCACGGCGATCCACTTCACCCACCACGGCAGTCCTTCGAATATCCCCTTCTCAGCCATCTCGACCCCTGCTCTCCGCTTCGTGCGTGCTTTCACGCGGCCTTGTCACATCACGACCGCCGCGGCCCGGCGCGCGAATGCGACGCCATGAGCCACCGGCCGCCCGGAGCGGAATGCCCCGGCCTGCTCTCGATGCTAGGACGGGCAGGTGGGCCCGCGGGGGCCCCGCAGCCCCCGTCCGTCCCTGAGCGTCCCCCTACGGGATACCGGGGGTCCGGCTCAGCTCTCGGGCGGAGAGAAGACGACCAGGACCCTGAGGTCCTCGCTGATGTGGTGGAACCTGTGCGTCACCCCGGCGGGGACGTACACCACACTGCCCCGGCCCACCTGGGTGGTCTCCGTTCCGACCGTGATCGACGCCCGGCCGCTCACCACCACGTACACCTCGTCCTCGGCGTGCGGCGCCTGGGGATCGGTGTCCCCGGCGTTCAGCGCGTAGAGGCCGACGGACATGTTCCGCTCCCGCAGGAACTGCAGATACGCGCCCTCGTTCGCGGCCCGCTCCGCTTCCAGCTCATCCAGCCGGAACGCCTTCATGCGCCGTTCACCCCTCACCTGTGCCGGTCGCGCTCTTTGCACTGATCTTCATCGGACGCGCGCGTCTGCAACGATCTCACCATGAAGAATTTCGTAGTCAAGACGATCGCCAATGCGGCGGCCCTGGCGGTAGCCATCTGGCTGCTCAAGGGCATCACACTGTCCGGCGAGAACACCGCCCGCAAGGTGGTCACGCTTTTCCTCGTCGCGCTCGTCTTCGGCGCGGTCAACTTCCTCGTCAAGCCGGTCGTGAAGCTGCTGTCGTTCCCGCTCTTCATTCTCACGCTCGGCCTGATCACGCTGGTGATCAACGCACTGATGCTGTTGCTGACCTCATGGCTGGCGGACCGGCTCGACCTGGCCTTCCACGTGGACGGCTTCTGGGCGGCACTGGTCGGCGGCGTGATCATCTCGATCGTGGCCTGGGCGATGCATGTGATCCTGCCGGACGAGAACGACTGACGGGAACACGAAGGACGGCTCGAGCCTCCCCCCTCTTGGCTCGAGCCGTCACGGTCCAGGCGCGGAATGCCGCACGAAGAACCGCGCGACCCAGGCTAGTTGACTCTGCGTCAGTGTCCAATCACGCCGACGGCAGCGCCCTATCGACTTATTTATAGTTCCCCCTACGATGGGTGGCGGCGAACCCGGGGAGATGGCATGGATCTGGCCCTTTTGCGCACATTCGTCACGGTGCACCGGGCCGGCTCCTTCACCCGTGCCGCCGCACTCCTGGGCCTGTCCCAGCCCGCGGTCACCAGCCAGATCAGGACGCTGGAGCGCCAGCTGGGCCGCCCCCTCTTCCTCCGCCTGGCCCGCGGGGTGCGCCCCACCACCATCGGCGACGAACTGGCGCACAAGATCTCCCCGCACGTCGACGCGCTGCTGGAGATCACCGAGGCCGACCTCGACGAGCAGTGGGCCAACCGCACCCTGCACCTGGCCGGCCCGCCCGAGTTCACCGCCCTGCGCGCCCTGCCCGCGCTCACCCCGCTCATCGCCCAGGGCCTCACCGTGCGCGCGTCCCACGGAATGGCCGAAGAGCTCTTCGAGGGCCTGGCCGCCGGCCACCACGACCTCGCCATCGCCACCTCACGCCCCCGCGGCCGCCTGCTGACCGCCACCCCGCTGTGCGACGAGGAACACGTCCTGGTCGCCGCCCCGCGCTGGGCGGCCCGCCTCGGCGGCGCGGCCGTCGTCCGCGACAAGGGCGTCCAGGTCCTGGAACACCTGCCCGTGGTCGAGGTGCACGAGAGCCTGCCCCTCGTCTCCCGCTACTGGTCCTCCGTCTTCGACGCCAAGCCCCTGTCCGCCGGCGCCGTCATCGTCCCCGATCTGCGCGCCGTGCTCGCCTCCATAGCGGCCGGGGCCGGCATCGGCGTCCTGCCCCGCTATCTGTGCGGAGACGCCCTGGACACCGGCGAGGTCGTCGCCCTCCTGGACCCTCCGGTGCCTCCCCTGCGCACCTACTTCCTGCTCGTACGGGCCGGAACGCTCGCCCATCCGCATCTGGCGCGGGCGCACGAGTGGTTGCTGCGCGCCGCCGTTTCCTGGTGACAAGGGGTTTCACCAGGGGGCCTGCGCGGCAGATGTCCCCTATGACCGAACGGCCCGTGGTCAAACGCACCGCCCGCGCCATCCTGCTCGACGGCGAGCCCGGCTCCGACGCGCTCGACATGATCCTGATCAAACGCACCAAGCCCGGCGAGGCCCCGTACTGGATCACTCCAGGCGGCGGCGTCGAACCGCAGGACACCACCGTCGTCGCCGCCCTCCACCGCGAGGTCGACGAAGAGCTCGGGGCGAAGGTCGTCGACGTGGTCCCCGCATTCGTCGACACCGTCTCGCACTCCCTGCACCACGCCGCCCACGGCGTGAAGGTGCAGCACTTCTTCGTCTGCCGGCTGGCCTCGATGGACCTCTCGCTGCGCCACGGTCCGGAGGTCGACGAGCCGGTCGGCACGTACGACGTGGTGCGCATCCCCTTCACCCGCAAGGGAATCGATTCGGTGGAGGTCGTGCCGCCCTCCCTGCGGTCGTACCTGCGCGAGAACATCGAGGGCGTCAGAGCCCTGCTCGCCCACGACCTCGGCTGACCCGGCACCGGCCCGGTCCGGCACCGCTCAGGGCGTACCGGTGCTCAGGGCGTACCGGCGGCGGCTCCGAAGAAGTCGCCGCCCTTGCGCCGGGTGTCGTCCGTGCCCCAGGCACGGCCGTCGCCCTCCCTGCCCGGTTCGCGGGTCGCCTTCCGCAGGTGCGGGATGTGCTTGGCGCAGTGGATGTAGGCCTCCTCGACCGTGACCTCCACCCACACCACCGCCCGGCGGCCGGGCACTTCGTCGACGGGCAGTCCGGGGTGCGCCGCCCGCAGCGCGGCGTCGTCGACCACCCGGGCCCGACCATTGACGTGCAGGCCTATCCGGTCCCGGAAGAAGTCGATCATCAGGATGCCGACGTGCGGGTTCTCCTCGATGTTGCCGAGGCTGGCGAGGACGCCGTTGCCCCGGTACTCCGGATAGGCGAGGGTGCGCTCGTCCAGGACCCGCAGGAAGCCGGGCGGGCCGGCCCGGAAGGTGTTGTCGCACTCCCCGTGCCGGTCGGCGGTGGCCAGGAAGAACATCTCCTGCCGGGCCACGAACGCGCGCATGCGCGCGTTGACATGGGAGAGCACCTGGTCGTCGTAGAACCGTGCCGCGCGGTCGGAGGTGCCGAGCCGCTGCTGTAGCCGGTGCTCGCCATCGCTGCCGGCCCTCATGAGACCACCACCCGTCCGGATCAGCTCTTGTCTCAGCCAGTCGCCGACGATGTCGCCGACGCCGTCAGTTCGTCGATCGAGTCGTGTCGTATGCGGTCGGACGGTATGCCTATACCGACCAGGGTGTCCACACCGCTGCGGATCATTCCGGGGGGCCCGGAGAGATAGGCGTCGTATGCGTTCCAGGGCCCGTACTTGCGCACCACCTGGGGGAGTTGGCCGCTCAGGCCCAGCGTCGGGCCGTCGGAGACGACCGGGCGGACCGACAGCCAGGGGTGCGTCTTCTGTAATCGCAGCATGGTGTCGATGTCGTAGAGGTCGCCGTTGTGACGGGCGCCGTAGAAGACCTCGACGGGACGGCTGCGGCCGTGCCGGGCCACGTCCTCGACGAGCGCCTTGATGGGGGCGATGCCGGTGCCGCCGCCCAGGCACAGCATCCCGTTGTCGCTGCTGTGGTCGACGGTCATCGAGCCCGTGGCCGGACCGAGCCGGATGACGTCGCCGGGGCGGGCGCGGTGCACCAGCGCACGGGACACCCAGCCGGCCGGCACGGCCTTGACGTGGAAGGACAGCAGGCCGTCCTCGCGCGGGGCGCAGGAGAAGGAGTAGTTCCGCCAGACCCGCGGCCACCAGGGCGTCTCCACGCTCGCGTACTGGCCGGCGAGGAAGGGGTAGGGCTGGTCGGGCCGCAAGGTCACGATGGCGATGTCCGGCGTGCGCGGCTCATGGCTCACGACTTCGGCCTGCCACCAGGCGGGCGAGGTCCGTTCGTCCTCGGCCGCGGCATCGATCATGATCTGCGAGACGGCGGTGTACACCCGCACCCATGCCGCCTGGGCCTCCTCGCCCCACGTCTGCGGCGCATAGCGGGAGAGCGCGTCGACCAGGCACTCTCCGACGGCCGGGTAGTGGGAGGGCAGCGTGCCGTACTTGCGGTGGCCGCAGCCCAGTTGGGAGAGGTACGCGGTGAGCGTGGCCGCGTCGTCGGCGTACTGGGCCGCGGCCAGCAGGGCCTTGAACAGCCGGTCGCGCTGGACGTCCATGGCGGCGGGGAAGAGGGCGCGCAGGTCGGGATGGCGGACGAACAGCAGCGCGTAGAAGTACGACGTGACCTTGTCGGCGATCGGCTCGATCTCGGCCAGGGTGGCGCGGATCAGCAGGGCGTCGGGGGAGGGGGTGGGGGTGGATGGCCCGGGGTGCCCCGGGTGGTGATGCCCCGGCTCGTGAGGCCCCGCCGCGTGGCTCCGCGGCTCGTCGTGCCGGACGATCCCGCCCGGCACGTCCTCGGCGGTACGGCGATGCTCACGCTCCTGGTAGGCCAGGGGCTGCCAGCGCGAGCCGGGGGGCCATTGCGTCTCACGGGACCAGCGGGGCACGGGGGAGGCCGCGGGCTCCGGGGCCGCGGGCCGGGCGGCGGGGCGCCCGATGTCCTCCCCGGGCGTACTTCCATCGGCCGATGGGGTGGTCGGAGCGTTCATCGTTGCCTCGCCTCGAACATCTCTCGGTCGGACCGCGCGCTTCCGTCGAAGGAGACGGAAGGTACCCGCGATTCCCCGCTCTGGTGATGCGTCGCTGTTCCCGTACGCGCAGCATGCCACCGCTCGTCGCGGCGCCCGCGTTTTCACCGGAAGTCCGTGCGAGAGCACGCCCGTTGGGGCTAGGCTGGCCCGCTGATCAGTTCGTAGGCCTCGCGGAGATCGAGCCCCGTGTAGTGGTGCGAGGCGAGGTCCCGCACATGGTGGTCCGCGTTGACCGCCACGGACACCGGGACCATGGCGAACAGCCGCGCGTCCGACATGGAGTCGCCATACGCCACGCAGTCGGCGCGGGTCAGTCCGAAGCGGGCGCAGAGCTCGTCCGCGACGCGCACCTTCGCCGCGGCGTCGAGGATGCCCGCCGGATCCACCGGGTCCCGGAACGGCACGGACGGCCACAGCGAGCCATGGGCGGCGTCGGCTCCCCAGTCCAGCAGCCGCTCCACGAAGAACCCCGGCGACAGCGAGATCACGGCGCACCGCTCGCCGCGCGCCTTGATGTCGGCCCAGACGTCGCGGATGCCGGCCACCCAGGGCGCGCCCTCGAAGGCCGCGGCGACCTCGGCCTCGGTCAGCTCCCTCCACAGTTCCACCGCCAGCTCGGCGAACCGGGGCGGCGTCAGCTGCCCCGCCGCGAACGCCCGCTCCAGCTCGCCTATCTCCGGCTCCAGCCCCAGCTGGCGGGATATCTCGACCGCCGCCGCCGAGCCGTGGATCAGCGTTCCGTCCAGATCAAACAAGTGCAGTCTGCTCATGACCGCCGAGCCTAGGCGTACGCGCCGCGTGCGGACGCCCAGGCCGGCCGCTCCCCCGGCTGTCGTCAGCCGCCCAGCACCTCCTCGATGGCCGCCGTCGCGATGCCGTGGTCCTGCTCCGGCGCTCCGCCGCCGATCCCGACCGCACCGATGAGCCGGCCGTCGCGGTGCAGCGGAACCCCTCCGGCGATGAACAGCAGCGGCCGGTCCAGGGCCGTGGGCAGAGTGTGGAAGAGCGCGCCCGGCTGGACGGCGTCGACCAGGTCGGCGGTGGGCGTCCCCAGCTGCAGGGCGGTGAACGCCTTGCGCGTGCTGGTCTCCCCCGCGATCAGCACCGCCCGGTCGTCGCGCCGGAAGGCCAGCAGATGGCCGCCCGCGTCCAGGACGGTGACGGCCGTCCGTATGCCCTGCTCGTCGGCGGCGCGGCGGGCGGCGGCGACGAGGGCGTCCGCCTCGTCCGTGGCGAGCGGAAGGACCGGGGTGTTGGCGGTCATGGGTGGGTGCTCCTTGCTGTGGTGCGTACTCGCCGAAGGGCGAGGTGGTGTGGTGGTGCAGTGGTGCGGCGGCTGGGTAGCGCGGTGCCCGCGTGGTGCGGGCGCCCGGGTCCCTTCGGTGGTGCCTCAGCGGCCGGCCGGTACGGCCTCCGGCTCGGCGGCCACGGTCGCCACGCCCGTTGCGGTGATCCGCCCGGCCCGGCCCGTACGCCGCTCGAGCCGCGCGGAGAGGAGTGCGAGCAGCAGCGCCGACGCGGCCATCAGGGCGCCCACCCAGTTGGGGGCGGTGTAGCCGAAGCCGGCCGATATCACCAGGCCGCCGAGCCAGGCCGCTATCGCGTTGCCGAGGTTGAAGGCGCCGATGTTGACGGCAGAGGCGAGCGTGGGGGCGTCGGCGGTCTGGTCGAGGACCCGCTTCTGCAGCGGCGGCACGGTCGCGAAGCCGAAGGCGCCGATGAGCGGGATGGTGATCGCGGCCGCGATCTTGTCGTGGGCGGCGAGCGGCAGCAGGGCGAGCATGATCGCGAGGCCGCCGAGGCCCGTGTAGAGCATGGGCATCAGCGCGCGGTCGGCGTACTTGCCGCCGATGAGGTTGCCGCCGACCAGGCCGAGGCCGAAGAGGACGAGGAGCCAGGTGACGGAGCCCGGTGCGTAGCCGGTGACGTCGGTCATCATCGGCGTGATGTAGGTGCTCATGGTGAAGACGCCGCCGAAGCCGAGGACCGTCATCGCCATGGCGAGCAGGACCTGGGGGTTGCGGAAGGCGGCCAGCTCGCCGGAGACGCGGGTGTGCTCGGGGAGGGGCTGGCGCGGTACGAGCGCGGCGATGCCGAGCACGGCGAGCACTCCGAGGCCGGAGATGATGAAGAAGGTGACGCGCCAGCCGACGTTCTGGCCGATGAGGGTGCCCAGGGGCACGCCCACGACATTGGCGACCGTCAGGCCCGTGAACATCATGGCTATCGCCCCGGCCTTCTTCTGCGGGGCGACGAGGCCGGCGGCGACGATCGCGCCGATCCCGAAGAACGCGCCGTGCGCGAGCGAGGCGACGATGCGCCCGGCGAGCATCACCCCGAAGACGGGGGCGGCGGCGGAGAGGGCGTTGCCCACGATGAACAGGCCCATCAGGCCCATCAGCATCTGCTTGCGCGGGACGCGGCTGCCGATGATGGCGAGGATCGGGGCCCCGACGACGACGCCGAGCGCGTATCCGGTGGTCAGGTAGCCGGCGGTGGGGATGGACACGCCGAACTCGTCCGCGACCTCGGGGAGCAGGCCCGAGGTGACGAATTCGGTGGTGCCGATACCGAAGGCGCCGATGGCGAGCGCCAGCAGGGCGAGAGGCATGACGGGGGTCCTTCAGGCAGGGGAGATCGGGCAGGGGACAGGGGTCCGGCCAGGTCTTTGCGGCAGACTTTTACCGGCCTCCACAATAATTGCAGACGCATTTACTTGCAAGCGCTGGCTATTGCGGAAGAGAGCTATCCTTTTGGTACGGCACGTCCGCACGGCATCGGACGACACGCGCGTACGACCGCGAAGGAGGGCACACCCCCATGTCCCGTACCCCGGACTCCGCTCCCGTCGGGCTCGCGCAGGGCTGGTGCGCCCTGTCCGCCCTGCACAGCCGGATCGAGACGCACATAGAGCGCGCGCTGCAGGCCCACCACGAGCTGAGCGTGCGTGAGTTCTCCGTGCTCGACGTTCTGAGCCGCCAGCACCACGGCGAGGGCGGCCACCTGCGCATGAACGAGGTCGCGGACGCCGTCGTCCTGAGCCAGAGCGCGACGACCCGCCTGGTCAACCGCCTGGAGGACCGCGGACTCCTGACGCGCCACCTCTGCCTCACCGACCGCCGCGGCATCTACACCGACGTCACGGACGCCGGCCGCGCCCTCCTCGAGGACGCCCGCCCCACCAACGACACCGCCCTGCGCGAAGCGCTCGACGAAGCCTCGGGCCGCGCCGAGCTGGCCCCCCTGGTCGCCGCCGTGGAGTCCCTCGCACCGGCGCCATAACCACCGGCCGGCATCCCGGCACGCGCGTGGACGCGCACCGCTTCTACGAGCGGCTGGGCTTCGAGGCCTCACACCTCGGCTTCACGTACCACCTCTGACGCACCGCGGGCCCGGGCCCGCTCCCGGTGCGCCTTCTGCCGGCAGGCCGCGCCGCAGTACCGGGCGGGCCGGCCCGTACGAGCGGACGGCATCGCCCCGCCGCACACGGCGCATCCCGTTTCGTTACGGCCTGGTGCCGGGTTCGGGGGGAGTTTCGTCACGCGACGCCCCGGACGGAGGCTGTCGCACGCCAGGGCGGTCATCCTGCCGGGAGCCACGCCGGGCCCCCGCCGCTGCTCCATCGACAGACAGCCCACGAGCAGGGCCATCACATCGCCGATGGTCACGTCCTTGCGTACGGCGCCCGCCTGTTGGGCCCGTGCGAGCAGGACGGACAGGGCCGCGCGGAAGTCGTCCTCCACCCCGGGAGAGGGCTCGAAACTGCCCTCCAGCGCGTCGCACAGCCCCTTGTTGCGCGCGGACAGCCGCACCACCGCCGCCAGGTAGCGGAAGAACACCCCACCGGCGTCCTCCGCCTGCGTCAACTCCCTTGCCGTATCGGTGAAAAGGCGTACCCGGTCCACGACAGTGGCCCTGAACAGGGCTTCCTTGGTGGGGAAATGGCGGTAGACCGTGCCGGTGCCGACCCCGGCCCGGCGGGCGATCTCGCCCAGCGGCACGGCCAACCCGGCTTCCGCGAAGGCGGATCGGGCCGCCTGCAGGACCAGCACCCGGTTGCGCCGCGCGTCGGCGCGCAACTGTGAGGAGGCCCTCGAGGACGGGGGCGGATTCCTGCGGTGTGCCATGCGCGCGGGCCTCCACGGGCCGGATGACGAAACGGGCTGGAGGTTCCGATTCTATCCGCGCATATGACGGAGGGCCTGCACCGGCATAACGGTTCATAAGTGACTAAAGGGAAGAAAAGCAATGAAAAGGGCCGCCGTCGGCGCCAGAAGCGCCGGCGGCGGCCCGAAGAAGCCGTTGCCGTGCAGCCCTACCCGGAGGTCAGGCCGGAATCACCGAGGTCAGGCGGGAATCACCGCGTCCCACGCCGCGCCGGCGGCCGCCAGAGCGGCACTCTCCTCCCCTGCCGGAACGCCCAGCGCCCGCAGTCCCTCTCCCAGCGCCGACAGCGTGGACAGGACGGTCTCCCGGTCCGCGTCGAGCCCGTAGTGGTTGACGCGGATCATCTCCTTGGCGAGCGCCCCGGCCGCCGCCTGGACCGGCACGGAGGCGTCCGCGGCGAGGGCCGCCGCCACGACGTCCCGCGCGTCGACGCCCTCGGGCGCGCGCAGGGTGGTGGCGGCGGGGGCGGCGTCCTCGTCCCGTACGACGTAGGGAGCGAGGGCGCCCAGGGCCCGTACGCCCGCCCGCGTGGCGGCAGCGGCGGCACGGTGACGGGCGATCACGTTGTCCAGGCCGTCCGCGTCGATGCGGTCGACCGCCTGCTCCAGCGCGAGCATCTCCAGCTGCGCCGGGGCGTGCGGCAGCGCCGTGCGCCCGCCGTCGATCCAGCGCTCCTTCCAGTCCAGCAGGGAGAGGTAGGAGCGGCGGGGCGCCTGCTCGTTGGCGGCGATCCGCTCCCAGGCGCGGGCGCTGACCGACACGGCCGAGACCCCCGCGGGCCCCGCCATCGCCTTCTGGCCGCCGATGACGCACAGGTCGACGCCCCACTCGTCGGTCAGCAGCGGCTCCGCGGCCACCGAGGCGACCGCGTCCAGCATCAGCAGCGCGCCGTGCTCGCGGACGACGGCGCCGATCTCGGCGACGGGGTTCGTGTTGCCGGTGGCGGCCTCGGCGTGGACGAGGCTGACGAAGTCGATGGCGGGGTTCGCCCGGAGCGCCTCGGCCACCTGCGCCGCGGTGACGGCACCGCTGAAGGGCGCCGACACCGTGATCACTTCGGCGCCGCAGGAACGCAGCCAGCCGCCGAACGTCTCGCCGTACGGACCGGTGATGACGTTGAGCGCGGTGCTGCCGGGCCGGACGGCCGAGCGGATGCACGCCTCCAGGGGCAGCAGCGCCTCGCCCTGCATCGCGACGACCGTCTCGCGGGTGCGCATCAGCGCCGCGACCTTGTCCTCGATGCGGGCGAACTGAGCGGCGCCCAGGGGCGCGAGGTCGAGCAGGTCCGGTGCGGTGTTCGCGGTCACGGTGCCTTCCAGGTGGTTTCGCGCCGTGGTCCGGCGCCGCCGATCTCCCGTCGACTCTACGTCCGCCCTCCTACCCATGCCGACAATCCGACTACCGCCAGCCGCCCGTGTCGACGCCACCGGGCACGGCGCCCCCGACCTCGTAGGGCTCGCGGGTGAAGACGAACGTGCCGATGTCCAGATGGCTCACGGCACCGTCCGCGCCGCGCACGACCGTCAGCGTCTCGCCCGCGTAGTAGCCGTCGAGGCCCGTCCAGGTCCCGTCCTCCTCCGCGCGGAAGGACGCCCCGCGCCCCACCCCGCCCAGCGGCGCCAGCCGCAGCCCCCGGCCGGCCTCCAGCCGCACCGCGAACGGGGCCGCGCCCCAGTACCAGGGCCCGGTCAGCTCCAGCAGCGCGGTGTCCACGTCGTCGAGCGGGCGCCACGGCCGCGGAATCCGCGGTTCGTGCTCGGCGACCGTGCACAGGAGCTCCGCCGCGATGACGGGGGCGTTGAACAGGGACTGGAGGTTGCTCAGCACGACGGAGGCGATGCCGTCCTCCTGGCTCACCCACAGCGCCCCCACGAACCCGGGCATCGAGCCGGCGTGGCCGAAGAGGGGCCGGTCGTCCCGCCGTATCAGCTGCATGCCCAGGCCGTAGGCGCCGGACCAGTCCGGGTTCTGCGGCTCGGTCTGCGGCCTGCGCATCTCCGCGACCGAGGCGGCCTTCAGCACCCGGTCGTCACCGTTCAGCAGGAACGCCCCGAAGCGGCACAGGTCGGCCGCGGTGGACCATAGCTGCCCGGCCGGCGCCATCCGGCCGGTGTCCACCGCGGGCTCCGGAAGCAGTACGTCCGCCCACGGGTGCACCGCCCATCCCTCGGCGTGCGGCGCCTGGGAGGCGAGCGTCGTGCGCCGCATCCCGAGCGGTTCCAGCACCTCCCGGCACAGCACCTCGTACCAGCTCTCCCCGCGCAGGCGCTCGACCAGCGCGCCCAGGAGCGCGAACCCGGGGTTGGAGTAGTGGTGCAGACGACCCGCGGCATGGCGCTGGGGGCGCTCGCCGAAGATGTCGGCGAGCTCGGGGCGCAGCGCACCGTCCGTGCGCTCCCACCAGGGCCCGCCCGTCTCGGCCGCGAGCCCCGAGGTGTGCGACAGCAGCTGTGCGATGGTCGCCTCCCCGCCCTCGGGCGCGTCGAGGTACTGGCCGAGCCGCTCGTCCAGATCGAGGAGTCCTTCGTCGCGCAGCCGCATGACCAGCACGGCGACCAGCGTCTTGGTGATCGAGCCGATGCGGTACTGCGTGTCCGCCCCGGGCACCTGACCGTCGACGGCTCCCCGCCCGGCGGACCACGCCATCCGTCCGTCGCGCATCACCGCTCCCACGAGGGAGGGGGTACGGCCCTCCACCTGCCCGGTGGCGAGGCGGTGCAGGAGCGCACGGCGGGTGGCGGGCAGCAGGTCGGTGAACTCCGCGTCGCTCACGGGTGCTCCGGCGGGAACTTCGTGCGAGTCAGTCATGTCCGCACCCTAACCACGTGATCGTTCCGGCTTCCGGCCGTGCGGCAGGATGGCGGGATGACCAAGGATGCGCAGCCCGTCCACGCCCTGCTCGTCGTCGATGCCCAGTCCGCCTTCGTCTCCGGTGAGGGGGCGGTGCCCGGAGCGGCCCGGCTCCTCACGCACATCGACGAGCTGATATCCGGGGCGCGGGCGGCCGGCGCCCTCGTCGTCCACCTGCAGAACGACGGGCCTCCGGGAGCGGACGACGAGCCGGGCACGCCCGGCTGGGAGCTCCATCTGCCCGTACGGCCGGGCCCTGCCGAGGTCGTCGTCCGCAAGACGGAGGACGACGGCTTCTACGAGACGCGTCTGCAGGACCTGCTCAGCCGCTCGGGGGTGCGGGCGCTGGTCGTCTGCGGCGTGATGTCCGAGATGTGCGTCAGCGCGACGGCCCGTACGGCCCTGGAGCTCGGCTACCGCGTCGTCCTGCCCCACGACGCCCACGCCACCTACGACATTCCCCCGGCGGCGGGCATCAGCGGCCCGGTCCCGGCGGCCATGGTCGCGCGGACCGCCGAGTGGGCGCTCGGCGACGGGATCGAGATCGTCGCGCACGCCGGGGACGTGGATTTCACCGTCCCGGCGCCGCGGCCGGGACGGTGATCACTTCCACACAGTGGAAGGTCAGCGCACCATCTTGCGCTGACCGCAGTCGTTGAAGCCGTCGCCCTTGCAGACGAAGACGGAGACCGTGGTGGTCGGCATGAGGGCGCCCACCTTGAAGTTGGCCGGCTTGGTGCCGACACCGCACTGGGTGGCGAACTTGATGGGCGGGCCGGGGGCCAGATCCTGCTGGATGACGAAGTAGGACGAGTAGCAGTCACCACCGGTGTTCTTCAGCGCGCCTTCATACGCTGTCGATATACCGCCGGCGCCTCTCTCTGTGCGAGACGTGCCTTCGACGGTCGCCGTACCGTGACTCGCCGACCAGCTGGAACCTGCGGTCGCCGCGGAGCTCGCGGCGACCGCGGGCGTCATACCGATGAGGGACACGGCGGCCGCCGCGAAACCGACTGCTCCGGCCGTGATCGTGCGGGAAAGCATGAATATTCCTCCCATGGTCGAGTCGTTGACACGGGAGACCGTTTCACGTGAAACATGCACTCCACAAGATCTTTTGGGGGCCGCCGACGCCAACCTGGCGCCCGACAAGGGAAGATGGCCGTACAAGTGTCCAACTCCCCTACTGGGGCGGCGTTCCTGAAGATCAGGTCTGGGCCATGTCCACGAAGCGCGAGTAATGGCCCTGGAAGGCCACCGTGATGGTCGCCGTGGGGCCGTTACGGTGCTTGCCGACGATGATGTCCGCCTCGCCCGCACGGGGCGATTCCTTCTCGTAGGCGTCCTCGCGGTGCAGCAGGATGACCATGTCGGCGTCCTGCTCGATCGAGCCGGACTCACGGAGGTCGGAGACCATCGGCTTCTTGTCCGTACGCTGCTCGGGGCCACGGTTCAGCTGGGACAGGGCGATGACCGGCAGCTCGAGCTCCTTGGCCAGCAGCTTGAGGTTTCGGGACATGTCCGAGACCTCCTGCTGGCGGCTCTCGGCACGCTTGTTGCCGCCGGACTGCATCAGCTGCAGATAGTCGATGATCACGAGCTTGATGCCGCTGCGCTGCTTCAGGCGTCGGCACTTGGCGCGGATCTCCATCATCGACAGGTTCGGGGAGTCGTCGATGAAGAGCGGGGCGGCGGAGACATCGGGCATCCGGCGGGCGAGGCGCGTCCAGTCCTCGTCCGTCATCGAGCCGGAGCGCATGTGGTGCAGGGCCACGCGCGCCTCGGCGGAGAGCAGGCGCATCGCGATCTCGTTGCGGCCCATTTCGAGCGAGAAGATCACGCTCGGCATGTTGTGCTTGATCGAACAGGCGCGGGCGAAGTCCAGCGCGAGGGTGGACTTACCCATGGCCGGACGGGCCGCGATGACGATCATCTGGCCGGGGTGCAGGCCGTTCGTCAGGGAGTCCAGGTCGGTGAAGCCCGTCGGGACGCCGGTCATCTCGCCGCTGCGCGATCCGATGGCCTCGATCTCGTCGAGCGCGCCCTCCATGATGTCGCCGAGCGGGAGGTAGTCCTCGCTGGTGCGCTGCTCGGTGACCGCGTAGACCTCGGCCTGTGCCTTGTTGACGATGTCGTCGACGTCGCCGTCGGCCGCGTATCCCATCTGCGTGATGCGCGTGCCGGCCTCGACCAGGCGGCGCAGCACCGCGCGCTCGTGGACGATCTCGGCGTAGTACTCGGCGTTGGCGGCGGTCGGAACGGACTGGACCAGGGTGTGCAGATACGCGGCCCCGCCGACCCGGGTGATCTCACCGCGCTTGGTGAGCTCCGCGGCGATGGTGATGGGGTCGGCGGGCTCGCCCTTGGCGTAGAGGTCGAGGATGGCCTGGTAGATCGTCTCGTGCGCCGGGCGGTAGAAGTCGTTGCCCTTGAGGATCTCGACCACGTCGGCGATGGCGTCCTTGGACAGCAGCATGCCGCCGAGGACGGACTGCTCGGCGTCCAGGTCCTGCGGGGGTACGCGCTCGAAGCCGCCGCCGCGGTCCCAGGAGCCGCCCTCGTCGCCGCCCTGGTCGTGCTGCTCGCCACGGCCCTTGCCGTCGCCGCGGCGGGAGCGGGGGAAGGGGAGGCGGTCGCTGGGGCTGTCGCCCCAGGGGTCGTCCATGGGCTCGGGACTGCTCACCCGGGCCACCTCCTCCCGTCCGCGAAGCGGACCTCGCCGTGCGCTTCCTTCTTACGGCACGGCTCTGACAATTAGGACGCCCGACTCCGGTTATGACGCGTCGAGTTCGCGGCGAGTTCGTGTCGATCCCGTAAGGTCCGCGGCTCCCCCGGAGGGGGCGAAAACAGACGGCAGGCGCCGGTCCACGGTAGGGCCGCGGGCACCGTCAGCCAATCTGGTTATCCACAGGGCATGTGGATGAGCGGCCCCAGGCTGTGGAGAACCGCCCTGAACCTGTGCACGGTGCGGGGGAAAGCACTGTGGACAAACACACAGTCGCCCTCGTCACACCGCTCTGACCTGCAGGTTTGTCGTCCACTGGCTGTTGAGGAGAAAAACTTTCCCGCCGGGACCGAGATCGCGACAAACGGCGCAGAGAAGATCACACACAACCCACTCAAGTAAGGGTCGTAAGCTAGGAGCACAGATTACCTGTGGAAGATTGGAACAGGCACCGTGACCCAGGCACCCGCGCGTGAGCCGAGCACCGCCCGCCGGCATGACCGCGAGATCCTCGCGCTGGCCGTGCCCGCCTTCGGCGCGCTCGTCGCGGAGCCCCTCTTCCTGCTGGCCGACAGCGCCATCGTCGGCCATCTCGGCACCCCCCAGCTCGCGGGCCTCGGCATCGCCGCCGCCCTGCTCACCACGGCCGTCAGCGTCTTCGTCTTCCTCGCCTACGCCACCACCGCGGCCGTCGCCCGGCGGGTCGGCGCCGGGGACCTCCAGGCCGCCATACGCCAGGGCATGGACGGCATATGGCTCGCCCTCATACTCGGGGCGGTGGTCGGCGTCTCCGTGCTGCCCACCGCCCCCGCCCTCGTCGACCTCTTCGGCGCCTCCCCGACCGCCGCCCCGCACGCCACCACCTACCTGAGGATCAGCGCCCTGGGCATCCCCGCGATGCTCGTGGTGCTCGCCGCCACGGGCGTGCTGCGCGGCCTGCAGGACACCAGGACGCCGCTGTACGTCGCCATCGGCGGCTTCGCCGCCAACGCCGGGCTCAACCTCGGCCTCGTCTACGGCGCCGGCCTCGGCATCGCCGGCTCCGCGTGGGGGACGGTGCTCGCCCAGTGGGCCATGGCCGCCGTCTACCTCGCCGTCGTCGTCCGGGGAGCCCGCCGCCACGGCGCCTCCCTGCGGCCCGACGCCGCCGGGATACGGGCCTGTGCCCAGGCCGGCGTCCCGCTGCTGGTCCGCACCCTCTCGCTGCGCGCCGTGCTGATGATTGCCACCGCGGTCGCGGCCCGCCTCGGCGACACGGAGATCGCCGCACACCAGATCGTGCTGACCCTGTGGAGCTTCCTGGCCTTCGCCCTGGACGCCATAGCCATAGCCGGGCAGACGATCATCGGGCGCTACCTGGGCGCCGAGGACGCCGCCGGGGCCCGGGCCGCCTGCCGGCGCATGGTGCAGTGGGGCATCGCCTCAGGCGTCGTCCTGGGGGCCCTGGTGGCGGCGGCGCTGCCCGTGCTCACCCCGCTGTTCACCAGCGATCCCGCCGTACGCGACGCCCTGATCCCGGCGCTGCTCGTGGTGGCCGTGGGACAGCCGATCGCGGGGATCGTCTTCGTCCTGGACGGCGTGCTCATGGGCGCCGGCGACGGCCCCTACCTCGCCTGGGCGATGCTGCTGGTCCTGGCCGTCTTCGCGCCCGCCGCCCTGCTGGTGCCCACGGTGGGCGGCGGTCTGACGGCGCTGTGGTGGGCGATGAACCTGATGATGGTGGTCCGCATGGCGACCCTGTGGATACGCGCCCGGTCCGGCCGCTGGCTGGTCACGGGGGCGGTACGGGCCTGAGCACGCCGGTACGGGGCCGAGCACGCCGGGTACGGGCCTGAGCGCCCACCGGAAGCGCCCTGAGGACAGCGGAAAGGGCCGCACCCCAGTGGGGTGCGGCCCTTCCTCAGGCTATGCCTGTCGCTGCCGTCAGGCGGCGACGACCTCGATGCCGAGCTTGGCAACGACGTCGGCGTGCAGACGCACGGACACCTGGTGGGCGCCCAGGGTCTTGATGGGCGAGCCCAGCTCGACGCGGCGCTTGTCGACCTCGGGACCACCGGAAGCCTTGATCGCGGAAGCGACGTCGGCCTGGGTCACGGAGCCGAACAGGCGGCCGGCCTCGCCGGCGCGGACGCCGAGGCGGACCTTGACGCCCTCGAGCTGGCCCTTGACCTCGTTGGCCTGCTCGATCGTGGCGATCTCGCGGATCTTGCGAGCGCGACGGATCTGCGCAACGTCCTTCTCGCCACCCTTGGTCCAGCGGATCGCGAAACCGCGCGGGACCAGGTAGTTGCGAGCGTAGCCGTCCTTGACGTCGACGACGTCACCGGCAATGCCGAGGCCGGAGACCTCGTGGGTGAGGATGATCTTCATTATTTGGTCACCCTTCCCTTATCGCGCGGACGAGGTGTAGGGCAGCAGCGCCATCTCACGGCTGTTCTTCACGGCCGTGGCGACGTCACGCTGGTGCTGAGTGCAGTTGCCGGTCACGCGGCGGGCACGGATCTTGCCGCGGTCGGAAATGAACTTCCGCAGCATGTTCGTGTCCTTGTAGTCCACGTAAGCGGTCTTGTCCTTGCAGAACGCGCAGACCTTCTTCTTGGGCTTGCGCGGGGGCGGCTTCGCCATTGTCTCTCTCCTGTGAATCAAGAAGTTTTGTGCTGTCGCCCTCGGGCCGTCACCGGCCCGGGCCCGTGAAGGGCCTAGAAGGGCGGCTCGTCCGAGTAGCCGCCGCCGGAGTTGCCGGAGCCGCCGCCCCAGCCGCCTCCGCCGCCGCCCTGCTGGCCGCCGGACGGAGCGCCGGTGGCCCAGGGGTCGTCGGCGGGAGCCCCGCCGCCCTGCTGGCCGCCGCCGGGACCGGAGCCCCAGCCGCCGCCACCCTGGCCACCACCATTGCCGCCGCCATAGCCACCCTGGCCACCGCGACCCGCGGTCTTGGTGACCTTCGCCGTGGCGTTCTTCAGGCTGGCGCCGACCTCTTCGACGTCGAGCTCGTAGACCGTGCGCTTGACGCCCTCACGGTCCTCGTAGGACCGCTGCTTCAGCCGGCCCTGCACGATCACGCGCATGCCTCGCTGAAGCGACTCGGCGACGTTCTCCGCCGCCTGCCGCCACACCGAGCACGTGAGGAAGAGGCTCTCGCCGTCCTTCCACTCGTTGGTCTGGCGGTCGAAGGTGCGGGGAGTGGACGCGACACGGAACTTCGCGACCGCCGCACCGGAGGGGGTGAAGCGCAGCTCGGGGTCGTCGACGAGATTGCCGACGACCGTGATGACGGTCTCGCCTGCCATGGATGAACCTCTCGGCGGGTGTGCTGCTGGCTGCTTGCTACTCGTTGCGATGCAGCCCGATTACCTCTGAACCGCTGGGGTTCAGTGGGTCTCGGGACGGAGGACCTTGGTCCGGAGGACCGACTCGTTCAGGTTCATCTGGCGGTCGAGCTCCTTGACGACCGCAGGCTCGGCCTGCAGGTCGATGACCGAGTAGATGCCCTCGGGCTTCTTCTTGATCTCGTACGACAGACGACGACGGCCCCAGGTGTCGACCTTCTCGACCTTTCCGTTGCCCTCACGGACGACGGAGAGGAAGTTCTCGATCAGCGGGGAGACAGCGCGCTCCTCGAGATCGGGGTCGAGGATGACCATCACCTCGTAGTGACGCATGTGGAACCCACCTCCTTTGGACTCAGCGGCCACGGTCGATCCGTGGCAGGAGGGTCGTAATGCGTGAACAACGGTATCGGCGGACACTGACAATCAGCGGAAGTCCCTGGGTTTGCCCCTGGGACCGAAGCTGGGTCCGGGCAGACACCGGTGCAGACCGTACAGAGTACCTGCACTCCGGCGTCCGGTTGAAATCCGACCGCCGGGCCCCGCAATCTGAACGCATCGGGTGTGACCGGCGCTACATTCGCGCTTGCCTTCAGGAGGTGCCCCATGACACAGGCGGTTCGGCAGCCCCGTGGACCCCGCGCGCTGCTCGGCGCAGTCCTCAACAGCGACGGAAAGGCCCATCCCGTCGAGAACACCTTCGTCGCCCTGACGGTCGTGCTGGGTGCGCTCGCCGCCATCTCCTCCCTGTGGACCGGCCTGCACCTGCTCACCTCGTGGAGCGGGCTCATCGGCATCCTCACGGGGGCCTGGGGCCAGTTCATCTCCGCCACGACCGGTGAGCGCTTCCTGCTGATCATCGGGCTCGGAGCGTCCGCTTTCGGCTTCTTTCTGGGCATGGCGCACGGGGGGCTTTTCGGGGGCTTGATCGGATAAGGGCCGTACGCCCAATCGGGGCGCTCCCCGGTCGCAGTAGGCTTCGGCGCGAGAGCCGGAGCCCCGACCCTGGGGACACACCTGCCGAGGAGCGCCCCGATCATGAGCCTGACCCTGAGGACAATCAGCCGCGAGCAGCATCTGGCGTATATCCAGAGCCTGCCCTCGGCCAGTCACATGCAGGTGCCGGGGTGGGCCGATGTGAAGGGCGAGTGGCGCTCGGAGAACCTGGGCTGGTTCGACAAGACCGGGCAGATGGTCGGCGCCGGTCTGGTGCTCTACCGCCAGCTGCCCAAGATCAAGCGCTACCTGGCCTACCTGCCCGAGGGCCCGGTCATCAACTGGTTCTCGCCGAACCTCAGCGACTGGCTGCAGCCCATGCTGGCCCACCTCAAGCAGCAGGGCGCGTTCTCGGTGAAGATGGGCCCGCCCGTCGTCATCCGCCGCTGGGACGCCAACGCGATCAAGACCGGCATCGCCGACCCCGACGTCAAGCGCCTGCGCGACGTCGAGGCCACCCACATCGAGCCGCGCGCCTTCGAGGTCGCCGACCAGCTGCGCCGCATGGGCTGGCAGCAGGGCGAGGAGGAGGGCGCCGGCTTCGGCGACGTCCAGCCCCGCTACGTCTTCCAGGTGCCGCTGGAGAACCGCTCCCTGGAGGACGTCCACAAGGGCTTCAACCAGCTGTGGCGGCGCAACATCAAGAAGGCCGAGAAGGCCGGCGTCGAGGTCGTCCAGGGCGGCTACGAGGACCTGGCCACCTGGCAGCACCTGTACGAGATCACCGCCGAGCGCGACAAGTTCCGTCCGCGCCCGCTGAGCTACTTCCAGCGCATGTGGACCGCCCTCAACTCCGAGGACCCCAACCGCATGCGGCTGTACTTCGCCGTGCACGAGGGCGAGGCCGTCGCCGCCGCGACGATGCTCATCGTCGGCGGGCACGTCTGGTACTCCTACGGCGCCTCCGCCAACCACAAGCGCGAGGTCCGCCCGTCGAACGCCATGCAGTGGCGCATGCTGCGCGACGCCTACGCCCTGGGCTCCAGCGTCTACGACCTGCGCGGCATCGGCGACTCCCTCGACGAGAACGACCACCTCTTCGGCCTCATCCAGTTCAAGGTCGGCACCGGCGGCCAGGCCGCGGAGTACCTCGGCGAGTGGGACTTCCCGCTCAACAAGCTGCTGCACAAGGCCCTCGACATCTACATGTCGCGTCGCTGACCGTTCAGTCCGTCCACGAAGCAGTGCCGTCAGGCACACCACGTCACTCCGCAGACACAGGGAAAGGATCCGGGACCGGCCATGGCGCTCACGCTCTACGTCGACACCGCGCGCTGGCGGACACACCAGCAGTCCGTCATCCAGCAGTTCCCGGGCATCGTCCCGGTCTGCAAGGGCAACGGCTACGGCTTCGGCCATGAGCGGCTCGCCGACGAGGCGACGCGCATGGGCACCGACATCCTCGCCGTGGGCACCACCTACGAAGCGGCCCGGATCAAGGACTTCTTCAGCGGTGACCTGCTGGTGCTGACCCCCTTCCGGCTGGGCGAGGAGCCCGTGCCGCTGCCGGACCGGGCCATCCGGTCCGTCTCCTCGGTCGAGGGCGTGCGCGGCCTGGTCGGCGCCCGCGTCGTCATCGAGGTCATGAGCACCATGAAGCGGCACGGCATCAGCGAGGAGGACCTGCCCAAGCTGCACGCGGCCATCGAGGACGTGCGCCTGGAGGGCTTCGCGATACACCTGCCGCTCGACCGCGGTGACGGCAGCAGCGCGGTCGACGAGGTCGTGGGCTGGATGGAGCGGCTGCGCAACGCCCATCTGCCGCTGCACACGATGTTCGTCAGCCACCTCAAGGCCGACGAGCTGGTCCACCTGCAGCAGCGCTTCCCGCAGACGCGCTTCCGGGCCCGCATCGGCACGCGGCTGTGGCTCGGCGACCACGACGCCACCCACTACCGGGGCGCGGTGCTGGACGTCACCCCCGTGGCCAAGGGCGACCGCTTCGGCTACCGCCAGCAGAAGGCCACCGGTGACGGCTACCTGGTCGTAGTGGCCGGCGGTACCTCGCACGGCGTCGGGCTGGAGGCGCCGAAGGCGCTGCACGGCATGATGCCGCGCGCCAAGGGCGTGGCCCGCGCGGGCCTGGCGACCATGAACCGCAACCTCTCGCCCTTCGTGTGGGCGGGCAAGCAGCGCTGGTTCGCCGAGCCCCCGCACATGCAGGTCTCGATCCTCTTCGTGCCGGGCGACGCCCCCGCCCCGCAGGTCGGCGACGAGCTGGTGGCGCACCTGCGGCACACCACCACGCAGTTCGACCGTCTCGTCGACCACTGATCCCACTGATCCCACCCCCGTGGTGCGGGGCGGGGAGCCGTGACTACGGGTTGCGGCTCCCGGTGCCCCATTGGACGCGTGCGACGTCGGAGTGCTCCGCGTGCCGTTGACGCCGGCGCTCGGAGCCGAGGACGAATATGTCCGGCGCCCCGTCCAGGACCCCGCCGGAGGGGTCGTCCGAGCCGTCTCGGCGTACGACGTCCCGCTCGGGCAGCAGGATGTCCCGCACGACGAGCACGCACAGGTACAGCGTGCCCAGCAGGTGGGCCAGGATCGCCAGTTGGTAGCCCTCCGGCGGCAGCCCCTGGTGCTTGTCCCCGCTGCCCGTGTAGGCCAGGTAGAACCAGATGCCCAGGTAGTACAGGACCTCGCAGGCCTGCCAGATGAGGAAGTCGCGCCACTTCGGCCGGGCCAGCGCGGCCAGCGGCACCAGCCACAGCACGTACTGCGGCGAGTAGACCTTGTTGACGAGGATGAACAGCGCCACCACGAGGAAGGCCAGCTGCGCGAAGCGCGGGCGCCTGGGGGCACGCAGGCCGAGGACTCCTATGGCCAGACAGCCCAGGATCATCAGCAGCGTCGCATAGGTGTTGGCGTCGTCCAGCGGATCGCCGGTGCGCTGTGAGATGAAGAGCCAGACCGAGCCGAAGTCGACCGGCCGGTCCTGGCTGAAGGTGTAGAACTTCGCCCAGCCCTCGCGGATGTGGAACCCGTCAGCGTCATGAGTGATCATGACCGGCAGGTTGACCACGAGCCAGGCGCCGACGGCGGCGCCGGTGGTGGTGACGAACGCCCGCAGGCGCCCGGCCCGCCAGCACAGGATGAGCACCGGTCCCAGCAGCAGCATCGGGTACAGCTTCGCCGCGGCCGCCAGGCCGATCAGCACGCCCGCCAGGAGCGTGCGCCCGCGGGACCACATCAGCATCGCGGCGGCCGTGAGGGCGACCGCGAAGAGGTCCCAGTTGATGGTGGCCGTGAGCGCGAAGGCCGGTGCGAGGGCCACCAGCAGGGCGTCCCAGGGCCGGCGCCGGTGCGTGCGGGCCACGCATACGGCGATGACGGCCGTGCAGGCCAGCAGCATCCCCGAGTTGATCAGCCAGTACAGCTGTTCGCGGTGCTGAACGGTCCCGCCGCCCGGCGTGAGCAGGGCCGCGACCTCCATGAACAGTCCCGTCAGGACCGGGTACTCCAGATACTCCATGCCCCCCGAGAGGGACTGCGGGATCCGGTCGAAGTACGGGAGGAGGCCCTGGTCGAAACCGCGCCCGCTGTAGAGGTGCGGGATGTCGGAGTAGCAGGCGTGGGTGTACTGCGTGGTGGCGCCGAAGAACCAGCCGTGGTCGTAGCAGGGGAACTTCTGCACCATCCCGAGCGCGAACATCCCGATCGCCACGAGCGCGATCACCCGCACCGGCGTCCACCAGCTCACCCCGAGCAGCGCGCGCCGGCCCACCGGCCCGCCGATGAGCTCGCTGCCGGCGGCAGCCACCTCGTCCTCGACGGTGGGCCGTACAAGCTGGTCGTCCCGCACGCTCCTCATGCCCACATCCTGCCGTACCCGCGGCGGACCCGGCGGAGCCTGTGGAAAACCCCGAGGGCCGCCCCGCGCTGACGCGGAACGGCCCTCGAAAAGCCCTGCTCAACCGGCCTGTGCCGGATTTTTACGATGATCGGATCCCGATCCGGTGCCCGACCCGGCCCGACGGCCGGGTCCCGGGCCCCGTGATCAGCCCTCCGGTCCTCCGAACAACCCGCCACCCGACTGGCGGGTCGGGGTCGGCGACGGCAGGCCGCCGGTGTCCCCGCCGGGACCGCCCGAACCTCCCGGGCCACCGGTGCCGCCGGTGGTGGTACCGCCGTGGTGTCCGGGCTTGCACTTGCGGTCGAACACGCTGCAGGTCGCGGACGGGGAGGGGGAGCCGGACGGCGACTTCGACGGCGAGGGGGAGGCGGACGCCGACGGCGTGGCCGAGGGCGACGCGGACGGCACGGCGCTGGGAGAGGGGCTGGCCCCGTCTCCGTAGACCTTCTCGCCGATCGGCTGCGGAGCCTCGAACTGCAGGACGGGCTGGCCCTTGAGCGCCTTGCCCATGTAGTCGGCCCAGATCTCCGCCGGGAACGACGCACCGTGGATCGTGGGCTTGCCGCCCACACCGCGCATCGAGAGGAACTCCTGCTTCTTGGCGTTGGGGTCCACGCGGTACATGCCGATCGCCGTGGACAGCTGCGGGGTGTACCCCGCGAACCAGGCCGAGCGGTTGCCGTCGGTGGTACCCGTCTTGCCCGCCGCCGGGCGGTTGCCGAGCTGCGCCGACGTACCGGTGCCCGACTCGACGACCGTCTTCAGCACGTCGGTGACGTTGTTGGCGACATTGGCGTCGAAGGCCTGGGCGCTCTTCTCCTCGTGCTGGAAGGCGACCTTGCCGTCCTTCTCCACCTTCTCCACCGAGTAGGGGTCGACCTGCTTGCCGTTGGCCGCGAACGTCGCGTACGCGCCCGCCAGGCGGATCGCACTGGGCGCCGAGGTGCCCAGGGAGAAGGTGGGGGTCAGGGAGGCCAGCTGGTCCTTGTCCAGGCCCGCCTTGAGCGCGGCCTCCTGCACCAGGTCGGTCCCGACGTCCATGCCGAGCTGGATGAAGGGGGTGTTCACCGAGAACTGCATGGCCGTGCGGAGGGTGATGAGGCCCTTGTCCTCGTCACCGTCGTTCACCTGGTGCCACTCGCCGCCGTTCTGGTCGTGCCAGACCTTGCCCCGGTAGTCGCGCAGCGTCAGCTTGTTGTTGCCGTTGTAGATGCTGTCCGGCGACACGAGCGTGCGCTGGCTGAGGCTCTGCTGCGGGCCGAGGGCCGGATTGCGCTTGCCGTGCGTCATCGCGGCGGCCAGGACGAACGGCTTGAAGGTCGAGCCGACCTGCACACCGGTGTAGTCCGAGTTGTTGGTGAAGTGCTCCAGGGCGTTCTCACCGCCGTAGATGGCGACGATCTTGCCCGTCTTGGGCTCCACCGAGGCCCCGCCGAACTGCACGAACTGATCGACGTCGCGCACCTTCGGCTTGATGTTCGCCTTGCGCACCTCTTCGACCGACTTCGCCAGTCCGTCGACCTTGTCCCGGTCGAACGTGGTGTGGATCTGGTAGCCGCCCTTGTCCAGCTCGGCCTTGCTGATCCTGGAGTGGGCGACGATGTAGTTGTCGGCGAGGTCGGTGAGGTAGCCGATCTGCCCGGCACGGTTGGTCGCCGGCTTCGGCTTCTGCACCTTGGGGAAGCCCTGGGCGACCCACTTGTCGCGCTCGGCCGCGTCCATGCGGCCGACCTGGACCTCGCGGTCCAGCGTCCACTTCCACCGGTCGGTGGCCCGCTTGGTGTTCTTCTCCGCCGTCGCCGCCGGGCCCTGGCCGCCGTTCGGGTCGTACAGGTTCGGACCGTTCAGGGTGGCCGACAGGAACGCGCCCTCGCTCGGCGTCAGGTCCGCGCAGTCCTTGTCGAAGTACGCCCGCGCGGCGGCCTGGATGCCGTAGGCCCCGCGCCCGTAGTAGGCGGTGTTGAGATAGCCCGCAAGGATGAAGTCCTTGTCCTTGGTGGCACCCACCTTCACGGAGATGAGCAGCTCGGTCGCCTTGCGCTTGAGCGTCTGCTCCTGGCTCAGGTAGGTGTTCTTCACGAACTGCTGCGTGATGGTCGAGCCGCTCTGCGTCTCACCGCCCTGTGCCATCTTCACGACGGCACGGGCGATGCCCATCGGGTCGACGCCCCAGTCCTTCTCGAAGCTGGCGTTCTCGGCGGAGATCACCGCGTTCTGCATCGACTTGGGGATCTGCGAGATCGGCACGATCTGCCGGTTGAGGCTGCCGCCGCCGGCGACGACCATCTGTTTGCCGTCCGCCCAGTAGTAAACGTTCTTCTGGACGACCGAGGCCTTCTGCGCGCTCGGAACCTGGACCACCGCCAGGGCCACGCCCACGATGCCCACGACCAGAGCCGCGAGCGTGAACGTCAGCCCCGTGACCAGCTTCCAGGAGGGGATCCAGCGCCGCGCCCCCTGCTTGCCCGCACGCGGGTAGTCGATGACGCGCTTGGCCGTCGGACGGCCGTTGTCCCGGCGCCCGCGGCCCGGACCGCCGGGGCCGGCGTCCGGAGAACGTCTGCGTCCGCCGGCGCCGACGGCGCGCTGGCTCGCGCGACGGGCGTCGGTCCGGCCCGTGGACCGGGCTTCGTCACCACGGCCGCGACCGGGCGCGTCCGAACTGCTGGGTGGTGCGGTGCGGCGGCCGGGCGTCGGCTGCTGGGCCGCACGACGGGCCGAGGCTCGTCCACCGCCCTGAGGCGGCGGCGGCTTGCGGCGGTGCTCGCTCATCGAACGACTACTCCTCGGGCAGGCGCTATCGCCTGACAGCGGCAGGTGGCTTGCGGTCCCCCCGATGTGCGATCCGGCTGTCCCCCCGAGCCACGGGCCGCACTGCATACGGGACGAGGACGTCTGACGACGTCACACGGTTCCCGGTGAATTGCATGCCGCACAGACTACGCACGGCCAAATCCAGCCCACTGGGGATGTTCACTCCAAATCAGGCCGGTTGTGTCCCACGAATCGGTGATGTGACCTCGTTCACCGTGCCCCCCCTTGTCGCGGCGGCACGCCCGTTCTATCTTCTGGATGTATCGAGTCGATACATCAGCTCAGCACATCAGCCGGACACATCAGCTCGGCATAAGGGACCAATAAGGATTAGGGATCACAAGGACTAGGCTGTGGGGGACAAGGAGGCGAAACATGAGCAGACGCTCCGGCATCCTCGAGTTCGCCGTCCTCGGCCTGCTCCGCGAGTCCCCGATGCACGGCTACGAGCTGCGGAAGCGCCTGAACACCTCACTCGGGGTGTTCCGAGCGTTCAGCTACGGCACCCTCTATCCCTGCCTGAAGTCCCTGGTGGCCAACGGATGGCTGATCGAGGAACCCGGGAGCGCTCCGGAGGATGCCCGTGCGGCGTCCCTGGCCGGACGACGAGCGAAGATCGTCTACCGCCTGACGGCAGAGGGCAAGGAGCACTTCGAGGAGCTCCTCGCCCACACCGGTCCGGACGCGTGGGAGGACGAGCACTTCGCCGCCCGCTTCGCGTTCTTCGGACAGACCTCGCGGGACGTACGGATGCGGGTGCTGGAAGGCCGCCGCAGCCGTCTGGAGGAGCGTCTGGAGAAGATGCGCGCCTCTTTGGCCCGCACCCGGGAGCGGCTGGACGACTACACCCTCGAACTTCAGCGACACGGCATGGAATCCGTGGAGCGCGAGGTCCGCTGGCTGAACGAGCTGATCGAGAGCGAGCGGGCCGGGCGTGACAAGCGCACCGGTCCGGACCAGTGAGCTCTGCACTCCGCAGGGCTTCGTCGAGTACAAACAGGGAGCAACCGGAATGGGTTCGGTTCGCGTAGCGATCGTCGGTGTGGGCAACTGCTCCGCCTCGCTGGTGCAGGGCGTCGAGTACTACAAGGACGCCGACCCGAATGGCCGCGTGCCGGGTCTGATGCACGTGCAGTTCGGCGACTACCACGTCCGCGACGTGGAGTTCGTGGCCGCTTTCGACGTTGACGCGAAGAAGGTCGGCCTGGACCTCGCGGACGCCATCGGCGCCAGCGAGAACAACACCATCAAGATCTGCGACGTGCCGCCGACCGGCGTCACCGTCCAGCGCGGCCACACCCTCGACGGCCTGGGCAAGTACTACCGCCAGACCATCGAGGAGTCCACCGAGGCCCCCGTCGACGTCGTCCAGGTCCTCAAGGACAAGCAGGTCGACGTTCTGGTCTGCTACCTGCCCGTGGGCTCCGAGGACGCCGCGAAGTTCTACGCGCAGTGCGCCATCGACGCCAAGGTCGCCTTCGTCAACGCCCTCCCGGTCTTCATCGCCGGCACCAAGGAGTGGGCGGACAAGTTCACCGAGGCGGGCGTCCCGATCGTCGGCGACGACATCAAGTCGCAGGTCGGCGCCACCATCACGCACCGCGTGATGGCCAAGCTGTTCGAGGACCGGGGCGTCATCCTGGACCGCACGATGCAGCTGAACGTCGGCGGCAACATGGACTTCAAGAACATGCTCGAGCGCGAGCGCCTGGAGTCCAAGAAGATCTCCAAGACGCAGGCCGTCACCTCCCAGATCCCCGACCGCGACATGGGCGAGAAGAACGTCCACATCGGCCCGTCGGACTACGTCGCCTGGCTGGACGACCGCAAGTGGGCGTACGTGCGCCTCGAGGGCCGCGCGTTCGGCGACGTCCCCCTGAACCTGGAGTACAAGCTCGAGGTCTGGGACTCCCCGAACTCCGCCGGTGTCATCATCGACGCCGTCCGCGCCGCGAAGATCGCCAAGGACCGTGGCGTCGGTGGCCCGATCCTCTCCGCTTCCTCGTACTTCATGAAGTCGCCGCCGGTGCAGTACTTCGACGACGAGGCCCGCGAGAACGTCGAGAAGTTCATCAAGGGTGAGGTCGACGGCTAATCGCCGAACACCCCCTCGCTCGACCACAGGTCCCCGGGTAATCCACCCGGGGACCTGTGCGTTGTGTGAGGCTGTGGGGCATGCCCGTTGTGCGTGATCTTCGCGTTCTGCTGGCGCTGCGCGATTTCCGCCGTCTGCTGGCAGTCAGGCTGCTCTCCCAGGCCGCCGACGGCGTCTACCAGGTGGCGCTCGCCGCCTACGTCGTCTTCTCCCCCGAGAAGCAGACGTCCCCGGCGGCCATCGCCTCCGCCATGGCGGTGCTGCTCCTGCCCTACTCGCTCCTGGGCCCCTTCGCCGGCGTCCTGCTCGACCGCTGGCGCCGCCGCCAGGTCCTGCTCCACGGCAACGTGCTCCGCGCCGCGCTGGCCACCGTGACCGCGCTGCTCATCGTCGGCGGGGCGCCCGACTGGCTCTTCTACGCCTCCGCGCTCTCGGTCACCGCCGTCAACCGCTTCGTGCTCGCCGGGCTCTCGGCGTCCTTGCCCCGCGTGGTGGACTCCCCCGAGCGCCTGGTGATGGCCAACTCCCTCTCCCCGACGGCCGGCACCCTGGCCGCGACCGCGGGCGGCGGCCTCGCCTTCGTCGTACGTCTCGCCTCGTCCGACGGCACCGCCTCCGAAGCCTGGGCCGTGCTCCTCGCCGCGGCGCTGTACCTGTGCGCCGGACTCTGGTCCCTGCGCATGCCCGTGGACCTGCTGGGCCCCGACGCCTCGGCTTCCCGCGCACGGGTGCGCACCGCCCTGGCGATCGCCACGCGCGGACTGGCCGAGGGGCTGCGCCATCTGGCGCAACGCCGGACCGCCGCCCGGGCGCTGGCGGCGATGACGCTGATGCGCTTCTGCTACGGCGCGCTGACGGTCACTTTGCTGATGCTGTGCCGGTACGCCTGGTCCGACGACGACGCGGAGGGGCTGGCCCTGCTCGGCTATGCCGTCGCCGCCTCGGGAGCGGGGTTCTTCGCGGCGGCCGTGGTCACCCCCTGGGGGACCGACCGGCTGGGACGGCTGGGCTGGATCGTGGCCTGCGCCGCGACCGCGGCGGTCCTCGAACCCGCCCTCGGTCTGCCCTTCGAGCCCGTTCCCATGCTGATCGGGGCCTTCGTCCTGGGACTCATCACCCAGGGGGCCAAGATCGCTACGGACACGGTGGTCCAGGCGTCGGTCGACGACGCCTTCCGGGGGCGGGTCTTCGCGCTCTACGACGTCCTGTCCAACGTCGCCTTCGTGGGCGCCGCAGCGGTGGCCGCCCTGATGCTGCCGCCGGACGGGCGGTCGGCCGCGCTGGTCGTAACGGTCGCCGTGATCTACGCGGCGATTGCTTGCGCTATGGCCGGATTTCGACGCCGTTAAGTGTCACATCAAGGCCACAGGGCCGCTGTGAGCTGAAGAAATGTCATGGACACCGGATACCTTACGGGCTGCAATTCGCGACCGGATCTCGCTCAGTCCGAAGGGTTTTCCCGTGACCACTCCGCCGCCCCACCAGAACCCGTACGCCCCGCAGGGCGGCAACCCGTACGGCCAGCAGCCCGGTCCCTACGGTCAGCAGCCCCCGGCCGCGCCCTACGGTCAGCAGCCGCCGGCCGCACCGTACGGCCAGCAGCCCCCGGCTCCGCCGTACGGTCAGCAGCCCACCGCACCGATGGGTCAGCCCGGCGGATGGGGTACCCCGGTGCCCCCGCCGGCGCGTCCGCGCCGCTCGCCCATGAAGATCATCCGGAACATCGTGCTGCCCATCCTGGGACTCATCATCGCGGGTGCCGCATGGATCTTCGGCCAGGACGACGCCGAGACGCTGCAGGCCGGCCAGTGCCTGGAGAACACGGGATCCTCCTACAAGCCGAACATCCAGAAGCGCGACTGCACCGCCTCCAACGCCACCCACAAGGTGCTGAAGAAGGTCAAGGGCACCTCCTCCGCCTACACGGCGTGCGAGAACGTGGAGGGCACCACCGCGGCCGTGACGTGGCGGGAGCGCAGCGACTCCTTCGTCCTGTGCCTGGCGAGCAACAAGAAGTAGCGGCACCGGCAGTACGCCGAGGGGCGGTGTTTCACGTGAAACACCGCCCCTCGCCACATCTGCCGCCCAGTGACGTTTCACGTGAAACATCACCGCGGAAGGTCAGCCCTGCTGGGTCGCCCACCACTCCTTGAGCGCGGCGACCGCGGTCTCCCGTTCCATGGGCCCGTGCTCCAGCCGCAACTCCAGCATGTGCTTGTACGCCTTGCCGATCTGCGGCCCGGGGCCGACGCCCAGGATCTCCATGATCTCGTTGCCGTCCAGGTCGGGCCGGATCGAGTCCAGCTCCTCCTGCTCCTGCAGCCGTGCGATGCGCTCCTCGAGCCCGTCGTAGGCGCGGGAGAGCGCGTTGGCCTTGCGCTTGTTGCGCGTCGTGCAGTCGGATCGCGTCAGCTTGTGCAGCCGGTCCAGCAGCGGCCCCGCGTCCCGTACGTAGCGGCGCACGGCCGAGTCGGTCCACTCCCCGGTGCCGTAGCCGTGGAAGCGCAGATGCAGCTCGACCAGCTTGGCGACGTCCTTGACCAGGTCGTTGGAGTACTTGAGCTTGGTCATCCGGGCCTTGGTCATCTTCGCGCCCACCACCTCGTGGTGGTGGAAGGAGACCCGGCCGTCCTTCTCGAAGCGGCGCGTCTTCGGCTTGCCGATGTCGTGCAGCAGCGCCGCCAGGCGCAGCACGAGGTCGGGGCCGTTCTCCTCCAGGTCGATGGCCTGCTCGAGGACGATCAGCGTGTGCTCGTAGACGTCCTTGTGCCGGTGGTGCTCGTCGCGCTCCAGTCGCAGCGCCGGGAGCTCGGGGAGGACGAGGGCGGCGAGGCCGGTGTCGACGAGGAGCTTGAGGCCTTCGCGGGGATGGTCGGAGAGGATCAGCTTGTTCAGCTCGTCCCGGACCCGCTCGGCGGAGACGATCTCCAGACGGTCGGACATCTCCGTCATGGCGGCGACGACCTCGGGGGCGACCTCGAAGTCCAGCTGCGCGGCGAAGCGCGCGGCCCGCATCATGCGCAGCGGGTCGTCGGAGAAGGACTCCTGCGGCGTCCCGGGAGTGCGCAGGACCCGGGAGGCCAGGTCCTCCAGACCGTGGTGCGGGTCGACGAACTCCTTCTCCGGCAGCACGACGGCCATCGCGTTGACGGTGAAGTCGCGGCGGACCAGGTCTTCCTCGATGGAGTCGCCGTAGGAGACCTCGGGCTTCCGCGAGGTCCGGTCATACGCTTCCGACCGATATGTCGTGACCTCAATATCGAAGTTCGATTTGCGGCATCCGACGGTCCCAAAGGCGATCCCGACCTCCCAGACCGCGTCGGCCCACGGGCGCACGATCTTCAGCACGTCCTCGGGACGGGCATCGGTGGTGAAGTCCAGATCGTTGCCGAGACGGCCGAGCAGCGCGTCCCGCACCGACCCGCCGACCAGGGCAAGCGTGAAGCCGGCCTCCTTGAAGCGGCGGGCGAGGTCGTCGGCTACGGGGGACACCCGCAGGAGCTCGCTCACGGCACGGCGCTGCACCTGGCTGAGCTCATTCGTCGACGGCGGGGTGTGGCTGTCATTGTTGGCGTTCGGCACAACAGAAGAGGGTACGTGTCCGCGCGCGCGAGGGCCTCCTCGTTATGGGGCGCTTCACAACAGCTCTCACAAAGCAGGCGCAGCCCGGACAACGGGCCCCGGTGGCGATCTTGTAGTGCCCTCCGCAGCACTTCGTCGCAGCAGGCCTCGTTACCATTCGTGGACGCACCATCCGACGACCACTGACGACGACGAGGGACGGGCGAGCGCGTGGCCGAGGCGGCAGAGTTCCAGGGGACGAGATCCGCTCCTGCCTGCCGGTGGTTCCGGCACACCGCGGTGCTGCTCACCGGGGTGCTGCTGTTCGTGGGCCTGGTGCAGCTGCCGGCTGCCCCCGCCGCACACGCGGACTCCCCCGGCAACCACACCATCAGCGTCTCTGTCGACACGGTGACGCCCGTCGCCCCGAAGCAGGACGACACGCTCACCGTCTCGGGCACGGTCACCAACGGCGGAAAGTCGGCGATCACCGGCGCCCATGTGGGTCTGCGGGTGGGCCCGCAGATCAGCACGCGCAGCGACATAGACGATCTGGGCGACCGGACGCCGTTCTCGCCGGGCACCGACGGCTCGGAGGTGGGCGGCAACCACGCGCAGAAGCTCGAAGCGCTGGCTCCCGGCGTCAGCCGGGACTTCACGCTCACCGTGCCGGTCAAGGACCTCGCCCTCGGCAAGGACGGCGTCTACCAGCTCGGCGTCACCCTCTCCGGCCAGACCGCCGGCCATCCGTACGAGCAGGTCCTGAGCATCCGGCGGACGCTGCTGCCCTGGCAGCCGTCCGGGACCGACGGCAAGAAGACCCAGCTGACCTTCCTGTGGCCGCTGGTCTCCGCCACGCACCTGACCGCCCGCACCGAGTCCGACCAGCAGCAGACGCCGGTTTTCCCCAACGACGACCTGGCGGCGGAGCTGGCCCCGGGCGGCCGGCTGCAGCAGCTGGTGGCCCTGGGCAAGGGGCTGCCGATCACCTGGGTGATCGACCCGGACCTCCTCGCCACGGTCGAGGCGATGACCAAGCGCTACCAGGTCGCCGGGCCGAACGACCAGAACACCCCCGGCCGGGGCCAGGCGGTCGCCAAGCAGTGGCTCAACCAGCTCCAGGAAGCCGTCACGAACCGCCAGGTGGTGGCGCTGCCCTTCGGTGACCCGGACCTCGCCTCGCTGGCCCACCGGGGCAAGGACGTCTCCGGCGCCCTCAGCCACCTGCAGTCCGCCACGGAGCTCGCCGCGACCACCGTGGACACGATCCTCGGTGTGAAGCCGCGCACGGACTTCGCCTGGCCCGTGGACGGTGCCGTCGATTCCTCGATCGTGGACGTGGCCACCTCGGCGGGCGCCCACAACGTCATCGCCCGCAGCGACAGCCTCCGCGAGCCCGGCGCCTCCCCCTACGCCCCCACGGCGGCCCGGCAGATCGGCGGCGGCAACACGGCCGTCGTGGCGGACGCCCGGCTCTCCACCGTCTTCCAGGGCGAGATGATCAGGGCCGACGACTCCTCGCTCGCCGTGCAGCGCTTCCTCGCCCAGAGCCTCATGGTGAACAAGCAGGCTCCGGAGAAGGAGCGCAGCATCGTCGTCGCTCCGCAGCGCATGCCCACGGCGAGCCAGGCGCAGGCGATGGCGACCGCCCTCAAGGGCCTGGACGGTCGCTGGACACAGCCCCTCGACCTGGGGGACGCGGCCAAGGCCCAGCCCGACCCGTCCGCCAACCAGCAGGTGCCCGGCAGCGGCTCGTACCCGGACTCGTTGCGCTCGCAGGAGCTGTCCACCGAGGCCTTCGAGGCGATCCAGCGCACCCAGAGCACCCTCGACAGCTTCAAGGTCATCCTGACCGCCCAGGACCGCGTCGTCACCCCCTTCGGCAGCGCGATCATGCGGGAGATGTCGACCTCGTGGCGCGGCAACCCCAGGGGTGCGGCGGAGTTCCGGGACGCCGTGCAGTCCTACCTGGACCAGCTCACCCGCCAGGTACACCTGATCAACAAGTCCGACGCGACCCTCTCCGGCCGCAGCGCGACGATCCCGGTGACCGTGCAGAACGGCCTCCTGCAGGGCGTACAGGGCCTCCGGCTCGTCCTCACCTCCAGCCAGCCGAACCGACTGAAGATCGACGCTTCACAGCCCGTCGAGGTGGCGGGCGGCCGCCAGCAGTCGGTGAAGTTCGAGACGCGTGCCAACGCCAACGGTCCGGTGCAGGTGACGGCCCGGTTGTACGCCGATGACGGCCAGCCCTACGGCGAGCCGATGACCTTCACTGTGCATGTCACCTCCATCACCCCTATGGTGCTCCTGGTCATCGCCGGTGGTGTCCTCCTCCTGGTCCTCGCGGGTCTGCGTATCTACATCCAGCGCAAGCGGGCAGCTGCCCGTAAAGCCGCAGGTGGCGGACCCGACGACGCAGACGGGGGAGACTCGGGCGACGACGGTGGGCCGGGCGACGACCGACCCGAGCAGCCGGGTGATCCGGCCGCGGAATCCGGGGCGCGAGACGGTGACCCGTCCGGCTCAGGTGAGAAAGTGGAACGTTGACGTTTTGTGGGGCCGGCAGGCCGCGGACGATGAGGTGGGGTAGCGATGAGCGCGCCGTACGACGGTGACCGCGGTCAGGGCGCGGGCGGTGAGCAGCGGGACCAGTACCCGCAGAACCCGCCTGCCTCCGGCCCGGAGCACCAGGGCCCGTACGCCCGGGACCCCTACCTCCGGGACGCCTACGCGTCGGATCCCTACCCGGCGCACGACGCGTCCGCCCAGGACCCGGTGAACGACGCGTTCTACGACCGGACCGTGCCGCAGCCGCCGCCCGGCTCCTACCAGCAGCCTCCCGTGCCTCCGGTCGCCTCCGACCCGCGGATGTGGGCACAGCCCCAGCAGCCGCAGCAGCCCCAGGCACCGCAGGGTCACACCCCGCAGTACCCCCAGGCACCGCAGCACGAGGCCTTCCCTCGCCCGTACAGCGACGAGGACGCCACCCAGCTCATCGGCGTGAACGACGTCATGGGCGGCTCTCCCGCGCCGTCGGGCGGGCAGCCCCAGCGGGACGCCTTCGCGCACCTGTACCGCGACCAGCAGCAGCCGTACGAGCCCCAGCGCCCGGCCGGTCAGCAGTTCCCGGCCGGTCAGCAGTTCCCGCCGAAGTCACCCGGACAGTTCGTCCCGCCGCCCGCACAGCCCCCGGCGGCCGAGCCCACCGCGGAGCAGGAGCCGCCGGCGGCCCCGGCCGCCACGGCGAAGAGCGGCGGCAAGGCCGCGAGCCTGCTGAAGTCGAGCGCGGTGATGGCCGCGGGAACCATGGTCTCCCGCCTCCTGGGCTTCGGCCGGAACCTGATCATGGCGGCGGCGATCGGCGTCACCACCCTCGCCGACGGCTACCAGGTCGCCAACACCCTGCCGACCATGATCTACATCCTGGTCGGCGGCGGCGCCCTCAACGCCGTCTTCATCCCGCAGCTCGTGCGCGCGATGAAGAACGACGAGGACGGCGGCGAGGCCTACGCCAACCGGCTCCTGACCCTCGTGGTGGTGCTGCTGGCCGGCGTCACCACCGTCTGTGTGCTGGCCGCACCGGTCTTCATCCAGATCATGTCGCCGACCATCGCCGGCGATCCCGCCCGGATGGACGTCGCGGTGGCCTTCGCCCGCTACTGCATTCCCACGATGTTCTTCATGGGCGTGCACGTGGTCCTGGGCCAGATCCTCAACGCCCGGGGCAAGTTCGGCGCAATGATGTGGACCCCGGTCCTCAACAACATCATCATCATCGCCACCTTCGGCGCCTTCATCTGGGCCTTCGGCCCGTTCTCGGACAGCGACGTCAGCTCCGCGACCATCACGCCGGAAGGCGTCCGGCTCCTCGGCCTCGGCACCCTGCTGGGCCTCGCGGTCCAGGCGCTGGCCATGATCCCCTACCTCCGCGACGCGGGCTTCCGGATCAGGCCCCGCTTCGACTGGCGCGGCCAGGGCCTCGGCAAGGCCGCGGGGCTCGCCAAGTGGACGTTCTTCTTCGTCCTCGCCAACCAGCTCGGCATGGTCGTGGTCACCCAGCTCGCCACCAAGGCCGGCGCGCTGGCCGACAAGGCGGGCCATTCCGGCACGGGCATCACCGCGTACAACTTCGCGCTGCAGCTCTGGCAGATGCCGCAGGCCATCATCACCGTCTCGGTGATGACCGCCGTCCTGCCGCGGATCTCCCGCGCCGCCCACGACGGAGACGTCTCGGCCGTCCGCGACGACCTCTCCCACGGCCTGCGCACCTCGGCCGTGGCGATCGTGCCCTGTGCGTTCGCCTTCCTGGCGCTCGGCGTCCCCATGTCCACGCTGATGTTCTCGGCCGGCGGTGACACCGCGGGCGCCACCAACATTGGTTTCATCCTGATGGCGTTCGGCCTCGGCCTGATCCCGTACTCCGCGCAGTACGTCATCCTCCGTGGCTTCTACGCCTACGAGGACACCCGCACCCCCTTCTACAACACGGTCATCGTCGCCGCCGTCAACGCGGCGGCCTCCTTCGTCAGCTACCTCGTCCTGCCCTCGCGCTGGGCTGTAGCCGGCATGGCCGCCTCCTACGGTCTGGGCTACGCCGTCGGCGTCGGCGTCGCCTGGCGCCGGCTCAGCGCCCGCCTGGGCGGCGACCTGGACGGCTCGCACGTCATCCGCACCTACGCCCGTCTGGTCGGCGCGTGCATCCCCGCCGCGCTCGTCAGCGGAGCCGCCGCTTACGGAATCGTTCAGGTTCTGGGCAGCGACATCATCGGATCGCTCGCAGCCCTGGCCGGTGGTGGACTGATCCTGATCGCCGTCTTCTACATCGCCGCGAAGCGGATGCGGATCGACGAGTTGACCGCCATGGTCGGTATGGTGCGCGGCCGGCTCGGTCGCTGACCGGAGCACAACCATCGCCCGCCGCCGCGTGTCGTGCATAGCGCCGGACTGTGGGCACAATTGTCTTGGCTGTGGACGGCGTGCAACGGATGGGGAGGCAGGAACGACGGTGGCGGAACGGAGCACGGCTGCCGTCGACGTGGCCGACAACAGCGGCGAGCAGCCACTGACCGCCGCGGCGGGCAAGGCCACGACCGACGGGGCGGCGGCCGATAAACAGGTCAGCACGCACAAGAAGTCCGAGCGCGCGGAGAGCGAGAGCCCCGCGCGCGACGCACAATCTCCGGAGTTGCACAGCGGCCACAAGCTCGCCAGAAGGTACCGCCTGGAGGAGTGCGTCACCCGTCTGGAGGGATTCAGCAGCTGGCGTGCCGTCGACGAGAAGCTGCGCCGCGCCGTCGGCGTCCACCTGCTGCCCGCCGACCACCCCCGGGCCCGCCCGGTGCTCGCCGCCGCCCGATCCGCCGCGCTCCTCGGCGACCCGCGCTTCGTCCAGGTCCTCGACGCCGTCGAGGAGAACGACCTCGTCTACGTCGTCCACGAGTGGCTGCCGGACGCCACCGAGCTGACGCCCGTCCTCGCCTCCGGACCCCTCGAGCCCCACGAGGCCTATCAGCTGGTCAACCAGGTGTCCCAGGCGATGGCCGCCGCCCACCGCGAGGGCCTCGCGCACCTGCGCCTCAACCCGGGCTCCGTCCTGCGCACCGGCACCGGCCAGTACCGCATCCGCGGGCTCGCCGTCATGGCCGCTCTGCGGGGCATCAGCTCCGAGCACCCCCAGCGGACCGACACCGAGGCCATCGGCGCGCTCCTGTACGCGGCGCTGACCCAGCGCTGGCCGTACGAGAGCAACGCCCACGGCCTGTCGGGGCTGCCCAAGGGCGTCGGTCTCATCGCACCCGACCAGGTCCGCGCCGGAGTGCACCGGGGCCTCTCCGAGCTCGCCATGCGCGCCCTCGTCAACGACGGGGCCACCGCGTCGCGCCAGGAGAAGCCGTGCACCACGCCGGAGGAGCTGGCCAAGGCCGTCGCCGCGATGCCGCGCATCCGGCCCCCGGAGTCGGCCTACAGCGCCCCGCCGGCCTACTCGCGCCCGTCGGTTCCCCGCAACGGGGGACCGGTCCACCCGCTGCCGGTGGCACCGCCGCCCCCGCTCCAGAGCCGCACCGGCCGCGCCCTCAAGTGGAGCGTCTCGGCCCTGCTCATCGCGGCGCTGGGACTGGGCAGCTGGCAGCTCGCGGACACGCTCCTCAAGGACGGCGAGAAGGACACTCCGCGGTCCCAGTCCTCCGGGGACGACACGCCCGGAAGGCCCACGAACAAGCCCATTACGATCACGAACGCCGCGCAGTACGCCCCGGACCACGTTCTCCAGGACAAGGACCCGGTCCAGCGGACGTACGACAACAACCCCAAGACGTACTGGCGCACGGCTTCCTTCAATGACGGACCGTCGATCGTCCCGTACAAGGGGGGCATCGGCATCGTCTACGACCTGGGGTCGAAACAGCAGGTCAGCGCCGCCACCGTGGACCTTCGTTACGCGGGTGACCACACCAAGGCCACGCTCTACGCGGTCGACTCGCTGTCCCCGTCGGGCCCGGTGTCAGGCATGCAGAAAATCTCCAGCGGCACGACCGCCATGAAGACCTTGAAGCTCACGCTCCAGAAGCCTGTGGAAACGCAGTACGTCCTGCTGTGGATCACGGCGTTGCCCTTCTCGCCCTATGACAGCCAGACCTTCAGCAGCGCCGGGTACAAGCAGGCCATCAACGAAGTGAAGTTCATCGGCTGACCGTCAGGTCACGTCGCTCAGGGGGAGGGCTCGACGGTGGACGACGTCACACGTGGCGGCACGAGCGACGCCGAGCTCATCGCCCTGCACGTCAAGGGCGACCCCGATGCCTTCGGCGAGATAGTGCGGCGCCACCGCGACCGGCTCTGGGCGGTGGCGCTGCGCACCCTCGGGGACCGGGAGGAGGCCGCGGACGCCGTCCAGGACGCCCTGGTCTCCGCCTACCGGGCCGCCCACACCTTCCGCGGCCAGTCCGCCGTCACCACCTGGCTGCACCGCATCACGGTCAACGCCTGCCTGGACCGCGCCCGCAAGGCCGCCTCGCGGCGCACCGCACCGCTCGCCGAGACCGAGCGACTCGAGCAGCTCCTCGAACCCCACGAGCCCGCCGACGCCCCCGCCGAGCGCGGCGATCTGCACCGTGAGCTGATCCTGGCCCTGGCGAAGCTGCCCCCGGACCAGCGGGCCGCCCTCGTGCTCGTCGACATGCAGGGCTATCCGGTCGCCGAAGCGGCCGCGGTGCTGGACGTGCCGACCGGCACGGTCAAGAGCAGATGCGCCCGGGGACGGGCACGGCTGCTGCCGTTGCTCACCCATCTGCGCCCGGATCGCAGGGGTAGCCCCCCTCTTGACAGGGAAAGGAACCGGTCGCAGGGGACGTCCGTCCCACCACCGGCAGGACCGAGCGACGCAGATCCAGTGAAGGGCGGAGGTGGGCGAGCGTGACTTCGATGACCGGCACGGATGGGCACCCGGAGGTCGCGGAGATCTCCGCACTCACCGAGGGTGTCCTCTCCCCGGCGCGGACCGCGGACGTGCGTGAGCACCTCGCGGACTGCGAGCTGTGCGAGGACGTACGGAGCTCGCTGGACGAGATCCGTGGGCTGCTCGGCACCCTGCCCGGCCCCCTCCGGATGCCGGCGGACGTCGCCGGCCGCATCGACGCCGCACTCGCGGCCGAGGCGCTGCTGGACGCGACCGCGCCCGAGGCGATCGCCGAGGGTTCATCCGGCGTCGCTGTTTCACGTGAAACGGAGACGCCGAAGACAGCACCCCAGACGGCGGCGACACGTGTTTCACGTGAAACCGTCGACCGCCCCGCTGGACGCCCACGCGCCACCACCGGGCCCGGACGGCAGTCCCCCAGGCCCTCCGGACCGCGCCCTCGCCGCGGCCGCCGCTGGTCGCAGGCGCTGCTCGGCACCGCCTGTGCCGCCGCCGTCATCGGTGTGGGCGGCTTCTTCCTGCAGTCCGGTGGGGACGACGCGTCCCAGGCGGGACCCCCGGAGCCGAGCCAGAACCAGTCGGCCCCCTCGGTCCTCGCCTACGACGGCATCAAGACGCGGGTGCAGGAGCTCCTGCGGGGAACGTCCAAGGCCGCCGAGTCCCGGGGCATGAGTTCCCAGAGCTCTCCGGAGACGACGCTGCGCGCCCCCGGAACCACCGTCCCGGCCTGTGTACAGGACGGCATCGGCCGGACCGAGACGGCGCTCGCCACGCACCAGGAGACGTACAAGGGAGAGGACGCCTACCTCGTCGTCCTGCCGCACCCCTCCGACGTCACCCTCGTCGACGCCTATATGGTCTCGGCCGCCTGTGCCACCGCCTCGCCCCCGGCGCCCGGAAAAGTGCTGCTGAACGAGACGTTTCCGCGCGACTGATCTCTCTTGCGCACGTGCTGTCGTCCCGCTCGGGAATGCTCGCCCCGTAGGATCCGTTGGGTGGGGTGAGACCCAGCAAGGACCCAGACAGCTGTCGTCAGAGACAAGGAAGACACCCGTGAGCGACGTCCGCAACGTGATCATCATCGGCTCCGGGCCCGCGGGCTATACGGCCGCGCTCTACACCGCCCGTGCCTCCCTGAAGCCGCTGGTCTTCGAGGGCGCCGTCACCGCCGGTGGTGCGCTGATGAACACCACCGACGTGGAGAACTTCCCCGGGTTCCGTGAGGGCATCATGGGCCCCGACCTGATGGACAACATGCGCGCCCAGGCCGAGCGCTTCGGCGCCGAGCTGATCCCGGACGACGTGGTCGCCGTCGACCTGAGCGACGAGATCAAGACCGTCACGGACTCCGCCGGCACCGTCCACCGCGCCAAGGCCGTGATCGTCACCACCGGCTCGCAGCACCGCAAGCTGGGTCTGCCCCGCGAGGACGAGCTCTCCGGCCGCGGCGTCTCCTGGTGCGCCACCTGTGACGGGTTCTTCTTCAAGGACCAGGACATCGCCGTCATCGGCGGTGGCGACACCGCGATGGAGGAGGCCACCTTCCTCTCGCGCTTCGCCAAGTCCGTGACCGTCGTCCACCGTCGTGACACCCTGCGCGCCAGCAAGGCGATGCAGGAGCGTGCCTTCGCCGACCCCAAGATCTCCTTCATCTGGGACAGCGAGGTCGCCGAGATCCACGGTGAGAACAAGCTCTCCGGGCTGACGCTGCGCAACCTGAAGACCGGCGAGTCCTCCGAGCTGCCCGTGACCGGCCTGTTCATCGCCATCGGCCACGACCCGCGCACCGAGCTCTTCAAGGGCCAGCTGGAGCTGGACGACGAGGGCTACCTGAAGGTCGAAGCCCCCTCGACCCGCACCAACCTCACCGGTGTGTTCGCCGCCGGTGACGTCGTGGACCACACCTACCGCCAGGCGATCACCGCCGCCGGCACCGGTTGCTCCGCCGCGCTCGACGCCGAGCGCCACCTCGCCGCGCTCTCCGACGGCGAGGGTGTCCGGGAGCCCGAGAAGACCCCCTGATCCACCCCCACCACCCCTCCCCACGCAGAACAGATTCAAGGAGACCTCAGTGGCTCTCAAGACCGTGACCGACGCGTCCTTCGACGAGGACGTCCTCAAGAGCGACAAGCCCGTCCTGGTGGACTTCTGGGCCGAGTGGTGCGGTCCGTGCCGCCAGATCGCTCCTTCGCTCGAGGCGATCTCCGCCGAGTACGGCGACAAGATCGAGATCGTCAAGCTGAACATCGACCAGAACCCGACCACCGCCGCCAAGTACGGCGTCATGTCGATCCCGACGCTCAACGTCTACAAGGGTGGCGAGGTCGTCCAGACCATCGTCGGCGCCAAGCCCAAGGCGGCCCTCGAGCGCGAGCTGGCCGACTTCATCCACGCCGCCAAGTAAGCGCGTCACAGCAGGCCTGCGTCAGCAGGCGCTGTTTCACGTGAAACAGGCCCGTCCTTCTCCCAGGGGCGGGCCTGTTCGCTTTCCCGGAGCCGCCCGCAGAGGCCGGGGGGCGTCCTAGAGGGGTCGCAGCGCGGGCTCCTTCTGGACCGCGCCCAGCAGGCGGTCCAGGGCCAGCTCGACGTCCTCTTTCCAGGAGAGCGCCGTCCGCAGTTCCAGCCGCAGCCGCGGATAGCTCGGGTGCGGCCGTACCGTCTTGAAGCCGACGGCCAGAAGATGGTCGGCGGGCAGCACACAGGCCGGCTCTTTCCAGCGGGCGTCCCCGAACGCCTCGATCGCCTTGAAGCCCCGCCGGAGCACATCCTTGGCGACGGTCTGCACCATCACCCGGCCCAGGCCCTGCCCCTGGTAGGCCGGCATCAGCCAGGCGGTCATCAGCTGCACGGCGTCCGCGGCCACCGGACTGGTGGGGAACGCGGTGGAGCGTGGCACATAGGCGGGGGGAGCGTAGAGCACAAAGCCCACTGGCACATCGTCGACGTAGACCACACGGCCGCAGGAGCCCCACTCCAGCAGGACCGCGGAGATCCAGGCTTCCTTCTCCAGCTCCGGGCGTCCGGCTCTCAGCGCGGCTTCACCGCTGACGGGGTCCAGCTCCCAGAAGACGCACGCACGACAGCGCTTGGGAAGGTCCGGGAGGTTGTCCAGCGTGAGCGGTACGAGCCGTCGCCCCATGCAGCCAGTTCCTCACTTCCGTCGTGTGCCACGCTCCGGGCGGCGCTCAGCGCACTGAACTCCTTGAGAAGGCTGCCGACGAATCCGCCGACCGCTCCCAAGCTCAGACCCGCTGCCACCAGTCCGGTCCGGCTCACCGTTCGCATGGCCCCGCCCCTCCGTGAACTGTGTCCAACGTGGATGTGCCATACCCAACGCATCGTATCCGGAGGTCGATTGAGCGGATAGCCGGACAAGGCAAAGGGCGGGTTGTGTCCACGCAAGGTTCCACGTGAAACACAACCCGCCCCGAGGCGAGCGCCGTAAAGGTCCCTAGTCCGTGCTGTCGCCGTCCCCGTCGGAGAGCTTCTGCTCCAGCACCCGCCCCTCGCCGGGGGCCAGCGTGCCCAGAATCCGCTCCAGATCATCCATCGAGGCGAACTCGACGACGATCTTTCCCTTCTTCTGTCCGAGGTCCACCTTCACCCGGGTCTCGAAGCGGTCCGACAGCCGCGAGGCCAGATCGCTGAGCGCGGGGGCGACCCGGGCACCGGCCCGGGGGCCCTTGCCCTTCCCCGTGCTCTTCGGACGCGACCCCATCAGGGTCACGATCTCCTCCACCGCACGCACCGACAGCCCCTCGGCCACGATGCGATGGGCGAGCCGGTCCTGCTCCTCCGAATCATCGATGGAGAGCAGGGCACGGGCGTGACCGGCGGAGAGCACTCCGGCCGCCACCCGTCGCTGCACGGCCGGTGAGAGCTTCAGTAGACGCAGGGTGTTGGAGACCTGGGGACGCGAACGCCCGATGCGGTCCGCCAGCTCGTCGTGCGTGCAGTTGAAGTCCTTGAGCAGCTGGTCGTAGGCGGCCGCCTCTTCCAGCGGGTTCAGCTGAGCCCGGTGCAGATTCTCCAGGAGCGCGTCCAGCAGAAGCTTCTCGTCATCCGTCGCCCGGATGATGGAGGGGATCCGCTCCAGCCCGGCCTCGCGGCAGGCGCGCAAGCGACGCTCGCCCATGATGAGCTCATAGCGCTCCGGCGCCAGTTGACGCACCACCACGGGCTGAAGCAGGCCGACCTCGCGGATGGAGGTGACCAGTTCGGCGAGGGCGTCGTCGTCGAAGACCTTACGAGGCTGCCGGGAGTTGGGCGTAATGGAGTCCAGGGGCAGCTCGGCGAAGTGCGCACCCGCCACCGGCTCCCCGGCCTCCGTTTCACGTGAAACGGAGCCATATACCTGAGAGCCACCCACGTGCGCTTCACGGGGAAGGGTGACCTCGTCCACCGTCATCGTGGTCGCCGTACCGGCCGCCCCGCGCTCCGCCGTCAGCACCGGCACCATGGTCGGGGACGTCACGCCGGACCCTACGGCCGGTCCGCTCTTCTCCACGCCCTTCGGTGCCGGCGGGATCAGCGCACCGAGCCCTCGGCCCAGTCCTCTACGTCGCTCACTCACTGAAGCCCCTCCGACATACTGTGCTGGTCTTGCTGTTGCTGGCGACCCACCGTGTGAGCCCTGGCGCCTTCGTAGTGCACGCCGACCCCCCGTAGCGCGATCTCCCGGGCCGCCTCCAGATAGGACAGCGCCCCACTGGAACCCGGGTCGTAGGTAAGAACTGTCTGCCCATAGCTGGGCGCCTCGGAGATGCGGACCGAGCGCGGGATGCTGGTCCGCAGCACCTCCTGGCCGAAGTGCGTGCGTACCTCGTCGGCGACCTGCGAGGCGAGCCGGGTTCGGCCGTCGTACATCGTCAGCAGGATCGTCGACACATGGAGCTTGGGGTTCAGATGCCCCCGCACCAGCTCGACGTTGCGCAGCAGCTGGCCCAGTCCTTCCAGCGCGTAGTACTCGCACTGGATGGGGATCAGCACCTCGGCGCCGGCGACGAGTGCGTTGACCGTCAGCAGGCCGAGCGAGGGCGGGCAGTCGATGAGGATGTAGTCCAGCGGCTGCTCATAGGACTTGATCGCCCGGTCCAGCCGGCTCTCCCGGGCCACGAGCGAGACCAGCTCGATCTCGGCGCCCGCCAGGTCGATGGTGGCAGGAGCGCAGAAGAGCCCCTCCACATCCGTCACCGGCTGCACCACGTCGGAGAGCTTCTTGTTGTCCACGAGGACGTCGTAGATCGACGGCACATCGGCGTGGTGGTCGATTCCCAGAGCCGTCGAGGCGTTGCCCTGCGGATCGAGGTCGATGACGAGCACCCGATTGCCGTGGAGCGCCAGGGAGGCGGCCAGGTTCACGGTGGTCGTGGTCTTCCCGACCCCGCCCTTCTGGTTGGCGACCACCATCACCCGGGTCTGTTCCGGCCTCGGCATCGGCATGGGGGCCGTTTCACGTGAAACAGCCACGACCGCGGGGACGGGACCAGGGACAGGCGCTGGTTCGGAGTCGGCGGGGCGGGGGCCGGGGACCGGGTCGGTCATCGGCCCCGCGATGTTGGCGTCGGACCGCAAGGATTCACTCTCCTCGACATCAGGCTCGCAATGAACAGAGCCTGCCATGCTTTCGGGGTCGCGAACCAGCGAGGCCCGTTCTCCTGTGGATGAATCCCGTGGGCCTGTGGACGATCCCACTTCCTCGACCGGCCGACGGCCACGCGGCGCGGAGGCCGCACGACTGCGGCCGATGATTCCATGCAGCAGGGAGCGATGTTTCACGTGAAACACGATGCACGGCACGCCGCGCTACCGAGCCGCGACACTCCGCTATGGGTAGTTTTGCCAGCTTGTATGGAGCATTGCATCCGAGGGATCCCCTCGGATGCCTCACATCCGCTGCCGGCGCGTCAGCGACGACGGCGCGAGCGGTCGGCCCTGGCGGCCTTGGCCCGCTTGGCGGCGAACCGCACCCCGCCGGGGCTCTCCCCGACCTCGACCCGCACCACGGTGGACAGCGGCTCCACCACGCCCTCGCCGACCTGGAGCACCGAGGTCCGTACGACACCGAGCTTGCTCAGTGCGGCACGGGCGCCCTGGAGCTCCTCCTCCGCCGTGTCCCCCTTGAGCGCCAGCATCTCGCCGTAGGGGCGCAGCAGCGGCACGCCCCAGCCGGCCAGCCGGTCCAGGGGCGCGACGGCCCGGGCGGTGACCACGTGCACCGGATCGACCTTGCCCAGCATCTCCTCGGCCCGGCCGCGGACCACCGTGACGTGGTCCAGGCCGAGCAGCTCCACGACCTCCTGCAGGAAGGTCGTGCGGCGCAGCAGCGGCTCGAGCAGGGTGATCTGCAGGTCCGGGCGGACGAGGGCCAGCGGGATACCGGGCAGACCGGCGCCCGAGCCCACGTCGCACACCGAGACGCCGTCCGGCACGGCCTCGGAGAGCACCGCACAGTTCAGCAGGTGGCGCTCCCACAGGCGGGGGACCTCACGGGGGCCGATCAGTCCACGCTTCACACCCGCGTCAGCGAGCAGTTCCGCGTAGCGGACGGCCTCCGGAAAGCGGTCACCGAATACCGCCCGCGCCGCCGCGGGCGCCGGGGGGAGCTCCGCTGCCTCTTCCACGGGGAACCGTCCTTCCGTACAACGTTGGGTGGAACTCCGACGTCCGCTGTGAACGCCGGAATCTGAATATCAGGCTGACAAGGATCGGCCCCGCCTGCGAGCAGACGGGGCCGTACACACCTGGAAGTGCGACAGATCAGGCCGGGAGGACGACCACTCGGCGCTGCGGCTCCTCGCCCTCGGACTCGCTGCTCAGGCCGGCCGCGGCCACCGCGTCGTGGACGACCTTGCGCTCGAAGGGGGTCATCGGGTCCAGCTTGACGGGCTGACCGGTGCTCTTGGCCTCCTGGGCGGCCTTGGCACCGATCTCGGCCAGCTCCTCGCGCTTGCGCGCCCGGAAACCGGCGATGTCGAGCATGAGACGGCTGCGGTCGCCGGTCTCCCGGTTCACCGCGAGCCGGGTCAGCTCCTGGAGGGCCTCCAGGACCTCACCGTCGCGGCCCACCAGCTTCTGCAGGTCACGGCTGGTGGAGTCGCTGATGATCGACACCGAGGCGCGGTCCGCTTCGACGTCCATGTCGATGTCGCCGTCGAGGTCGGCGATGTCCAGCAGCCCCTCGAGGTAATCGGCGGCGATCTCGCCCTCCTGCTCGAGGCGGGACAGCGTGTCGGTGCCCTCGGCGGCGGTCTGGGGCTGCGTCTCCGTCACGGTGGACTCCTTCATTACTTCTTCGACGGGTGCTTGGGCCGCTGCGGGCCGCCCTTGCGCTGTCCGGACTTGGCGCTGCGGGAGGTGCCGCCCTGCTTGGACTTGGCGTCACCCGGCTGGTCGTCCCGGTCCTTCTCCAGCGAGGTCTTCTTGGTGTCCCCGACGGGCTGGGCCGTGCCGGCGACCTGGCGCTTGGCCTTCGTCTGGCGCTTGGGCTGCTGACGGGCCGCACGGGCGGCCTCGACGGCCTTGCGGGCCTCGACCTCCGCCGGGTCCTCCTTCAGCTTGCCCTTGGCCCGCAGGCGCTCCTGGCGCTGGGTGTAGGCGAGGCTGCCCGGGGTGGGGTTGCGGCGGATGACGAACATCTGCTGGCCCAGGGTCCACACGTTGGTGGTCAGCCAGTAGACGAGGACACCGACCGGGAAGTTGATGCCGAAGACGGCGAACATGATCGGGAAGACGTACATCAGCATCTTCTGCTGCTGCATGAACGGCGTCTTCACCGTGAGGTCGACGTTCTTCGTCATCAGCTGGCGCTGCGTGTAGAACTGCGACAGCGACATCAGGACGATCATGATGACCGTGACCACGCGGACGTCGGTCAGCGTGGAACCGAGGGACTCGACCTTGCTCGCGCTGTCCATGAACTTCGACGCGATCGGGGCGCCGAAGATGTGCGCTCTACGGGCGCTGTCCACCAGCTCCTGGTCCAGGACGCCGACCTCGTGCCCACCGGCGATCTTGTTCAGCACCTGGTACAGGGCGATGAAGAAGGGCGACTGCGCCAGAATCGGGAGGCAGCTCGAGAGCGGGTTGGTGCCCGACTCCTTGTAGAGCTTCATCATCTCTTCGGACTGGCGCTGCTTGTCGCTCTTGTAGCGCTCCTGGATCGCCTTCATCTTCGGCTGGAGCGCCTGCATGTTCCGCGTGGCCTTGATCTGCTTCACGAAGAGCGGGATCAGGCAGATACGGATCAGCACCACCAGCGAGACGATGGACAGACCCCACGCCGCGCCGCTGTCCTTGTTGAAGATCAGGCTGAAGAACGAGTGAAACTGGACGATGATCCAGGAAACGGCGTAATAGAGAGGATTCAGGATCGTGTCCACGAATCAGGCTCCTTGGGCGTTGGGCTGAGTCTCGGGCTGTGCGGTGGGCCCCTCGGCGGGGTGCCCACCCAGTCGGCTCCTCAGCCGCTGGTGCCAGACCGGACGCTTCCGGGGAGGGACGTGGTCGACGCCACCGAGCGACCACGGGTTGCAGCGCAGGATGCGCCAGGCCGTCAGCGCCGTTCCTTTGACCGCGCCATGCACGTCAATGGCCTTGTAGCCGTAGTGCGAGCACGACGGGTAGTACTTGCAGACCGGGCCCAGCAAGGGGCTGATGGTCCACTGGTAGAGCTTGATCAACCACAGCAGCGGGTACTTCACTGTGCGCTCCCTCCCGGGTGACCGGGGTTCCGGGGGTCACCCCCCGGGGGATTGCTTCGCGGCGCCCCTCCCAGCAGCCGCTGCAGCGCGGTATCGAGATCGCGGGCCAGCTGCTCATGGTCCGCCTCACCCGCGCCGGGCAGGGCTCGCACCACCACCAGGCTACCGGCGGGCAGCTGATCCAGCCGGTCACGCATGAGGTGGCGCAGGCGCCGCTTGACGAGATTGCGGACCACGGCACCGCCGACGGCCTTGCTCACGACGAAACCCGCACGCACCGAGGGGACGTTCCCCCCCGGCGTGTGCGGGTCCGTTGTACCGCTGCGTAGGTGGACGACGAGGAGCGGGCGCCCGGCCCTGCGTCCTCGGCGAACCGCGGTCGCAAAGTCCTCGCGCCGCCTCAGCCGAGACTCGGAAGGCAGCACGACCTGGACCTTGCCGTCAGGCCGGTCAGGCCGACAGGCGGGCGCGACCCTTGCCACGGCGGGACGCGAGGATCGCGCGGCCGGCACGGGTGCGCATGCGCAGGCGGAAGCCGTGGGTCTTCGCGCGGCGGCGGTTGTTCGGCTGGAAGGTGCGCTTGCTCACTCGGGGACTCCAGAAATATTGATGGCGGGACATCGCCTGGCTGTCACCGTGCGCCCACGAGAAGCTCGCAATACGCCCAAGTGCACCGCTTCACGATCACGATCAGATACGATCGCGATCTTTGCCCATCGGAGGCAGGCGGCAGCAGCCATCGACAACTCGACCTGGTCACGGTACGCGCGGTTACGCCATCCGGTCAAACCGGCAGTGCACCAGGCATACACCGTAGCTTCCCTCAGGGCCGAGCCGACACCACGTGCCGACCCATGGCACATTTGTACACACCCTGTGGACAACGACTTGAACCGTACACCTCGGCCTGACTACCGTGGCTGAACTCTGAATCCTTCCCGCACGTCCCGAGAACCACACATTCGTGGGACTCCGGGGCGCCCCCCTGACCCGTGACTGAGAGAGCGTGCCCTGTGGCTGACCTGCCCGCCGATCTTGCCGCAGTGTGGCCGCGCGTGCTCGAACAGCTCCTCGGTGAGGGGCGAGGCCAGGGCGTGGAGAGCAAGGACGAGCACTGGATCAAGCGGTGCCAGCCGTTGGCCCTGGTGGCCGACACGGCCCTGCTGGCCGTGCCCAACGAGTTCGCCAAGGGCGTCCTGGAGGGCCGGCTGGCGCCGATCGTCAGCGAGACCCTCAGCCGCGAGTGCGGCCGCCCCATCCGGATCGCGATCACCGTCGACGAGTCCGCGGGCGAGCCCCCCGCGCCTCAGGGCCCTCCCCAGGCCCAGGAGCGCCCCCAGCACCAGCCCGGCCAGCGTCCGGGCCCCGGGCAGGGCCGTGACGCCTACGAGGGCTATGACAGCCACGGCGGCTACGACGGCCGCGAGAGCTACGGCGGCCGCCCCGGCTCCGACGAGCTGCCGTCCGTACGCCCCGCCTACCCCGACTACCAGCAGCCCCGGACCGACCCGGGCGCCTGGCCGCGCCACTCGGCGCCCCCCGGACCGGCCGCGCCCGACCGCGGCGACTATGGCTGGCAGCAGCCGCGCCTGGGCTCCTTCGCCGAGTCCGAGCGCGACCCCTACGCCTCGCAGTACGAGCAGCAGCAGCCGGACTACCGCTCCCCGGGCCAGGGCGAGCGGTCGGCGTACGAGCAGCGCCGGGAGCTGCCCGACGGCCCCTCCCGCGGCGGCCCGTCCGGCTCGCCGTCCGACCGTTCCAGCGGCTCTTCGTCCTCCGCGTCCTCGACGGGGGCGGCCGAGCCGACGGCACGGCTGAACCCGAAGTACCTCTTCGACACCTTCGTCATCGGCGCGTCCAACCGCTTCGCGCACGCGGCGGCCGTGGCGGTGGCCGAGGCGCCGGCCAAGGCGTACAACCCCCTGTTCATCTACGGGGAGTCCGGGCTCGGCAAGACGCACCTGCTGCATGCCATCGGGCACTACGCGCGCAGCCTCTACCCGGGTACGCGGGTGCGCTACGTGAGCTCCGAGGAGTTCACCAACGAGTTCATCAACTCCATCCGCGACGGCAAGGCGGACGCGTTCCGCAAGCGCTACCGCGACATGGACATCCTGCTGGTCGACGACATCCAGTTCCTCGCGAGCAAGGAGTCGACGCAGGAGGAGTTCTTCCACACGTTCAACACCCTGCACAACGCCAACAAGCAGATCGTGCTCTCCTCGGACCGGCCGCCCAAGCAGCTGGTGACCCTCGAGGACCGGCTCCGCAACCGCTTCGAGTGGGGCCTGATCACGGATGTGCAGCCGCCCGAGCTCGAGACCCGGATCGCGATCCTGCGCAAGAAGGCGGTCCAGGAGCAGCTCAACGCGCCGCCGGAGGTGCTGGAGTTCATCGCGTCCCGCATCTCGCGCAACATCCGCGAGCTGGAGGGCGCCCTCATCCGGGTGACGGCCTTCGCGAGCCTGAACCGGCAGCCGGTGGACCTGGGCCTGACCGAGATCGTCCTGAAGGACCTGATCCCGGGCGGCGAGGACGCCTCCCCGGAGATCACGGCGCCGGCCATCATGGCGGCGACCGCCGACTACTTCGGGCACACCGTCGAGGACCTGTGCGGAGCCTCGCGCAGCCGGGTGCTGGTGACGGCCCGGCAGATCGCGATGTACCTCTGCCGCGAGCTGACGGACCTCTCCCTGCCGAAGATCGGCGCCCAGTTCGGCGGCCGTGACCACACGACCGTGATGCACGCGGACCGCAAGATCCGGGCGCTGATGGCCGAACGACGCTCCATCTACAACCAGGTGACCGAGCTGACGAACCGCATCAAGAACGGCTGACAGGGCCGGCGAGGGCCGTCTGAGGGCGCTTCGGGACGCTTCCCGGGGCGCCCTTCGGCGTTCCCGGGGCCCGTCGACGGCGACCGCACCGCGCCGCGCACTCCCCAGTCTGTTCGAATATGGGCTCTGACCTGGGGGTTCTCCACAGATTCTGGCGTCGTCCACCGTCCACACCCTGGGGACCGGGAAGTTATCCAGATCATGTCCACAGGCCGGGCTGTTGATATGCCATCAGCCGAGGTCAGCGGGCTGGGGATTTGTGGCAAACGGCGCTCCACAGCCTGTGGACGGACGGTCCGCCCACAACCGCCCCGGCCGTTGTCCACCGGCCGCCCACAGGAGGACCGGTGTTATACACAGCCTTTCCACATCCCTGTCCACTGTTCGGCAACGAAACGCCGAAGGTCACCGCACCGAGTGAAAGCCGTCACACCAAGATGCCGGATTGGGCTGTGGGCAACGTGGGTAAAGCTGGGGACAGGCCTGGGGAGAAGTGCGCCCTGCCTGTGCACCGGGTGTGCAGAACTTTTCGCGGTCCACAGAAGCCCCCGGTTTTCCACTGCCCCCACCCACAGGCTCGGTGGACAAAAAATCCGGCCTGACCTGGGCAAAGGAAGTTTTCCACGGTTTCCACAGGCCCTACTACTACGACCACAGAGATCTACCGGGAAACTCGCTTCGAAGTGGGTCCTGTGCACAACTCGGCCGCGGGCCGCGCCACGCCCCGGACCTCGACTTGACCGCCGGCCGCACCGACTGTCAGCGGCGTGCGTCAGACTGGTCTCCGGCAACTCAGCCGACGAAGAAGCCAGCAGGGCGAGCCAGCAACAAGCAGGAGGCGGTTCCGGTGAAGATCCGGGTGGAGCGCGATGTACTCGCGGAGGCAGTGGCCTGGGCGGCCCGCAGCCTCCCGGCCCGTCCGCCGGTACCGGTCCTCGCGGGCCTGCTGCTCAAGGCGGAGGACGGCTCCCTGAGCCTGTCCGGCTTCGACTACGAGGTCTCCGCCCGGGTCTCGGTCGAGGCCGATGTGGAGGAGGACGGCACCGTCCTCGTCTCCGGCCGCCTCCTCGCCGACATCTGCCGCGCACTTCCCAACAGGCCTGTGGAGATCTCCACCGACGGCGTGCGCGTCACCGTCGTCTGCGGCTCCTCGCGATTCACACTCCACACCCTGCCTGTGGAGGAATACCCGGCCCTGCCCCAGATGCCCACCGCCACCGGCACGGTCCCGGGCGAGGTCTTCGCCTCGGCCGCCGCCCAGGTCGCCATCGCCGCCGGCCGCGACGACACGCTGCCCGTGCTCACCGGTGTCCGCATCGAGATCGAGGGCGACACCGTCACCCTGGCCTCCACCGACCGCTACCGCTTCGCGGTCCGCGAGTTCATGTGGAAGCCGGAGACCCCGGACATCTCCGCCGTCGCCCTGGTGCCCGCCAAGACGCTGCTGGAGACCGCCAAGTCGCTCAGCGGCGGCGACACCGTCTCGATCGCCCTGTCCGGCTCCGGTGCCGGCGAGGGCCTGATCGGCTTCGAGGGCGCCGGCCGTCGTACGACCACCCGTCTGCTCGAGGGCGACCTGCCGAAGTACCGCACGCTCTTCCCGACCGAGTTCAACTCCGTCGCCGTGATCGAGACCGCCCCGTTCGTCGAGGCCGTCAAGCGCGTCGCGCTCGTCGCCGAGCGCAACACCCCGGTCCGCCTCAGCTTCGAGCAGGGCGTCCTCATCCTCGAGGCCGGCTCCAGCGACGACGCACAGGCTGTGGAAAGGGTCGACGCCAACCTCGAGGGCGACGACATCTCGATCGCGTTCAACCCCGGCTTCCTGCTGGAGGGCCTCTCCGCGATCGACTCCCCGGTCGCCCAGCTGTCCTTCACCACGTCCACCAAGCCCGCGCTGCTCAGCGGCAAGCCCGCCCTGGACGCCGAGGCGAACGACGCCTACAAGTACCTGATCATGCCGGTGCGGCTGTCCGGCTGAGGCGGGCCGCCCCTGCCCGGGGGCCGCTCACCCGATGAGCGCCCCCGGTCCACAGGTGTGCACAAACCCTCGGGCGTAGGCTCGGAGCAGGTACCTCCGGTACACCTCGCACGACTACGGCACTTAAGGATCACTGATGGAGCTCGGTCTCGTCGGCCTTGGCAAGATGGGCGGCAACATGCGCGAGCGCATCCGCCGCGCAGGCCACACCGTCATCGGATACGACCGCAACCGCGACCTCGCGGATGTCCACAGCCTCAAGGACCTTGTGGATTCCCTGCAGGGTCCGCGCGTCGTGTGGGTCATGGTCCCCGCGGGCGACGCGACCCAGTCCACCATCGACGAGCTCGGCGAGCTGCTCTCCCCGGGTGACATCGTCGTCGACGGCGGAAACTCCCGCTGGACCGACGACGAGAAGCACGCCGAGGAGCTCGCCGCCAAGGGCATCGGCTTCGTCGACTGCGGCGTCTCCGGCGGTGTCTGGGGCCTGGAGAACGGCTACGCCCTGATGTACGGCGGCGACGCCGAGAACGTCGCGAAGGTCCAGCCCATCTTCGACGCGCTCAAGCCCGAGGGCGACTTCGGCTCCGTCCACGCCGGCAAGGTCGGTGCGGGCCACTTCGCCAAGATGGTCCACAACGGCATCGAGTACGCGATGATGCAGGCCTACGCCGAGGGCTGGGAGCTCCTGGAGAAGGTCGACTCCGTCACCGACGTGCGCGAGGTCTTCCGCAGCTGGCAGGAGGGCACGGTCATCCGCTCCTGGCTGCTCGACCTGGCCGTCAACGCCCTCGACGAGGACGAGCACCTGGACGGCCTGCGCGGCTTCGCCGCCGACTCCGGCGAGGGCCGCTGGACCGTCGAGGCCGCCATCGACAACGCCGTGCCGCTCCCCGCGATCACGGCGTCCCTGTTCGCCCGCTTCTCCTCCCGCCAGGAGGACTCGCCGCAGATGAAGATGATCGCCGCGCTGCGCAACCAGTTCGGTGGCCACGCGGTCGAGAGCAAGAAGTAAGACCCGCAGCAGCCGGGGAGGTCGGCGCACACCCATGCACGTTTCGCATCTGTCGCTGGCCGACTTCCGCTCGTACGCCCGGGCCGAGGTTCCGCTCGACCCGGGCGTCACGGCCTTCGTGGGCCCCAACGGCCAGGGCAAGACCAACCTCGTCGAGGCGGTCGGCTATCTGGCGACGCTCGGCAGCCACCGGGTCTCCTCCGACGCGCCCCTGGTCCGCATGGGCGCCGACCGGGCGGTCATCCGCGCCTCGGTCGTCCAGGACGAGCGACAGCAGCTGATCGAGCTGGAGCTCAACCCCGGCCGCGCCAACCGGGCCCGGATCAATCGTTCCTCCCAGGTCAGACCGCGCGACGTGCTCGGCATCGTCCGCACGGTCCTGTTCGCCCCCGAGGACCTGGCGCTGGTCAAGGGCGACCCCGGGGAGCGCCGCCGCTTCCTGGACGAACTGATCACCGCCCGCTCCCCCCGCATGGCGGGCGTGCGCTCCGACTACGAGCGCGTCCTCAAGCAGCGCAACACCCTCCTGAAGTCCGCCGCGATGGCCCGCCGCCACGGCGGCCGCGGCATGGACCTGTCCACGCTCGACATCTGGGACCAGCACCTGGCCCGGGCGGGCGCCGAGCTGCTCGCGCGCCGGCTGGACCTGATAGCCACGCTGCGGCCGCTGGCCGACAAGGCCTACGAGCAGCTGGCGCCCGGCGGCGGCCCGGTCTCCTTCGACTACCGCGGCCCCGCCGGCATCGAGGGCGTCCACACCCGCGAGGAGCTCTACGAGGTGCTGCTCGCGGCCCTGGCCGAGGCGCGCAAGCAGGAGATCGAGCGCGGCGTGACGCTGGTCGGCCCGCACCGCGACGAGCTGCTCCTCAGGCTCGGCCCGCTGCCGGCCAAGGGCTACGCCAGCCACGGCGAGTCCTGGTCGTACGCGCTGGCGCTGCGCCTGGCCTCGTACGAGCTGCTGCGCTCGGAGGGCAACGAGCCGGTGCTGGTGCTGGACGACGTCTTCGCGGAGCTGGACGCCCGGCGCCGGGAGCGGCTGGCCGAGCTGGTCGCCCCGGGTGAGCAGGTGCTGGTGACGGCGGCCGTGGACGACGACGTACCGGGCGTGCTGGTGGGCGCGCGGTACGCGGTCGCGGAGGGCAGGGTCGAACGCGTATGAGCGACCGTCCCGAGCAGAGCGCCCCGCAGCCGGCCAAGGCGCCCGAGCCCTCCGGCGTGGACCTGGCGCGCGTGGCGCTGCGGGCCGCCAAGGAGCAGGCGCGGGCGCGGGGCAACGCGGCGCAGCAGAAGAAGCAGGCGCGCCGCGGCGGCCTGCGCTCCGGCGCGCGCGCCGACGGGCGCGATCCGCTGCCGCTGGGCGCCGCGATCAACCGGCTGATCACCGAGCGGGGCTGGGAGAAGCCCGCGGCGGTGGGCGGCGTGATGGGCCGCTGGCCGCAGATGGTGGGCCCGGAGGTGGCCCTGCACTGCGAGCCGCAGGCCTACGACGAGGACGCCCGGGTGCTGACGGTGCAGTGCGACTCGACGGCGTGGGCGACCCAGCTGCGGCTGCTGGCGCCCCAGCTCGTGGCCCGGCTGAACGCCGACCTCGGCCAGGGAACCGTGAAGCTGATCAAGGTGCTGGGGCCCGGCGGCCCCGGGCGCCGGTACGGGCAGCTGCGCGCCCCCGGGAGCATGGGACCGGGCGACACCTACGGGTGATCCGGTGGCCCGCGCGCACCCCCGGCCGCTCCGGCGGTGAAGCCAGTGACGCCTGCGGACGGCTGAGACTGCGCTCACGGTTGCGGGCGGTTGACAGCCCGAAGCGCTGAGTGCCGCTGTGAGCCTCTTGGAGCCCCGGGCCGCATATAGGGAGTCGGCTGATGCCGGTTCAGGGCGGCACGTGAGGACTCAGGCACCGCCAAACCCCCATTCATGTCAGCGCCACCGGTACACTGGTAGTAATCCCGCCGGATCGCGGGACTCGTGGACAACCGCTGAACGACGCAGCCTCCTGCCTGCCCCGGAAACCCCCGCCGCAGCAGGGAAGGCCTGTGCTGTGCCAGAAAGGGCGCTTCGTGGCCGATTCCGGCAACCCCAACGAGAACACCACCCCCTCCCAGGCAGCGGACGCCGTGACCGGCGCCGCTGTCGGCGAGACGTCGTACGACGCCAGTGCGATCACCGTTCTGGAGGGCCTGGACGCGGTCCGCAAGCGGCCCGGTATGTACATCGGCTCCACCGGCGAGCGGGGCCTGCACCACCTCGTCCAAGAGGTCGTGGACAACTCCGTCGACGAGGCCATGGCCGGCCACGCCGACACCATCGACGTGACGATCCTGCCCGACGGCGGTGTGCGCGTCGTGGACAACGGCCGAGGCATCCCGGTCGGCATCGTCCCCTCCGAGGGCAAGCCCGCCGTCGAGGTCGTGCTGACCGTCCTGCACGCGGGCGGCAAGTTCGGCGGCGGCGGCTACGCCGTCTCCGGTGGTCTGCACGGCGTCGGCGTCTCGGTCGTCAACGCCCTGTCGACGCGCGTCGCGGTCGAGGTCAAGACCGACGGCTTCCGCTGGACGCAGGACTACAAGCTCGGCGTCCCCACGGCCCCCCTCCAGCAGAACGAGGCGACCGACGAGACGGGCACCTCGGTCACCTTCTGGGCCGACGGCGACATCTTCGAGACCACCGAGTACTCCTTCGAGACGCTCTCGCGGCGCTTCCAGGAGATGGCCTTCCTCAACAAGGGCCTGCGCATCTCGCTGACCGACCTCCGCGCCGACCACGTCGACGAGGAGGGCAAGCCGCTGTCGGTGGGGTACCACTACGAGGGCGGCATCGTCGACTTCGTGACGTACCTCAACTCGCGCAAGGGCGAGCTGATCCACCCGACCGTCATCGACGTCGAGGCCGAGGACAAGGAGCGCATGCTCTCGGTCGAGATCGCGATGCAGTGGAACAGCCAGTACAGCGAGGGCGTCTACAGCTTCGCCAACACCATCCACACCCATGAGGGCGGTACCCACGAGGAGGGCTTCCGCGCCGCGCTGACGGGTCTGATCAACCGTTACGCCCGCGACAAGAAGCTGCTCCGCGAGAAGGACGACAACCTCACGGGTGAGGACATCCGCGAGGGTCTGACCGCGATCATCTCCGTCAAGCTCGGCGAGCCGCAGTTCGAGGGCCAGACGAAGACCAAGCTGGGCAACACCGAGGCCAAGACCTTCGTCCAGAAGGTCGTCCACGAGCACCTCACGGACTGGCTGGACCGCAACCCCAACGAGGCCGCGGACATCATCCGCAAGGGCATCCAGGCGGCGACCGCCCGCGTGGCCGCCCGCAAGGCGCGCGACCTGACCCGCCGCAAGGGCCTGCTCGAGACGGCGTCGCTGCCGGGCAAGCTCAGCGACTGCCAGTCGAACGACCCGACCAAGTGCGAGATCTTCATCGTCGAGGGTGACTCCGCCGGCGGCTCGGCCAAGTCCGGCCGCAACCCGCAGTACCAGGCGATCCTCCCGATCCGAGGCAAGATCCTCAACGTCGAGAAGGCGCGCGTCGACAAGATCCTGCAGAACACCGAGGTCCAGGCGCTCATCTCCGCCTTCGGCACCGGTGTGCACGAGGACTTCGACATCTCGAAGCTCCGCTATCACAAGATCATCCTGATGGCGGACGCCGACGTCGACGGTCAGCACATCAACACCCTGCTGCTCACCTTCCTCTTCCGCTTTATGCGGCCGCTGGTCGAGGCCGGGCACGTCTACCTCTCCCGCCCCCCGCTGTACAAGATCAAGTGGGGCCGGGACGACTTCGAGTACGCCTACTCCGACCGCGAGCGCGACGCGCTGATCCAGCTCGGCCGGGAGAACGGCAAGCGGATCAAGGACGACTCGGTCCAGCGCTTCAAGGGTCTCGGCGAGATGAACGCCGAGGAGCTGCGCGTCACCACCATGGACGTCGACCACCGCGTTCTCGGCCAGGTCACCCTGGACGACGCGGCGCAGGCGGACGACCTGTTCTCGGTGCTCATGGGCGAGGACGTCGAGGCACGGCGCTCCTTCATCCAGCGCAACGCCAAGGACGTCCGCTTCCTCGACATCTGAGCCTGTCGGCCCACGAGAAACAGCCGCAGCGCGAAAGGACTTTGAACAGCAATGGCCGACGAGACCCCTGAGACTCCCACCGCTCCCGTGCCCGAAGTCACCCCCGAGGGCGCGCCCGCGCCCCTGGAGGGCGTCGGCATGCGCGTCGAGCCCGTCGGGCTCGAGACCGAGATGCAGCGCTCGTACCTCGACTACGCGATGAGCGTCATCGTCTCGCGTGCGCTGCCCGACGTGCGGGACGGCCTCAAGCCGGTGCACCGCCGCGTGCTCTACGCGATGTACGACGGCGGCTACCGCCCCGAGAAGGGCTTCTACAAGTGCGCCCGCGTCGTCGGTGACGTCATGGGTACGTACCACCCGCACGGCGACGCCTCGATCTACGACGCCCTGGTGCGCCTGGCGCAGCACTGGTCGATGCGCATGCCGCTGGTGGACTCCAACGGCAACTTCGGTTCCCCGGGCAACGACCCGGCCGCCGCCATGCGGTACACCGAGTGCAAGATGATGCCGCTGTCCATGGAGATGCTCCGGGACATCGACGAGGAGACCGTCGACTTCCAGGACAACTACGACGGCCGCAACCAGGAGCCGACGGTCCTGCCGGCGCGCTTCCCGAACCTGCTGATCAACGGTTCGGCGGGCATCGCGGTCGGCATGGCCACCAACATCCCGCCGCACAACCTCCGCGAGGTGGCCGAGGGTGCCCAGTGGTACCTGGCCAACCCGGAGGCGACGCCGGAGGAGCTCCTCGAGGCGCTCATGGAGCGGATCAAGGGCCCCGACTTCCCGACCGGCGCGCTCGTGGTGGGCCGCAAGGGCATCGAGGAGGCCTACCGCACCGGCCGTGGTTCGATCACCATGCGTGCGGTGGTCGAGGTCGAGGAGATCCAGAACCGCCAGTGCCTGGTGGTCACCGAGCTGCCCTACCAGGTCAACCCGGACAACCTCGCCCAGAAGATCGCCGACCTGGTGAAGGACGGCAAGATCGGCGGCATCGCGGACGTCCGCGACGAGACCTCCTCGCGCACCGGCCAGCGCCTGGTCGTCGTCCTCAAGCGGGACGCGGTCGCCAAGGTCGTGCTGAACAACCTCTACAAGCACACCGACCTGCAGACGAACTTCGGCGCCAACATGCTGGCGCTGGTCGACGGCGTGCCGCGCACGCTGTCCCTGGACGCCTTCATCCGCAACTGGGTGACGCACCAGGTCGAGGTCATCGTCCGGCGCACCCGCTTCCGGCTCCGCAAGGCCGAGGAGCGCGCCCACATCCTGCGCGGTCTGCTCAAGGCGCTCGACGCCATCGACGAGGTCATCGCGCTGATCCGGCGCAGCGACACCGTCGACGTCGCCCGCGAGGGCCTGATGGGCCTGCTGCAGATCGACGAGATCCAGGCCAACGCGATCCTGGAGATGCAGCTGCGCCGCCTGGCGGCCCTGGAGCACCAGAAGATCACCGCCGAGCACGACGAGCTCCAGGCGAAGATCAACGAGTACAACGCCATCCTCGCCTCCCCCGAGCGGCAGCGGATGATCATCAGCGAGGAGCTGACGGCGATCGTCGACAAGTTCGGCGACGACCGGCGCTCGCAGCTGGTGCCCTTCGACGGCGACATGTCCATCGAGGACCTCATCGCCGAAGAGGACATCGTCGTCACCATCACCAACGGTGGCTACGTCAAGCGCACCAAGACCGAGGACTACCGCTCGCAGAAGCGCGGCGGCAAGGGCGTGCGGGGCACGAAGCTCAAGCAGGACGACATCGTCGACCACTTCTTCGTCTCCACCACCCACCACTGGCTGCTGTTCTTCACCAACAAGGGCCGGGTCTACCGGGCCAAGGCGTACGAGCTGCCGGACGCCGGCCGGGACGCGCGCGGTCAGCACGTGGCGAACCTGCTGGCCTTCCAGCCGGACGAGAAGATCGCCCAGATCCTCGCCGTCCGCGACTACGACGTGGCGCCCTACCTGGTGCTGGCCACCAAGTCCGGCCTGGTGAAGAAGACCTCGCTCAAGGACTACGACTCGCCGCGCTCCGGCGGTGTCATCGCCATCAACCTCCGCGAGACGGACGGCGGCGTCGAGGACGAGCTGATCGGTGCCGAGCTGGTCTCCGCCGCGGACGACCTGCTGCTGATCAGCAAGAAGGCGCAGTCGATCCGCTTCACCGCCACCGACGAGGCCCTGCGCCCCATGGGCCGGGCCACCTCCGGTGTCAAGGGCATGAGCTTCCGCGAGGGTGACGAGCTGCTCTCGATGAATGTCGTCCGTCCCGGTACGTTCGTCTTCACCGCCACCGACGGCGGTTACGCGAAGCGGACGAACGTCGACGAGTACCGCGTCCAGGGTCGTGGCGGCCTCGGCATCAAGGCCGCCAAGATCGTGGAGGACCGCGGCTCGCTGGTCGGCGCTCTGGTGGTCGAGGAGACGGACGAGATCCTCGCCATCACGCTGAGCGGCGGTGTGATCCGTACCCGGGTCAACGAAGTCAGGGAGACGGGCCGTGACACCATGGGCGTCCAACTGATCAACCTGGGCAAGCGCGATGCCGTCGTGGGCATCGCCCGGAACGCCGAGGCCGGTCGCGAGGCTGAGGGCGTCGAGGAGTTGGGCGACGCAGCCGAGGGCGACGGGTCCGAGGCGGCCGAGGGCACAGCGCCCCTGGTCGAGGACACCGAGGAGTAAGTCGTGAGTGGAGCCACGGGCACCGCCACCGGCGGTGCGGCCGCCAAGCGGAAGTCATCCGCGAAGGCCGCACCCGAGAAGGCGGGGGTCCGTGGCTCTGCCACGGACAGCGCGGACGGCGCGGGCTCCGGGGCCGACGGGACCGGGACCGCAGGCAGGGGGAGGACCATGACCGAGACCCGTGATCCGCAGCCGTACCACCCGCCGAAGGCCTACGAGCCTCCGGCCGAGCGTTCCGCTTCCGATTCCGCTTCTGCCGCCGATTCCGGCGCCGAAGCCGACGCCGGTTCCGATGGCGCCGCACGCGCCGCCTCGAACGGCGGCGACGCCAAGAACAGCGCGGGCAAGGCCGGCAAGACCGGGGGCAAGGGCGGCCAGGACGCCAAGGCGGGCAAGGCCCTGGGCGTCCCCAAGCAGGCCGAGCGGGCCGCCGGACAGGCCGGAGGGGAATCGGCCCGCCGGCCGCGTCCCGAGGCCCGTACGGCCCCGCGTACGCGCAAGGCGAGGCTGCGGGTGGCCAAGGCCGACCCGTGGTCGGTGATGAAGGTCAGCTTCCTGCTGTCGGTCGCGCTGGGCGTGTGCACCATCGTGGCGGCGACGGTGCTGTGGCTGGTCATGGACGGCATGGGCGTCTTCTCCACGGTCGGCGGCACCATCAGCGACGCCACGGCCTCCGGTGAGAGCGGCGGCGGCTTCGACCTGGAGTCCTTCCTGTCGCTGCCGCACGTGCTGCTGTTCACCTCGGTCATCGCGGTGATCGACGTGGTGCTGGCGACGGCCCTGGCGACGCTGGGGGCCTTCGTCTACAACCTCTCCGCCGGCTTCGTGGGCGGCGTGGAGCTGACGCTCGCCGAGGACGAATAGCGGGCATGACGCCCTGGGGCCCGGGCGATTTTGGGACTGGGCCCCAAGTGCGCTAATCTTTCGGTGTCGCGAGGGGCTATAGCTCAGACGGTTAGAGCGCTTCCCTGATAAGGAAGAGGCCACAGGTTCAAGTCCTGTTAGCCCCACTCGCACGATCGGCCCGGACGGAATTCTCCGTCCGGGCCGATCGCTTTTGGGAGTTCGGGCCCGGCGGGGGAGCGGACGCAGGTCACCGATCGGTATCGGCCGGTGTGTATCATCGGCCACCAGAGGTCCCCTTACGTCAAGGAAAGACGAGGTCGCGCGGTGAAGAAGCTGCTCCTGGTCGCACTGGCCGCCATCGGCGGGCTCCTCGTGTACCGGCAGATCCAGGCGGATCGCGCCGAGCAGGACCTGTGGACGGAGGCGACCGACTCCGTGCCCGCAGGTTCGGGCGTGTGAGCTGAAGACAAGCGTTGAGCAGGGCCCCGACCGCCAGGCGGTCGGGGCCCTGTCCTTTTAGTTGCGGTCGCAAATAAAATGATTGCGAACGTGAAGCTTCTCCCGTGATGTCCCACCTGTCCCCTGCGGTGCGCCGCTCAGCCGACGGTGAGCGCCCACACCCCCACCGCGAGGCACAGCAGCGCCACGATCAGCACCGGCACCGCCACCTTGGCGGATGGCCCGGAACGCCCGTGGGGGGCCCGTACGGCCCCGGTGAAGGGCCCTTGGGCGGGCGGCGGCGGTAACGGGCGGGGATAGGGCTGCGGGGCCGTGTAGGGGCGCGTGGGCGGGTAGTTCGGCCGCGGCGGTGCGAGCGGGACGCCCTCCGCCCCCGGCTCCGCAGGGGGTTGCGGCCGTTGCTCCGGGCGCGGTTCCGGTTCGGGGCCCGAGGGGCCGAAACCCGGGGGCAGCGGGCCCAGCTGGTCGAAGACCTCGATCCGCTCCTCGTCCTCGGGCGGCTCGCCCAGCAGCTCCACGGCCGCCGACAGGGCCTTGCGCGCCCCCGTGGCCGTACGGAAGCGGGTGTAGGGATCGGGGTGCAGCAGGTTCGCGATCACGTCCCAGAGCGGTTCGGGAACCTCCTGGGGGGCGTTCGGCACGCCCCGCTCCTGGAAGAGCTCCACGAGCGCCTCGGCGTCCGGTTTGCGGCCCGTGAGGAGATACAGCGCGACCAGGCCGACGGCGAAGAGGTCGGCGGGGAAGTCGGGTTCCTCGCCCAGCATTTGCTCGGGCGCGAAGTAACCGGGGGTTCCCATAACGAAGTTGGTGTCCGTCAGCCGGGGCTCGCCCTTGCGCATGGCGATCCCGAAATCGGAGAGGCGTAAATGCGGCCTCCCCGTACCGGTCGCCTCCAAAAGGAGGTTGGCCGGTTTGATGTCGCGGTGCACGACGCCTTCCGCGTGCACCGCCGCGAGCCCGGACAGCAGCTGGTCCAGCAGGACGCACACGAAATGCGGCGGCAACGGCCCGTAGTCGCCGATGAGATGGGCCAGCGAACCGCCGCCCACCATCTCCATGGTGAACAGGACCTTGTCGTCGTCCGCCGCCCAGCTCATCGGCGCCAGCACATGGGGATGATCGATGCGAAGCGCCTGTTCGCGGACGAACCTCAGCAGTGTGTGGGCGTCGCTCTGCTGCAGCACCTTGGCCGCCACATAGCGCCGTCGGCGCTGGTCCCAGGCCCGCCAGACCGCCCCCGCCCCGCCGCGTCCGATCGGGTCCACCAGCTCGTACCGCCCAGCGAAGACCTCACCCATGTCGTTCGCGCCGCCCCCGCCTCCTGCTCCGCCGGCCTCGCCGGCACGGTCAGCTCTGGTGCGCCTCGTAGTGCGCGACGGCCTCGGCCGTCCTGCCGGCGCCGTAGACGCGCAGGAACTCGGCGAGCTCGGGATGGGTGGGGGCGAGCGTGCCGGCGGCCTCGATGATGTCCCCGGCGCCCGCCACCGACCGCAGCAGGGACTGGATCTCGCGGACCACCCGGCGCACGGTCGGAGCGCCGCTGCTGGCCGTCGTCTGGGTGGAGTTGAGGACCGAGCCGCCCGAGCTCTTCTTGACCTCCTCCATGCGCTCGGCGGCCTCGGCGGCGCTCACGCTGCCGTCGGCGACCTGGCTGGAGAGCTCCTGCAGCGCCTGCACCCGCTGTACCACCGCGGGATTGCCGATCTTCGCCCGCTGACCACTCATCAGCTGCGAGAGCATGGGCGCCGAGAGGCCCAGGACGGAGGCGAGACGGGCCTGGTTGAGGCCGAGGTCGTCGATGAGACGGCGGAAGAGCGCCCCCAACGGCTCCCCGTACCAGCTCCGCTGCAGCTCCCGTGCGCGGGCGGTGGCTTCCTGCTGTGATGCGTCCATCTCGCTCTCCCCTTCGCTTCGCTGCAGCGAATCTTGCGGTGCATCCTACGGAGAGTGGTGGGTCCCGGCGATACCCGGTCGGGAAACACCCCTGGCACCGGGTAGTCTGGTCCCCGACGGGGCCTTAGCTCAGTTGGTAGAGCGCTGTCTTTGCATGGCAGATGTCAGGGGTTCGACTCCCCTAGGCTCCACCGTCATAAAACCCCCTCCGACCTGCAGAAATGCAGGTCGGAGGGGGTTTTATGCTTATCCGTATGCGCCGCGTGCCCGCTCAGGGGCGGTCGTTGTCGCCCTCGTCGTAGACGTCGGCGTCCGCCCGGTCCTGCTTGGCCTGGACCTCCGGATCCAGCCCGGCGGCCTCGCCGCTGCCGTCCACGGAGCTCAGGGTCCCCCGGTCGGCGGGCTCGGTGGCCTCCGGGGGCTCGACGAGCCAGTCCGGGTTGGCCTGCTTGTCCCACCACTTCCACACGGCGACCGCGCCACCCACGAGCACGCCCAGGACCAGGAGCCGCTTGGCCGCGCGGCCCGCCCGGCAGCGGCGTCCGCGCCGGCGGGTGATCTTCTCCACGTCGTCGGCCGACACCTGGCCGCGCAGGGCGGCGAGGGCGGCCGTGCCGCGCGAGAGCGCCTCGTCCCGCACGGGCTCGGCGACGGCGCGGGCCCGGGCGGTGGCCTGGTCGACCTTGGGAGGCAGGGCGTCGCGTGCGTGCTCCAGGCGCGGCGCGAGGTGGGCGTGGTACTGCTCGCCCGCGGTCGTACGGGCGTGCCGGGCGGCCGATGACACCTTGGGCGCGAGCCGTACCCGGGTTTCGTGCGCGTAGTGCACGGCGGCGTCCTTGGCCGTGCCTGCATAGGGCGCCACCACTTCCGCGGCATGGCGCACGCTGTCCTTGGCGGTACTGGTCGCGGCGCGCACGCTGTCCTTGCGGGTCACGAGAACCTCCTCCTCGGTGGCGTATGGTTTGTCGCCTTTCCACCCAGTGGAAAATCATGCCTGCCGATGGGCGGTCCGGCATGTGCGAGCGGGCATCCGGGTCAAAGGGGAGCTTCGGTCGACAATGCCATGGTTCGCCGCCGCGCGCGGGGCTTTGGTGGCTACTCGTGCCAACCCGCCGTGCGAGGATCGGTAGCCGTCAGTGAACACTATGGAAGGTAGACCGTGGCCGAGCAGCTTTACGCCACCCTGAAGACCAACCAGGGCGACATCGAGATCCAGCTTCTCCCCAACCACGCGCCCAAGACGGTCAAGAACTTCGTCGAGCTCGCCAAGGGCGAGCGCGAGTGGGTGAACCCCGAGACCGGTGCCACGACGACGGACAAGCTGTACGACGGCACGGTCTTCCACCGCGTCATCGAAGGCTTCATGATCCAGGGCGGTGACCCGCTGGGCAACGGCACCGGCGGTCCCGGCTACAAGTTCGCGGACGAGTTCCACCCCGACCTGGCCTTCACCCAGCCGTACCTGCTGGCCATGGCCAACGCCGGCCCGGGCACCAACGGCTCGCAGTTCTTCATCACCGTCTCGCCGACCACCTGGCTGACCGGCAAGCACACCATCTTCGGCCAGGTCGTCGGCGAGGCGAGCAAGAAGGTCGTCGACGCCATCGCCACCGCCCAGACCAACCCGCGCACCGACCGTCCGGTGAACGACGTCGTCATCCAGTCGGTCGTCATCGAGACCCGCTGACACCCGTTCCACGGGAACCTGGCGCCCCGCCCGTCCGTATGACGGGCGGGGCCGTGGTGCGAACAGGGGCAACACCGGTCCGCGACAGGGGCAAGGGGAGAGCATGAACGACCAGGCCGTCCGCTGCTACCGGCACCCGGACCGCGAGACGGGCATTCGCTGCACGCGCTGCGACCGCCCGATCTGCCCCGAGTGCATGGTCAGCGCCTCGGTCGGCTTCCAGTGCCCGGACTGCGTGGCCGGCGCCTCCGGCGCTGGGCCCGCCCCGCAGGCGAGCGCCCCGCGCACGATCGCCGGCGGCACCCATGCGGAGGACCCCCGCCTGGTCACCAAGATCATCCTGGGGATCAATCTCGCCCTGTGGTTCGCGGTGCTGGCCACCGGCGACACTCTGGTGGATTCCCTCGAGCTGTTCGGCCGCGCGGCGCTCTCGGACTTCGGTCCGCTGGAGGGCGTCGCCGAGGGCCAGTGGTACCGGCTGCTGACGGCGGCGTTCCTGCACCAGGCGCCGATGCACATCGCCTTCAACATGCTCTCGCTGTGGTGGCTCGGCCCGCCGCTGGAGGCGGCCCTCGGGCGCGCCCGCTTCGTGGCGCTCTACCTGCTGTCCGGCCTCGGCGGCAGCGCCCTGACCTACCTGGTCGCCGCCCCGAACCAGCCCTCGCTGGGAGCCTCGGGCGCGATCTTCGGCCTGCTGGGCGCGACGGCCGTGCTGCTGCGGCGGCTGAAGTACGACATGCGCCCGGTCATCGCGCTGCTCGTGCTCAACCTGATCTTCACCTTCACCTGGAGCAACATCGCCTGGGAGGCCCACGTCGGCGGCCTGGTGGTGGGCACGGCGGTGGCCTACGGAATGGTGCACGCCCCCCGCGACAAGCGGGCGCTCGTCCAGCGCCTCACCTGCGCGGCGGCACTGCTGGCGATCGTGGTGACGGTCGGCGTGCGGACGCTCCAGCTCGGCTGAACGAGGGCCGGAGGGGCCCGGGCCGGGTGCCGTCGGGGGTGTCACCCACATCGGTGGCCGCACAGGTTGTCCACAACGAGTGCCGGATCTTGTGCATGGCGTGTGGGAACGGGTGTTCAGGTGTGTCCGTACCCCCGCTGAGCTGCGTTTCCCCTGGAAGGCGCCGGTGCGACCGTCGATACGCGGCGTCCGCGATCAGTCACACCGGCGTCAACGCCAGGGAAGTTATCCACAGATCTTCTGAGTTTTTCCCCACTGTGGACGAGGGTGTGGATAACTCCCCGGAAAACTCAGGGCAGAGCTTCGCCGGGGGTTTCCGGAAGGGGCGCTGCCGCCGCTACTTCCACTGGGTGGAGACGACGAAGCCCGCCGCGATGAAGCCGAAGCCCACCACGATGTTCCAGTTCTTCAGGGACTCCACCGGCATGTCGCCGCTCGTCACGTAGAAGACGACGATCCATGCCAGCCCGATCAGGAACATCGCCAGCATGAGCGGCGCCACCCAGCGACGACCGGTGGTGAGCCTGATGCTCTGCTGCTTCACCGGCGGCGGCGTGAAGTCGTCTTTCTTGCGGATCCGTGACTTCGGCACGAGGTAACTCTCCTGTCGATGCGCTGCGTGACCGCGCTGGGATACAAGGCTGGTCCGCCGGAGCGGGATGCGACGGGAGCGCTTCCTTCTCCCGGGCGTCCGTTAGCGTAGTGCTTCCGCGGCGTCGGAGAGGATAAGGGTACGTTGAGCCATTCTGCGGACTCCACCAGCGGGCCCGTCCGGCGCTTCCGTCCGGTACGGCTGCTGACCGGCGGTGTCTTCGCCCTGGCGGGCCTCATCTTCTGGATGAGTTTCAACACCGCCCAGGGCACCAACATCCGTACCGACGACTCCATGTTGCGCCTGTCCGACCTCATCCAGGAGCGCAGCCGCAAGAACGGCGCCCTCGAGGAGAGCGCCGCGACCGCCCGCGCCCAGGTCGACGCCCTCGCCCGGCGCGACAGCCGCGACACGGCGCAGGACAAGAAGCTCACCGCACTGGAGGACGCGGCCGGTACCCGCAAGACCACCGGCGCGGGCCTGACGGTCACCCTCACCGACGCCCCGCCCAACGCCACCGCCAAGATCCCCGGCGTCCCCCAGCCGCAGCCCAACGACCTCGTCATCCACCAGCAGGACCTCCAGGCCGTCGTCAACGCCCTGTGGCGGGGCGGCGCCAAGGGCATCCAGGTGATGGACCAGCGGCTGATCTCCACCAGCGCGGTGCGCTGCGTCGGCAACACCCTGATCCTCCAGGGCCGCGTCTACTCCCCGCCGTACAAGGTCACCGCCGTCGGCGACCGCGGCACGCTGCGCAAGGCGCTCGACACCTCCCCCGCGATCCAGAACTACCTGCAGTACGTGAACGCGTACGGCCTCGGCTGGAAAGTCGACCAGCACGACGCGGTGACACTTCCGGGCTACTCGGGCACAGTGGATCTCCACTACGCCAAGCCCATGGGATAGCGCCCGGGAAGGGGTCGGCCGGTGGGGTTACGACTGGTCGTACGGACGCTCAGCGAACTGTGCCTCACCATCGGCACATTGATCGTCCTGTTCGTGGTGTACGTCCTCTACTGGACCGGCGTCCGCGCCGACAGCGCCATGCGGGACGAGATCGACCGCCTCCAGGACCGCTGGGCCGCCGGAGCAGTCGCCGGCGCCCCCGCCCCGGACCGGGACCCGTCCCCCGGCCCCGCCGCCACCCCGTCCGACGGCCGGCCGGCACCGCCACCGGCGACGCCCCCCGCCCGCGGCGAGCAGGGCGAGGGCCGGGCCACCGCCCCGCCCGCGGAGGCCGGCCGGCAGGTCCCGCCCGCCGCGCCGGGCGCCTCCTACCGCCCGGGCGCCCCCTTCGCCGTCATGTACATCCCCCGCTTCGGCGCCGGCTGGGCCAAGCCCGTCCTCCACGGCACCGGAACCGAGCTGCTCAAGAAGGGCCTCGGCCACTACGAGCGCACCGCCGGGCTCGGGGAGAGCGGCAACTTCGCGGTCGCCGGCCACCGCCGCACCTACGGCGACCCCTTCAAGGACCTCCCGTCCCTGCGCCCCGGCGACGCGGTGATCCTCACCGACGGCACGACCTGGTTCACCTACCGCGTCGACACCCGCCCGTACCGGACGCTGCCCACCGACACCGGTGTGATCGACCCCGTGCCCGCCCGGTCCGGCTACCGCGAGCCCGGCCGCTACCTGACGCTGACGACCTGTGAACCGGAGTGGGGGCACAGCCACCGGCTCATCGTCTGGGCCCACCTCGAGGCGACCCGGCCCGCCACCGACGGCAGGCCCGCCGCTTTGTCCGGCTGACCCTCCTCCACGGGGTTCGGCCCCTTAGTCTGGTGCTGCAATCGACCATCGACTACGGTCCACCGACTACGTCATCGGCAAGTAGGGACACATGTACGTCTGGATCTGGCGTCATCTGCCGGGCAACGCATGGGTGAAGGCGCTGATCTCGCTGCTGCTCGTGCTGGCGATCGTCTACGCCCTCTTCCAGTACGTCTTCCCCTGGGCGGAACCGCTGCTGCCGTTCAATGACGTGACGGTCGACAACGGCCTGCCGGCCGGCAGTGCAACGACGGAATGGCGGTAACGCGGTGAGCGCGCGCATCCTGGTCGTGGACAACTACGACAGCTTCGTCTTCAACCTCGTCCAGTACCTCTACCAGCTCGGCGCCGAGTGCGAAGTGCGCCGCAACGACGAGGTCGAGCCGGCCCACGCCCAGGACGGCTTCGACGGCGTCCTGCTGTCCCCCGGCCCGGGCGCGCCCGAACAGGCCGGGGTCTGCATCGACATGGTGCGCCACTGCGCGAGGACGGGGGTGCCGGTCTTCGGGGTCTGCCTGGGCATGCAGTCGATGGCCGTCGCCTACGGCGGCGTCGTCGACCGCGCCCCCGAGCTGCTGCACGGCAAGACCTCGCCGGTGACCCACGAGGGCAAGGGCGTCTTCAACGGCCTGCCCTCGCCCTTCACGGCCACCCGCTACCACTCCCTGGCCGTCGAGCGGGACCACTGGCCGGACGAGCTGGAGATCACCGCCTGGACCGAGAACGGCATCGCCATGGGCCTGCGCCACCGCGACCTGCCCGTCGAGGGCGTGCAGTTCCACCCCGAGTCCGTGCTCACCGAGTTCGGGCACCGGATGCTCGCCAACTGGCTGGTCGCCTGCGGCGACATGGGGGCGGTGGAACGCTCGGCCGGGCTCGCACCGGTGGTGGGCAAGGGCGGGGCGTGACCGCACTCCGGCCCGAGCAGGACCCCCTCCTGGCCGCGCGGCCGACGTCCTACGGCACGGGGTACGTCTCCCAGCCCCTGCCGCCGGAGGACGACGCGACGATCACCTTGCGCCGTGTGGAGCCCGCGCCGCCGGTGGTCACCGGGGGGCGTGCCGAGCGGCGCAAGGCCGCCCAGCGCGCCGCGCGCGCCCGCAAGGACAGCGTCGGCGTGATCGTGAGCCGGCTCGTCGGCGAGCTGTTCATCACCCTGGGCCTCGTCATGCTGCTGTTCGTCGCCTACCAGCTGTGGTGGACGAACGTCATCGCCCAGCGGCAGGCGGGCGGCGCCGCCAGTCATCTGCAGAACAGCTGGGAGAAGGGCGGCGGCCCCGACCGGGACGCGGGGGCGTTCTCGCCGGGCCAGGGCTTCGCGATCATCTACATCCCCCGCCTGGACGTGAAGGCCCCCATCGCCCAGGGCATCAACAAGCACAAGGTGCTCGACCGGGGCATGGTGGGGCACTACGAGGGCGACGGGCCCGGCGCGCTCAAGACCGCGATGCCCTGGGACAAGCAGGGCAACTTCGCGCTGGCCGGGCATCGCAACACCCACGGCGAACCGTTCCGCTACGTCAACCAGCTGAAGCCCGGCGACAAGATCGTCGTGGAGACGAAGAGCGCCTTCTACACCTATGAGATGACCAGCCGACTGGACCAGACGTCGCCCGCGAACGTCCGGGTCATCGACCCCGTGCCCGCCGGATCGGGCTTCACCAGGCCCGGCCGCTACATCACGCTGACCACCTGCACCCCGGAGTTCACCAGTACCTACCGCATGATCGTGTGGGGCAAGATGGTCGACGAGCGGCCCCGGACCGAGGGTAAGCCGGACGCTCTCGTCAACTGAGACACGCGAGAACAGCGAAGCGGGGTACGAACGTCTGTGGCACGGACTGACCGCGTACGGGGGCGGATCGCCGCCACCGTCGGCGTCATCGGCGAGCTGCTGATCACCGCAGGCGTGATCATGGCCCTCTTCGTCGTCTACTCCCTGTGGTGGACGAACGTCCTGGCCGACCGCGAGGCCAAGAAGCAGGGCAACCAGGTGCGCGACCACTGGGCGAGGTCCACGGGCCCCGGCGCCCTGGACACCAAGGACGGCATCGGCTTCCTGCACGTACCGGCCATGCGCAACGGCGAGGTGCTGGTCAAGGCCGGCACCGGCGGCAAGGTCCTCAACGAGGGCGTCGCCGGCTACTACCGCGAGCCCGTGAAGTCGGGCATGCCCTGGGACAAGCAGGGCAACTTCACGCTGGCCGCGCACCGCGACGGGCACGGCGCGAAGTTCCACAACATCGACAAGATCAGGACCGGTGACCCGGTCGTCTTCGAGACGCGCGACACCTGGTACGTCTACAAGGTCTACGCCGACCTGAAGCAGACCTCCCGCTTCAACGTCGACGTCATCGACCCGGTGCCCAAGGATTCGGGGAAGACGGCCCCTGGCCGCTTCCTGACCCTGACCACGTGCACGCCCGTCTACACCTCCGACTACCGCTACGTCGTCTGGGCCGAGCTGGAGCGCACCGAGAAGGTCGACGCCAAGCGCACCCCGCCCAAGGAACTGCGCTGACGGCCCGTAGGGCACACAGCACGAAGCCCCGGCCCCCCAGAGGGGTTGCCGGGGCTCCGGTGCGTTCAACGGGCGTCCACGGGCCCGTAACGGTCCCGTAGGGCCACTCGTCAGTGCCGGCCGCCGGTCAGGCCGCCGAAGAGGCCGCCGATGTCCTGGCCGCCCGTCTGACCGCCGGTCTGGCCCGCGGGGCCGCCGCTGGCGCCGCCGGGACCGGCCACCGTGGTGAGGTTGACCGGGGTGTCCTTGGGCACCTGGGCGTTGGCCGCCGGGTCGGTGACCAGCACGATGGCGTTGTCGTCCTGCGGGCCGGTGATGTTGCCGACCTTCAGGCCCGCGTCCGTCAGCGCCTTCCTGGCGTCCTTGAGCTTCTGGTTGACCACGCCGGGCACGGTCGACTTCTGCGCCCCGCCCTTCGAGACGAAGAGGGTCACCGTGGAGCCCTGGCGCGCCGAGGTGTTGCCGTCCGGGCTCTGCCGCACGACCGTGCCGGCCGGCTTGTCGGAGTTCTCCTCGTCCTCCTTGACGACCTGGAAGCCGTTGTCGGAGAGCTGCTTCTTCGCGGCGTCGAACATCTGGCCGACGACGGAGGGGACCGTCTTGGTCGCGGCCTGGGCGGCGACCGTGAGGGTGATCTCCGTGCCCTTCTCGGCCTTCTCCCCGCTCTTGGGGTCCTGGTCGAGAACGGTGTTAGGGGTCCGCTCGGACTCCTTCTGCTTCTGCCGGACGGTGAAGCCCTTGCCCTCGAGCGTGGCCTTCGCCTCGTCGAAGGAGGCGCCGAGCACGTCCGGCACCGAGACCTTCTCCGCGCCCTGGGAGACGACGACCTTGACCTCGCTGTCGCGCTCCACCTTGGAGCCCGCCTTGGGGTTCTGGTCGCAGATCTTGCCCTTGGGCTGGTCGCAGAACTTCTTCTCGCCCTCGGCGACCTTGAAGCCGCCGTTCTCGCCCGACCGCTGAGCCTCCGCCAGCGTCTGGCCGACCAGCGGCGGCACCGTCACCTGGGAGTTGTTGCCGCCGCCGCTGAAGAGCGACTTGCCGATGAAGATCGCGCCGACGAGCACCAGAACGCCCGCCACCACCAGCAGGATGGTGGAGAGGTTGCTCTTCTTGCCGCCACCGCCGCGGTGTCCGCCGCCGGAGCCGTCGTCGTAACCGCCGTAGCCGCCGCCGTCGGCGACGGGCGGCATCATCGAGGTCTGCCCGGGCGCGCCCACGTGGTCCTGCGGCCGCAGCATGGTGGTGGGCTGGTCCTCGGTGCCGTAGCCCACGACACCCATGGAGGCGGTCGCCGCCACGGGCTGGCCCTCCAGGGCCGCCTCGATGTCGGCGCGCATCTCGTCGGCCGACTGGTAGCGGTAGTCCGGGTCCTTGGTCAGCGCCTTGAGGACGATGGCGTCCATCTCGGGCGTGATCTCGGGGTCGTGGATGCTCGGCGGGTTCGGCTCCTCCCGCACGTGCTGGTAGGCCACGGCCACCGGCGAGTCGCCCACGAAGGGCGGACGGACCGTCAGCAGCTCGTAGAGCAGGCAGCCCGTGGAGTAGAGGTCGGAACGCGCGTCGACCTGCTCGCCCTTGGCCTGCTCGGGCGAGAGGTACTGGGCGGTGCCGATGACCGCGGCCGTCTGAGTCATCGTCATGCCGGAGTCGCCCATCGCGCGGGCGATGCCGAAGTCCATGACCTTGACCTGACCGGTGCGGGTCAGCATCACGTTGGCCGGCTTGATGTCACGGTGGACGATGCCGGCCCGGTGGGAGTACTCCAGCGCCTGCAGGACGCCGATGGTCATCTCCAGCGACCGCTCGGGCAGCAGCTTGCGGCCGGAGTGCAGCAGCTCGCGCAGGGTGGACCCGTCGACGTACTCCATGACGATGTACGGGATCGAGACCCCGTCCACGTAGTCCTCGCCGGTGTCGTACACGGCGACGATCGACGGGTGGTTGAGCGAGGCGGCCGACTGGGCCTCACGGCGGAACCGGGCCTGGAAGGACGGGTCGCGGGCGAGGTCCACCCGCAACGTCTTCACGGCGACGGTGCGGCCGAGCCGGGTGTCGTGGGCGAGGTAGACCTCGGCCATGCCACCGCGACCGAGCACCGAGCCCAGCTCGTACCGGCCGCCGAGGCGACGCGGCTCTTCCATAGCTCCAGCCCTTCCGTTTCCTGACCGCACCTACGTCACGTCCGGCGGTGTGCTGTCCGGCATACCGTACCCGGCACGCAGGGCAGCTTCCGGGCGCGACGGCCACCCGATATACGACCGGTACCGACGAAAGCAGTGATCGGCTGCGGAGGGTGAGCCGGATCACTTCTCCGTCTTGAGCACCGCTTCCATCACGCTCTTCGCGATGGGCGCCGCGAGCTTGCCACCGGCGATGTCGTCACGGACCGTCTCCGAGCCCTCGATGACGACGGCGACGGCGACCGGCGAGCCGTCGCCGGTCTTCGCGTAGGACAGGAACCACGCGTAGGGGTTGCCGCTGTTGTCGACACCGTGCTGAGCGGTACCGGTCTTGCCACCCACCTTGACGCCATTGATCTGAGCGGCGGTTCCGGTGCCCTTCTCGACGACCGTCTCCATGATGCTCTGCAGCTTCCGCGCGTTGTCGGCGGAGATCGGCTGGCTCATTTCCTTCGGCGTGTGGTGCTCGATCACGTTCAGGTTCGGCGCGCGCAGCTTGTCGACCATGTACGGCTCCATGAGCTTGCCGTTGTTGGCGACCGCGGCGGCGACCATGGCCATCTGCAGCGGGGTGGCGCGGTTGGAGGCCTGGCCGATGCCGGCCATGGCGTTCTGCGGCCGGTTGTCCTTGGGGTAGACGCTGGGCACGGCGCGCACGGGCGTGTCGACCGGCTTGTTGAAGCCGAACTTCTCCGCCGTCTCCATCATCTTCTTGTTGCCGAGGTCGGCGCTGATCTTGCCGAAGACGGTGTTGCACGAGTACTGCAGGGCCACCCGCAGGGAGGCTTCCTTGCAGGGGATGTTGCCCTCGTTCTCCAGCGCGACACGGGTGTCGGGCAGGATCCACGGCAGCGGCGAGTCGGTCTTGGAGTCGACGTCCTTGTAGAGGCCGTTCTCCAGCGCCGCGGCGGCGGTGACGACCTTGAAGGTGGAGCCCGGCGGGTAGGTCTGCTTCAGCGCCCGGTTGAGCATCGGCTGGCTCTTGTCGGCCTGCAGCTCCTTCCACGCCTTGTCGTCCTGGGCCCCGGCGATGCGCGAGGGGTCGTACGAGGGCGTGGAGGCCAGGGCGAGGATCTTGCCGGTGCGCGGGTCGATGGCGGCGACGGCGCCCTTCTTGTCCCCGAGGCCCTTGAAGGCGGCCTCCTGGGCCTTGGTGTTGAGGGTGGTGATCACGTCACCGCCCTTCTTGCCCTTGCCGGTGATCATGTCGACGGTCCGGTTGAAGAACAGCCGGTCGTCGTCGCCCGTCAGGACCTTGTCCTCGAGCTTCTCGATCTGGTTGGCGTCGAACACCTGCGAGCTGTAGCCCGTGACCGGAGCCCACATCTCGCCGTTCTTGTAGGTGCGCTTGTACTTGAAGTCGATGCCACCGGTCTCCTGGGAGCCGGTGACGGCCTGGCCGTCGACGATGATGTTGCCCCGCGGCTGGCTGTAGCGGGCGATCGTGACGCGGCGGTTGTGCTTGTTGGCCTTGAGCTCGTCGGCCTGGACGAACTGGATCCAGTTGTCGCGGATCATCAGTGCCAGGACGAGCAGGCCGCAGAAGATGGCGATCCGGCGCACGGGCTTGTTCACGGGCGGACCACCTGGGTCATCTCGGCGTCGGGGGAGGGAGCGGGGGCGGGCGCGGGGCGGCGCGCGGTGTCGCTGATCTTGATGAGCACGGCGATGAGCGCCCAGTTGGCGATGACCGAGGAACCACCCTGCGCCATGAACGGCATGGTCATACCGGTCAGCGGGATGAGGCCCATGACACCGCCGGCGACCACGAAGACCTGGATGGCGAAGGCGCCGGACAGGCCGGTGGCGAGCAGCTTGCCGAACGGGTCGCGGGCGGCCAGCGCGGTGCGTACGCCGCGCTCCACGATCAGGCCGTAGACCAGGAGTATGGCCATGACGCCGGCCAGGCCCAGCTCCTCGCCGACCGTGGCCAGGATGAAGTCGGAGTTGGCGGCGAAGCCGATGAGGTCCGAGTGGCCCTGGCCCCAGCCGGTGCCGAACACGCCGCCGGAGCCGAAGGCCATCAGCGCCTGCGCGATCTGGTCGGAGCTGCCGTCCTTGAACGCGTCGAAGGGGTGCAGCCAGGCGTCGACGCGCTGCTGGACGTGGTGCTCGAAGGTCGACACGGCGACCGCGCCGACGGCCGACATCAGCAGACCGAAGACGATCCAGCTGGTGCGCTCGGTCGCGACGTAGAGCATCACGACGAACATGCCGAAGAACAGCAGCGAGGTGCCGAGGTCGGTCTCGAAGACCAGGATCAGGATGGAGAACGCCCAGACCGCCAGGATCGGGCCGAGGTCACGGCCGCGCGGCAGGTACAGGCCCATGAAGCGGCGGCTGGCCAGGGCCAGGGCGTCACGTTTCACCATCAGATAGCCGGCGAAGAAGATCGCCAGGACGATCTTGGAGAACTCGCCCGGCTGGATCGAGCCCAGACCCGGGATGGTGATCCAGATGCGGGCGCCGAACTTCGCGGGGAAGAACATCGGGGCCACCAGCAGGATCAGCGCCACCACCATGGAGATGTAGGTGTAGCGCTGGAGGATGCGGTGGTCCTTCAGCAGGATCAGCACCGCCACGAACAGCGCGATGCCCAGTGCCGAGAACAGCAGCTGGTTCGTCGCGCTGGCGGTGAAGAACTTACGGGCCTGAAGGCGCGGCGACTGGTCGAGCCGCCAGATGATGACCAGGCCGATGCCGTTGAGGAACGTGGCCAGCGGCAGCAGCAGCGGGTCGGCGTACGGGGCGAACTTCCGCACCACCAGATGACCGACGCCCGCCAGCAGGCCGAGCCCGATGCCGTAGCCGAGCATGCCCGTGGGCATCTCGCCGTCCAGGGCCAGGCCGACGTTGGCGTAGGCGAAGCAGGAGATGAGCACGGCGAAGCCCAGCAGGGCGAGCTCGGTGTTGCGCCTGCTCGGCGGGCCCGCACTGCTGATCGTCGTATTGGTGGTGTTCGGCATGGGTGGAATCGCTGACATGGCGTCGTGGCCCCTTACGGCTTTACTGCTGAGCGCTGCTGCACTGCGGGACCAACTTCTGCTCTTCCTCGCTGAGGGTGGGGCCCGGAGCCGGGGTCGGCGAGGCCTGGGCGGCGCCCGCGCGGGCCTCCGCCGAGTCCTTGGCGGGATCCTTGGCCGTGCCGCCGGTCCGGTCGGTGTTCTGCTTCTCGCTCTCGCGCTGCTGCTGCTCGGCCTTGCGCCGCTCGTCTTCCTTCTTGCAGGCGCCGGCGAGCGTGCCGAGTTCCCTGGCCTTCTGCAGGGCCTGGTCCCGGCTGCCGACCGCGATCGTGTCCACGACACGGCTGCGCTGGTCGACGGGGAGGTACTTGAGTTCGATCTCGGGGTGGTCCTTGTACAGCTTGCTCAGGCTCACCCACGCCAGGTCCTGGTTGATGCCCTGGTAGACGGCCACGTGGTCGTTGTCCTTGGCGCCCACGTAGTACTGCGTCTGGGTCCACTGGTAGCCGCCGTACAGGCCGCCGCCGATGACACCGAGCGCGAGCGCGATGATCAGCGACCGCTTGAGCCACTTGCCCTTGCGGCGCGGCTTGACGAAGTCCTCGTCCGTGAACGGGCCGAACGCGCCGTCCGGCATCCCGCCCATGCCCGGCTCGCCGCTGCCGGGCGGCCCGAAGCCGCCGTGCGGGCCGTCCTGCGACGGTACGGGCCGGTGGGCGCGGGCGTGCTCGGCGGCACGGCCGGCCGGGGTCTGCATGGCGCCGTCGTCGCCCAGCTGCAGCTGGTTCTCGGCGACCGCGCCGACGACCACGGGCGTGTCGTTGAGCTGTCCGGCGAGCGTGTCACCGCCGTCGACGTCGAGGACGTCGGCGACGATGCAGGTGATGTTGTCCGGGCCGCCGCCGCGCAGGGCGAGCTGGATGAGCTCCTGAACCGTCTCGTGCGGCCCCTGGTAGCTGGCGAGCGCCTCTTCCATCGTCTGGTGGCTGACGACACCGGAGAGCCCGTCGGAGCAGATCAGATAGCGGTCGCCGGCCCGCACCTCGCGGATCGACAGGTCCGGCTCCACGTGGTCGCCGCTGCCCAGCGCGCGCATCAGCAGGGAGCGCTGCGGGTGGGTGGTGGCCTCTTCCTCGGTGATGCGGCCCTCGTCGACCAGGCGCTGCACCCAGGTGTGGTCCTGGGTGATCTGCGTGAGGACGCCGTCGCGCAGCAGGTACGCGCGCGAGTCGCCGACGTGCACCAGGCCCAGGCGCTGCCCGGTCCACAGCAGCGCGGTGAGCGTGGTGCCCATGCCCTCGAGCTGCGGGTCCTCCTCGACCATGACGCGCAGCTGCTCGTTGGCCCGCTGCACGGCACTGCCGAGGGAGGTGAGGATGTCGGAGCCCGGGACGTCGTCGTCGAGCGTGACCAGAGTGGAGATCACCTCGGAGGAGGCGACCTCACCGGCGGCCTGGCCGCCCATGCCGTCGGCGATGGCGAGCAGCCGGGGGCCGGCATAACCGGAATCCTCGTTGCCCTCCCGGATCATGCCCTTGTGCGATCCGGCGGCGAAACGCAGAGACAGACTCATGCGCACCTCGCCCGTCGGCTCCGGGTACAGCCCCTTCCCAGCCACGCTGCCCACCCTCCGGTCGTCATGGGTCCTACTACTTCCGCAGCTCGATGACGGTCTTGCCGATACGGATCGGCGCGCCGAGCGGGATCGGGGTCGGAGTGGTCAGCCGGGTGCGGTCGAGATACGTGCCGTTGGTCGACCCGAGGTCCTCGACGATCCACTGGCCGTCGCGGTCGGGATAGATCCTGGCATGCCTGCTGGAGGCGTAGTCGTCGTCCAGCACGATCGTCGAGTCGTGCGCGCGACCGAGGGAGATCGTCTGGCCCTGCAGGGCGACGGTGGTGCCGGTGAGGGTTCCTTCGGAGACCACCAGCTTGGTGGGCGCGCCACGGCGGCCGCGGTCGGCACGGCGGCCGCCGGCCTGCTGCTGGCGCTGCTGCGGCGGCGCGGTCTGCTGCTGCTGTTGCTGCTGCGCGCGCTGCGGCCGTCCGCCGTCACCGCCGCGACGGGATCCGCGCTGTGTGACGCGGGTCCCGAACAGATCGCTGCGGATGACCTGTACGGCCACGATGACGAACAGCCACAGTACGGCGAGGAAACCCAACCGCATGACCGTGAGGGTCAGCTCTGACATTGCCCCCGCTTCACCCTTCGGCTTGCCGATAAACGATGGTGGTGCTGCCCACGACGATGCGCGAGCCGTCGCGGAGCGTAGCGCGCGTGGTGTGCTGTCCGTCCACCACGATGCCGTTGGTCGACCCCAGGTCCTGGACCGTCGCGGGGGTGCCGACCCGGATTTCGCAGTGCCGGCGGGAGACGCCGGGGTCGTCGATGCGTACGTCCGCTTCGGTGCTGCGGCCCAGCACCAGGGTGGGCCGCGAGATCTGGTGACGGGTGCCGTTGATCTCGATCCAGCGGCGCGTCTGCGTCCCCGGTACGGCGCCGGGCCCCGGACCGCCACTGCGCGGCTGGGGGCGGGCGCCGGGCGGCGGGGACGTGGGCATGGGCGGCGGGCCGGCGGGCTGCGCCGGGTAGCCGGCGCCGTTGGTGACGGCTCCGCCCGAGGTGCGCGGCCCGGCCTGCGGCCGGCCGTGCGGGTCCTGCGACTCGCTGGAGGCGAGGGTGCGGCTGCGCACCCGGTACAGACCGGTGTCGAGATCGTCGGCCTTCTCCAGGTGGACCTTGATGGTCCCCATGAAGGTGTACCGCTGCTGTTTGGCGTAGTCGCGGACCATGCCGGACAGCTCGTCGCCGAGCTGGCCCGAGTACGGGCTGAGCCGCTCGAAGTCAGGTGCGCTCAGTTCGACGATGAAGTCGTTCGGGACGACGGTGCGGTCACGGTTCCAGATCGTGGCGTTGTTGTCGCACTCCCGCTGGAGTGCGCCCGCGATCTCGACAGGCTGCACCTCGGACTTGAACACCTTGGCGAAGGTGCCGTTCACGAGACCCTCGAGTCGCTGCTCGAAGCGCTTCAGTACTCCCACGGGGCACCTCCTTCCCTCAGTGACGTCTCTGATGCTCAGTGTCGTTCCTGATACTGCTTACTGATCGTATCCACGCGTCGGGAAAACGGCTGGTTCCCCTTCGGCGCCAGGAGTGACGAGTGTCGCCTTCGCGCGCCCGCCTACGGGGGATCGTAGAGGCGGCCTGACGCCAGTGTCCCGCAACCGGAGCCCTCCTCGCGGCCCCCCGGGCCACGGGCGGTCGGCAACGCGTGTGAAGGCACCCTCCGGAGCGTGCTAATGTTCTGCATGTCGAAAGGCGAACGGACACGAACCGGGCGGAAACGCCGGGCAAAGGTCCAGAAACCGGAAGACGCACCCATGCGCGGGTGGCGGAATAGGCAGACGCGCTGGATTCAGGTTCCAGTGCCCGAAAGGGCGTGGGGGTTCAACTCCCCCCTCGCGCACCATCGCTCCCCAGGTCTTCGGACCTGGGGAGCTTTGTTTTTCCCCGGTGCTTTCCCCGCGGCTTTTTCCCGGCCGTTCTCTCCGGCCTCCTTCCGCGCTGCCGGCCCGTTGTCCATCGCCGGTTTCGCGGGCGTGTTCCGCGTGCCGCGTCCCGCGCCGTTCGCGCTGTGAGATGCGGCACCCACACCTCCTGTGCGCCCGGGGACGCGACGGTACGGTCAGGGGCAGTTGACGCCCGCGCGAGGCCGCGCCGTGGTGAAGGGGAGGTGGCGCCGCGATGTCGCGACTGCCGTACGTACCGGGATTCGCTCGGCCGGTGGCCGGGGGTGAGAGCCGCAGGGCCGGCAAGGCCGCCGGGAAGGCGCTGCGGGAGCGGGTGCCCAGGTCCGCGCACGCGGACTGGAAGCCCGGGGCCGGGCGTCCCGGCGCGGTGGAGTCGGTCGAGGCCGCCAACGCCGGCCGGCTGTCCGAGCTGACGCCGATCCGCGTCGGCCGCATGGCCGCCTCCCCCTTCGCCTTCCTGCGCGGCTCGGCCGGGCTGATGGGCTACGACCTGGCGGACTCGCCCGTCACCGGCGTGGGCGCCCAGCTCTGCGGCGACGCGCACGCCGCCAACTTCGGGCTGTACGGCGACGCCCGCGGCGAACTGGTCATCGACCTGAACGACTTCGACGAGACCCTCCACGGACCGTGGGAGTGGGACGTGAAGCGGCTCGCCGCCTCGCTGGTGCTGGCCGGCCGGGAGGCGGGGGCGGACGAGCCCGGCTGCCGGGCCGCGGCGCGGGACGCGGTGGGCGCCTACCGGCACACGATGCGACTGCTGGCCCGCATGCCGGCGACCGCGGCGTGGAACGCCATCGCGGATGAGGAACTCGTCTCCCACGCCGACGCCCACCAGCTGATGGGCACGCTGGAGCGGGTCGCGGAGAAGGCCCGGCGGAACACGAGCGCGCGCTTCGCGGCGAAGGCCACCGAGCGGGACGGCCGGGGCGGGCGGCGGTTCGTGGACGCCCCGCCCGTGCTGCGCCGGGTGCCCGAGCGGGAGGCGGCGGCGGTGGCGTCCTCGCTCGGCGAGTACGTGGGCACGCTGCCGGTGGATCTGCTGCCGCTGCTGGCCCGGCACGAGATACAGGACGTGGCGTTCCGGGTGGTGGGGACGGGCAGCGTGGGGCTGCGGTCCTATGTGGTGCTGCTGCTCGACCACCGGGGCGAGGCGCTGGTGCTGCAGGTGAAGGAGGCGCGGCCCTCGGTCCTGCTGCCGTACGCGCAGAAGGCGGGCTTCCCCGCGGGGACCGCCGGGCACGAGGGGCGGCGCGTGGTGCTCGGGCAGAAGTCGATGCAGGTTGTCAGCGATGTGCTGCTGGGCTGGACGACGGTCGAGGGGCGGCCGTACCAGGTGCGGCAGTTCCGCAACCGCAAGGGGAGCGTGGACCCGGCGGCCCTGGCTCCCGGCGAGATCGACGACTACGCGCGGATGACGGGGGCGCTGCTGGCCCGGGCGCACGCGCACAGCGCGGATCCTCTGGTGATAGCCGGCTACTGCGGCAAGGGGGACGAGCTGGACGAGGCCGTCGCCTCCTTCGCCATGGCCTACGCGGACCGTACGGAGGCGGACCACGCGGAGCTGGTCGCGGCGGTGCGCGGCGGGCGGCTGGCGGCGGAGACGGGAGTGTAGGACGGGGGTGTGCCGCTCTGGGCGGATCCGTCCCGCGGGAGGGGATCCGCCCTGGTCGGAAGGGCCGCGTCGGAAGGGCCGGAATTCGCCTCTCCGGTGATCGAGGAGCGTGCTCCGGCCCGTCGGCCCACCTCGTACGCTGGGCGGGTGACGAATGCGGAAGCCGAACAGAGCCAGGCCGAGGATCCCGCCGCCGAGCGGCTCGCGCAGGCCGTGCGGACGGCAGAGCAGGCGCTGATCGAGTTCGAGATCGCGGTGGAGACCTTCCGGGTGGAGGTCGAGAACTTCTCCCGGCTGCACCACCAGCGCCTCGGCCCGATGTACGCCCGACTCGACGAGCTGGAGGCGCTGATCGCGGAGGCGGTCGCGGCGCGCTCGGGCGACGCCGAGGACCTGCGGCGGGCCCGGGAGGCCCGGGGGCTGGTGCAGCCGATGCCGGAGGTGGAGCAGCTGTTCGGCGGCTGGATGGACAGCGAGGGCCTCTCGCCCGAGGCGTCCGCGATGCTGACCGAGCGGCCGGTGCAGCCGCCCAAGCGGGTGCGGCCCAGCGACGAGGCCCGGCGCGCGTTCCGTGAGCTGGTCCGCAAGGCCCATCCCGACCTGGCGCTGGACGAGGCCGACCGGCAGCGGCGCGAGGCCTTCATCGTGCGGGTGAACGCCGCGTACGGCGACGGCAACGAGGTGCTGCTGCGGGAGCTGGCCGAGGAGTGGGCGGCCGGTCCGCTGCCCGCGCAGCGGCGCCCGAGCCGCGGCGAGGAGCTCTACGAACGGCTGGAGTGGCTGGCCGCGCGCAAGGAGCTGCTGGCGGCGGTGGCGGCGGAGCTGGAGTCGTCCGCGATCGGCGCGATGATCAAAATGGCGCCGGACGACCCGGACGGGCTGCTGGCGGAGATCGCCGACGGGCTCGTGGCGCAGATCGCCGAGCGGGAGGCCCGGCTGGCCTCGCTGGTCGGGTAGCGTCGGGGGCATGTTTGGTTCCGGTGTTCCCACGGTCGCTGTCGACGCTCTCTCGTCCGATGATTTCCTGCTGGACGTCCGCGAGGACGACGAGTGGCAGGCAGGGCACGCCGAGGGTGCGCTGCACATCCCGATGAGCGACTTCGTGGCGCGCTTCGGTGATCTGACGGAGAAGGCCCCCGAGGGCGGCCGGATCAACGTCATCTGCCGCTCCGGCGGCCGTTCGGCGCAGGTCACCGCGTATCTGGTGCAGCAGGGCCTGGACGCGGCGAACGTGGCCGGCGGCATGCAGGACTGGGCCGCCGCGGGCCGCCCGGTCGTGGCGGCGGACGGCGCCGTCGGCGCGGTCATCTAGCGAGCGGGCAGCCGGCCCGGCCGGCTGTTCGGCGGCCGGGGGCTTCACTCGTTCGTCCCGGCCTCAGCCGAGCGGGTGGGCGGCCAGCAGGTCGCCCAGGGCCTCCTCGTGGGCGGCGGCCGGGCCCAGCGAGAGCTCCAGCTGCTTGGCCCAGGCGTGGTAGCGGTGCAGGGCGTAGTCGGTGTCCGCGCCGAAGCCGCCGTGCAGATGCTGTGCGGTCTGGACGATCCTGCGCACCCCTTCCGAGGCCCAGATCTTGGCGACGGCGATGTCGGCGGCGGCCGGGAGCGCGCCGGGCGCGCCGGACTCGATCCGCCACGCGGCCTGCCAGAGGGCGGCCTCCATCGCCTGGAGATCGATGTAGCGGTCGGCCGCCTGGACCGCGACCGCCTGGAACGTGGCGATGGGATGGCCGAACTGCTCGCGCTTGCTCGCGTACGCACTGGTCATCCGGGCCGCGGCCGTGCCGACGCCGAGCGCCAGGGCGCAGGTGCCGGTCGTCAGGACGCCGCGCAGCCACTCCCAGGCGCCGTCCGCGCTGATGACGTCCTCGCCGTCGACGCGCACGGAGTCCAGGCTGATCTCGGCATAGCGCTCGCCGTTGGTGGAGACCTGGTCGGTGAGGGAGATGCCGGGCAGGCCGGGGGACATCAGGGCCAGCACGGTGCGGCCCGTGGCGGTGTGGGCGGGAAGCAGGACGCGGTCGGCGCTGCGGGCCCAGGGGACGGCGGTCTGGACGCCGTCGAGGAGCCAGTGCCCGTCGCTGTCGGAGCGGGCGGTGACGGCCAGTTCGGCCGCGTCATGGCCGGTGCGGCCGCTGGAGGCCACGGTGACGACGAGCTCGCCCCGGCCGATCAGGGGCAGCAGCCGGTGCGCGGCGGGCGAGCCGTAGGTGCGCAGGGCCAGGGCGGCCGCGCCCGTCTCCAGGAGCGGGACGCGGGCCAGGACCTTGCCGGCCTCGCGCAGCAGCAGGCACAGGGCGATCGGCCCGAGCCCCGCGCCGCCGTGCTCGGCCGGCAGCGGCAGGCTCAGCAGATCGGCGTCGGCGAGCCGGCGCCACAGGGCGCGGTCGATGTCCTCGGCGACGGCACCCGGGACCAGGGCGGGGCTGGGTACTCCGTCGGGAGCGACCCCGGCCAGCACGGCTTGGGCCGCCTCGACCACGGCCCGCTGTTCCTCGGTGAAGGTGAAGTCCACTGCGCCCCGCTCCTCTCGCCCGCCGTGCCGGCCCGGCTCTATGGATCTGACGGTCCGTCAAGTCGAGGTCAAGGTAGGGCAGGCGCCCGGAATTGGGAACAGGCTCAGCGGTCGAAGTCCAGCTCCACCTTCTCCGTGACCGGATGCGACTGGCAGGCCAGCACATACCCGGCGTCCAGCTCCTCCTGCTCCAGCGCGAAGTTGCGGTCCATGCGCACCTCGCCCGAGACCAGATAGGCCCGGCACGTCCCGCACACCCCGCCCTTGCAGGCGTACGGCGCGTCGGCCCGGTTGCGCAGCACGGTCTCCAGCAGCGACTCCCCGTCCCGCACCGGCCAGCTGCCGCCCCGTCCGTCCAGCTTCGCGGTCACCGTGCTGTGCTCGGGCGCCGGAGCCACCGCCGTGGGCGCCTGGGCGCCGGGCGGGGCCTCCTCCACATGGAAGATCTCCTGGTGGATCCGGTCCCGGGCGACCCCGAGCCCGCGCAGCGCCCGCTCGGCACCCCGCACCAGCCCGAAGGGCCCGCACAGGAACCAGCCGTCGACCGCTTCCACCGGCACCAGTGCCGGCAGCAGCCGGGCCAGCCGTTCCTCGTCCAGCCGCCCGGAGGCGGGACCGGCCTGCTGCTCCTCGCGGGAGAGGGTCTGTATGAGCTGGAACCGGTCCGGATAGCGGTCCTTGAGGTCGGCGACCTCGTCCAGGAACATCGTCGAGGCGGTGGTGCGATCGCTGCGGATCAGGCAGAACCGTGCCTGGGGCTCGCGCGCCAGCAGGGTCGAGACGATGGACAGCACGGGAGTGATGCCGCTGCCTCCGACGATGGCGGCGAAGTGCCCCGGGCGGGGCTCCAGCACGAACCGTCCGGCCGGTGCCATCACCTCCACGGTGTCCCCCGTGGCCAGCTCCTTGAGCGCGTAGGTGGAGAACACCCCGCCGTCCACCAGCCGCACCGCCACCCGTAGCGTCCCCGGCCCGTCCGGGCCCGGGGCCTGTCCGCAGATGGAGTACGTACGGCGTATCTCGGCGCCGCCCGCGGTGCGGCGCAGGGCGAGGTGCTGGCCCGGTGCGTGGCGGAAGGTCTCGCGCAGCTCGGCGGGCACCGCGAGGGTCACGGCGACCGAGTCGTCGGTGAGCGGTTCGACGGCTGCCACCCGCAGCGGGTGGAAGGCGCCATGGCGGGCCGCTGCCATCACAACTCCTTGAAGTGGTCGAACGGTTCGCGGCAGGCCTCGCAGCGGCGCAGTGCCTTGCAGGCGGTGGAGGAGAAGCGGCTCAGCAGCGTGGTGTCGGTGGAACCGCAGTGGGGGCAGCGGATGCCCAGGCCGACCATGACCGGACCGGATGCGCCGGCCGGCCCCGGCGGCGCTATGCCGAACTCCTCCAGCTTGCGCCGCCCTTCGGCGGTGATGTCGTCCGTGGACCAGGCCGGGGCGAGGACCGTGCGCACCTCGACCTCGGGGATGCCGCGCTCGCGCAGCACCCGCTCGATGTCCGCCGACATCGTCTCTATCGCGGGGCAGCCGGTGTAGGTGGGGGTGAGCTCCACCTCCACATGGCCGGGGGCGGTGACGTGCAGGGCGCGCAGCACGCCCAGCTCCGCCAGGGTCAGGACCGGCAGCTCGGGGTCGGGGACGGCTCCGGCCAGGGCCCGGAGTTCCTCTTCGAGGGGGGTGGGTGCGCTCACCATGTCGCCCCCGGGTGGCTGCGGTGCAGATGCTGCATTTCGGCGAGCATCCGGCCGAACGGCTCGGTGTGGATGCCCTGCCGGCCCGCGCCCGCCGTCCACGCGCCCGCCTGAGGACCGACGGGGAGGGTCAGGGTGGCCTGCTCGACGACGCCCGTCACCCCGGTCAGCCAGCCGTCGCGCAGCGCGGTCCAGTCCACGGGCACGCCCTCGACCGGCTCGAACAGCTCGCCCGTGAACCGCCACAGGGCGTCCAGGCCGTGCTGCATCCGGGCGTGGCTCTCCTGCGTTCCGTCGCCGAGCCGTAGGATCCAGTGCTCGGCGTGGTCGCGGTGGTAGGCGACCTCCTTGACGGCCTTCGCCGCCAGGGGGGCCAGCGGTCCGTCCGTGGCGGCCAGCTCCGCGTACAGCAGGTGCTGGTAGACGGAGAAGTACAGCTGCCGGGCCATGGTGTGGGCGAAGTCGCCGTTGGGCTGCTCGACGAGCTGGACGTTGCGGAAGGCGCGCTCCTCGCGGAGGAAGGCCAGCTCGTCCTCGTCGCCGACGAGGGAGAGCAGGGTGCGGGCCTGGCCGAGCAGATCGAGGGCGATGTTGGCGAGGGCGACGTCCTCCTCGAGCACGGGCGCGTGCCCGGCCCACTCGCCGAGCCGGTGGGAAAGGACCAGCGCGTCGTCGCCGAGAGCCAGTGCGGCGGTCACAGGTGCCGCACCCCCTCGGGGATGTCGTAGAAGGTGGGGTGCCGGTAGGGCTTGTCGGCGGCGGGCTCGAAGAAGGGGTCCTTCTCGTCGGGCGAGGAGGCGGTGACCGCGGTGGAGGGCACCACCCAGATCGAGACGCCCTCGGAGCGCCGGGTGTAGAGATCGCGGGCGTTGCGCAGCGCCATCTCCGCGTCCGGTGCGTGCAGGCTGCCGGCGTGGGTGTGCGACAGGCCCCGCCTGCTGCGCACGAACACCTCCCACAGCGGCCAGTCGGTGCCGGTCATGCCTTCGCCTCCCCATGCCTGGCCGCGTAAGCGGCGGCTGCCTCGCGCACCCAGGCGCCTTCCTCGTGCGCCTGCCGGCGCACGCTGATCCGCTGGTCGTTGCAGGGGCCGTTGCCCCGGAGCACCTCGTGGAACTCGTCCCAGTCGATGGCGCCGAAGTCGTGGTGTCCGCGCTCCTCGTTCCACCGCAGGTCCGGGTCGGGGAGCGTGAGCCCCAGCGACTCGGCCTGGGGGACGCATATGTCGACGAAGCGCTGGCGCAGCTCGTCGTTGGAGTGGCGCTTGATCTTCCAGGCCATGGACTGGGCGGAGTGCGCCGATTCGTCGTCGGGCGGGCCGAACATCATCAGGGAGGGCCACCACCAGCGGTCCACCGCGTCCTGGGCCATGGCGTGCTGGGCCTCGGTGCCCCTGCTCAGGGCCTGCAGCAGTTCATAGCCCTGGCGCTGGTGGAAGGACTCCTCCTTGCAGATGCGGACCATGGCGCGGGCGTAGGGCCCGTAGGAGCAGCGGCACAGCGGGACCTGGTTGGTGATGGCCGCGCCGTCCACGAGCCAGCCGATGGCACCTACGTCCGCCCAGGTCAGCGTGGGGTAGTTGAAGATCGAGGAGTAGCGCTGGCGGCCCGCGTGCAGCTTGTCGAGCAGCTCTTCGCGGCTCGTGCCGAGGGTCTCGGCGGCGCTGTAGAGGTACAGGCCGTGGCCCGCCTCGTCCTGGACCTTGGCCATGAGGATCGCCTTGCGCCGCAGCGAGGGCGCCCGAGTGATCCAGTTGGCCTCGGGCTGCATGCCGATGATCTCGGAGTGGGCGTGCTGGGCGATCTGGCGGACCAGGGTGGCGCGGTAGGCGTCGGGCATCCAGTCGCGTGGCTCGATGCGCTCGTCGGCGGCCACGGCGGCTTCGAACACCGCCTCGGGTGTCCTTGCCTCCGGCGCAATCGTCGTCATGCCGTGCCCCCTCGCTTCTCCCGTATCTCCCTACCGACCGATCGTTCGGTTCAATGGTGGATCGGGGCCCGGGGCCTGTCAACCCTGTGGATAACCCGGGGGCGCTGTGCCGCGTGGGGCGGCGTCGGTACCGTTCGGGTGCACGCCGGGGCGCCCGGCGTGCACATGGCATCGGTGCGGCGAGCGGAATCGGGGCGGGTATGGAGAGGGACGACGGGCGCGAGCGGGCCGGCGGGGACGCCGGACTGGAGGGGCTGTCCCTGCCGTCACGCATCGTCGTCGCGGCCGGCGTCGCGGTGGTGGGCCTGGCGGCTGCCGTACACCTGGGAATGATGTTCCTGCACGTCGCGCCGCCGAACACGGTCAGCAAGCAGTACGCGGCGGCGATCGACGACTACGTCTATCCGGAGTACGAACAGAACTGGAAGTTCTTCGCCCCCAACCCCCTCCAGCAGAACGTCGCCGTCCAGGCCCGCGCCGAGCTGCGCGGCCCCGACGGCCGGACGACCGTCACCCCCTGGACCGACCTCTCCGCACAGGACGGCGCCGCCATCCTCCACAACCCGCTCCCCAGCCACACGCGGCAGAACGAACTCCGCCGCGCCTGGGACTTCTACGCCAACACCCACGACGCCCGTGAGCAGCCCAACGGCCTGCGCGGCCGCCTCTCCGAGCAGTACATACGCCGCATCGTCGCCTCCCGGCTCGGCCCCGCACGGGACGGTCGTCCGGTGGAGCGGGTACAGGTGCGGTCCGTGACCACGGCCATCGCCCCGCCGCCGTGGAGCGACGAGAAGGCCGACACCAAGCCCGTCTACCGCGTGCTGGGCTGGTGGCCCGTCACCACCGCCGACCTCGCGGAGGTGAGCACCCGGTGATCAACTCTCTGACGCGAGGGCTCGCCCGCGCCACCGGCTCCTCACTCGGCCCGTACCAGACGGCCGTCATCCGCATCGGCCTCTCCTTCGTCTGGCTGTGCTACCTGCTCCGCGAGTGGCCCAACCGCCGTGAGCTGTACGGGCCCGACGCCCCCTGGAGCGGGGGGATGGCCCGGCAGCTGACCGGCGACAACCACGCCTTCACCGCGCTCCTGTGGTCCGACAGCCCGATGTGGTTCGAGGGCGTCTACGCGCTGGCCGTCGTCTCCAGCGCCCTGCTGATGCTCGGGTGGCGCACCCGGACCATGTCCGTGCTCTCGATGCTCTGTGTGCTGTCGCTGCAGAACCGCAGCGTCTTCATCGGCGACGGCGGCGACAACGTCATCCACCTGATGGCCCTCTACACCGTGCTCACGCGCTGCGGCCAGGTCTGGTCCCTCGACGCCCGGCGCGCCGCCCGCCGGGCCGGGAGCCAGGACGGCCGGGACGTGCCCGGCATCGTGCTGTGGACGGTCTGCGGCCTCGCGCTCGCCGCCGCACAGGTCCACGGCGGCGCGGGCCTGGGGTGGACGGACGAAGGGCCGCTGCCGGGCCTCGGCTGGGCGACCGCGCTGTGGGGCCTTTGGCTGATCCACGGCCTGTGGTGGGCGGCGGTGCGCTACGCCCCCGGCGAGCCCAGGACGGTGCTGGACACGCTGGCCCATCTCGCGCACAACGCCGCGCTGCTGGTCATCATGGCGGAGGTCTGTCTGATCTACGCCACGGCCGGCTGGTACAAGGTCCAGGGCTCGCGCTGGCAGGACGGCACCGCCCTGTACTACCCGATGCACATCGACTACTTCTCGCCGTGGCCCTGGCTCTCCCACGCGCTGGCCGCCAGCGGGATCATCGTGCTGCTGCTCAGCTACGGCACGGTGGCCGCGCAGGTCGCCTTCCCCTTCACGTTGCTGAACCGGCGGGTGAAGAACGTGTTGCTGGTGGTGATGATGGCCGAGCACGTGGGCATCGCGGTGCTGTTGGGGCTGCCGTTCTTTTCGTTGGCGATGATCGTGGCCGATGCGGTGTTCCTGCCGACCTCGTTCCTGCGGAGGCTCGGGCGGGTGGGGGTGCGCTTTCCGGGGCTCCGCCCCGGACCCCGCTCCTCAAACGCCGGAGGGGCTGAATTGTTGCCCGAGCAGCGGATCGTAGGGTGAGGGCATGACCCAGGACGACGTCGGTGCCGCTGTACTGCGACGATGGGCCGCCGACGCACCCGGCGCCGTGCTGCTCGACGGCTTTCACGCGCTCAAGCACGCCCTGCGCTTCGGAGCGGACGTGGGCCCCGCCGTCACTAGTGACAAGGCGTCCGCCCTGGAGCTCGCGGCCGACCTGGCCGACGACCTGACGGACACGCTCGACGACCTCCTGGTGGAGGTGCCCGCGCAGACCCTGCGCGAGCTGGTGCCGCGGGTGCATCCCACCGGGGTCGCCGCCCTGGCCGCCCGCCGCGACCGCCGGGCCAACCTCGACGCCCTGGCGCGGCTGCCCCGCACCGCGCCCGTCGTCGTCCTGGACAACCCCCGCAACCTGGGCAACGTCGGCGCCGTGATCCGTCTCGCCGCAGGCTTCGGGGCCACCGGCGTGGTCACCACCGGCGACATCGACCCCTGGCACCCCAACGCCGTGCGGTCCGGCGCCGGGCTGCACTACGCCACGGCCGTCGAGCGGCTGCCCCTCGAGGAGCTGCCGCCCGGGCCGCTGTACGTCCTCGACCCGGAGGGCGACGACATCCGGTCCGTGCCCGTACCGGACGACGCGCTGATCGCCTTCGGCTCCGAGCGGCACGGCATCTCGCCGGAGCTGCGGGCCAGGGCGACCCGGCTGGTCGCCCTGCCCATGCGTCCCCAGGTCTCCAGCTACAACCTCGCCACCAGCGTCGCCATGACGCTCTTCCACTGGGGCGGGCCGGCTCCCGTCTGACGGGTTCAGGCCTGGCGGCGCACCTCCACCGTGCGGAAGCGGGTGGCGACGAACGCGCTGTCGCACAGCGCCGCGTTGGCCGCCGGGTTGCCGCCGGAGCCGTGGAAGTCGGAGAAGGCGGCCGTCTGGTTGACGTACACCCCGCCCGTCAGGTTGAGGGAGAGCTGGGCGCACTCCTCCAGGCACGCCTCCTCGACCAGCTGCTCGACCTCCGCCGAGGTCGTGTACGCGCCGACCGTCATCGCGCCCTTCTCCCGCACCGTGCGGCGCAGCAGCTCCACGGCGTCGGCGGCCGAGTCGACGGCCACCGCGAACGCCACCGGCCCGAAGCACTCGGAGAAATAGGCCGCTTCGGCGTCGGGCTTGGCTCCGTCGAGCTTGACGATGACGGGGGTGCGGACCGTGGCGCCGGGGAAGTCGGGGTTGGCCACGGAACGGGAGGCCAGGACGACCTCGCCCAGCTGTGCGGCGGCGTCGATACGGGCCTTGACCTGGTCGTTGACGATGGCGCCGAGCAGGGCGTTGGCCCGGGCGTCGTCACCCAGCAGCTTGTCCACGGCGGTGGCCAGGTCGGCCACCACCTCGTCGTACGACTTGTGGCCGGCGTCGGTGCCGATGCCCTCGCGGGGAATCAGCAGGTTCTGCGGGGTGGTGCACATCTGGCCGCTGTACAGGGACAGGGAGAAGGCCAGGTTGGAGAGCATGCCCTTGTAGTCGTCGGTGGAGTCGACGACGACCGTGTTGACCCCGGCCTTCTCGGTGAAGACCTGCGCCTGACGGGCGTTGGCCTCCAGCCAGTCGCCGAAGGCGGTGGAGCCGGTGTAGTCGATGATGCGGATCTCCGGGCGCACCGCCAGGGTCTTGGCGATGCCCTCGTCCTGCCGCTCGGCGGCCAGGGCGACCAGGTCGGGGGAGAACCCGGCCTCGCCCAGCACCTCGCGCGCGATGCGCACGGTCAGGGCGAGCGGCAGCACCGCGCGCGGGTGGGGCTTGACCAGCACGGCGTTGCCGGTGGCGAGCGAGGCGAACAGACCGGGATAGCCGTTCCACGTGGGGAAGGTGTTGCAGCCGATGAGCAGCGAGACGCCGCGCGGCACGGCCGTGAACTCCTTGGCCAGCGCCAGGGGATCGCGCTTGCCCTGCGGCTTGACCCACTCCGCGGAGCCCGGCACGGCGGCCTGGGCTGCATAGGCGTAGGCGACGGCCTCCAGACCGCGGTCCTGGGCGTGCGGCCCGCCGGCCTGGAACGCCATCATGAACGCCTGGCCGCTGGTGTGCATGACCGTGTGGGCGATCTCGTGCGTACGGGCGTTGATCCGCGCGAGGATCTCCAGACAGACCGCGGCCCGCGCCTTCGGCCCGGCCTTGCGCCACTCGGGCATGGCCGCGCGCAGGGCGGGCAGCAGGACATCGATGTCGGCGTGCGGATACTCGACGCCCAGCTCCAGGCCGTAGGGCGAGACCTCCGTGCCCGTCCAGCCGTCCGTGCCGGGCTGGTCCAGCTCGAAGCGCTTGCCGCGCAGGGCGTCGAAGGAGGCCTGGCCGCCGGCGGCGTCGAGGCTGCCGGGCACCCCCTGGCCGTCGCCGTAGGCCTTCGGGTGCTCGGGGTAGGGGGACCAGTAGGCGCGCGTACGGATGGCGTCCAGGGCCTGGTCGAGCGTGGGGAGATGCTTCTCGATCAACTGGGCGGTGGTGAGTCCGGCGGTCACGTCTGACCAACTCCTCGTCGAGCGGGGCTCTGACAGTGCGACTAGGGCGACAGGGATCGGGCGACAGCGTTCGGGGAGCCAGAAGCACCCCCGATGGATACAGTAACCGAACGATCGGTCGGGACAAGGGGGCCCGGCAAACCTGTGGACAACTCATCGGGGAGGATCACTGACATGACCCCAATCGACCCGGCACGCACCGTCGCCGTCGTCGGCACGGGCACCATGGGGCAGGGAATCGCCCAGGTCGCCCTGGTCGCCGGGCATCCCGTGCGGCTGTACGACGCCGCCCCCGGCCGGGCGGAGGAGGCGGCGCGGTCGATCGCCGCGCGCCTCGGCCGGCTCGTGGACAAGGGCAGGCTCGACGCGGCCGGCCGGGACGCGGCACTCGCCCGCCTGCGCCCTGCCGCACAGCTGACCGACCTCGCCGGCTCCGCGCTCGTCATCGAGGCGATTCTCGAGCAACTCACCGCCAAGCAGAAGCTCTTCGGTGAGCTGGAATCGGTCGTTCCAGACGACTGCGTGCTCGCTACCAACACCTCTTCCCTGTCCGTGACCGCGGTCGCGGGCGCCCTCCGCCTGCCCGGCCGGTTCGTCGGCCTGCACTTCTTCAACCCCGCCCCGCTCCTCCCGCTCGTGGAGGTCGTCCGGGGCCACGCCACGGACGCGGCGGTCGCCGAGAGCGCCCGGGCCACCGTGGCCGCCTGGGGCAAGACGCCCGTGAGCTGCGCCGACACCCCCGGTTTCCTCGTCAACCGCATCGCCCGGCCCTTCTACGCCGAGGCCTTCCGCCTGTACGAGGAGGGCGTCGCGGACCCCGCCACGATCGACGCGGTACTGCGCGAGAGCGGCGGCTTCGCCATGGGCCCCTTCGAGCTGACCGATCTCATCGGCCAGGATGTGAACAACGCCGTCACCCGTTCGGTGTACGAGGCCTTCTTCCACCACCCGAAGTTCACGCCCTCGCTCGCCCAGCAGCGGCTCGTGGAGGCCGGCCTGCTGGGGCGGAAAACGGGCCGGGGCTGGTACGACCACGGGGAGGGCGCCGCCGCGCCCGCGCCGCACACGGCCGAACCGTGTCCGGCGCCCCGGGCGGTCGGCCACCGGCCCGGCCTGTTTGGGCCCGCCGCCGTCCTGCCCGCGATGATCGAGGAAGCCGGCATCGAGGTGACCCGCGACAGCGGCGAGGGGACCTTCGACGGCTGCCTCGTCCTGCCGGGCGGCACCCGGCTCGCCCTCGCCGACGGCCGGGGCCCCACGAACACGGCCTGCCTGGGCCCGCGCATCGACGTCGATCTAGCCCTCGACTACCGCACCTGCACCCGTGTCGCCCTCGCGCCCTCCGCGACCGCGCCGAAGGAGGAGGTCGAGGCGGCCGTCGGCCTGTTCCAGGCCCTGGGCAAGAAGGTCAGCGTCATCAGGGACGCCCCCGGCATGATCGTCGCCCGGACGGTCGCCCTGCTCGTCGACTTCGCCGAGGACGCGGCCGGGCGCGGTGTGGCGAGCCGTGAGGACATCGACACCGCCATGCGCAAGGGCGTGAACTACCCCCTCGGCCCGCTGGAGTGGAGCCGGGCCCTGGACACCGACTGGCTCGACCGGTTCCTGCGGAACATGGACCACGAGTACCCGGGCGGCCGCTACGCCGCCTGTCAGCCCCTCCGCCGTCGTGCGGCCGTCAAGGAGAGCCTGCTGTAATCATGACCATGGCCAAGCGCGACACCTACACGCCCGAATCGCTGCTCGCGGTCGCCGTCAAGGTGTTCAACGAGCGGGGCTACGACGGCACCTCCATGGAGCACCTCTCCAAGGCGGCCGGCATCTCCAAGTCCTCCATCTACCACCACGTCAAGGGCAAGGAAGAGCTGCTGCGGCTTGCCATAAGCCGCGCCCTGGACGGGCTCTTCGCGGTCCTGGACGAGCCCGGCGCCACCGACGGCAGGGCGATCGACCGGCTCGAGTACGTCACCCGGCGCACGGTCGAGGTGCTGATGGCCGAGCTGCCCTATGTGACGCTGCTGCTGCGCGTACGGGGCAACACCGACACCGAGCGCTGGGCGATGGAGCGCCGCCGCGAGTTCGACCACCAGGTGGCCGAGCTGCTGAAGGAGGCCGCCGCGGACGGCGACCTCCGGGAGGACGTGGACATCCGGCTGGCGACCCGGCTGCTCTTCGGAATGATCAATTCCGTTGTGGAGTGGTACCGGCCGGAGCGCGGTGGGGCCGCCACCAGCGACGAGGTGGCCGACGCCGTGGTCCACACGGCCTTCGTCGGCCTGCGCACGTACCGCTAGCCCGCTAGCAGCGGTTTACCGGCCGCCCGGCAGGGCCCTCCCTTGCCGGGCGGCCGTCGTGTCCGGCGTCCGCCGGAAGGGAGCGTCCGGCCGCCGTCCACTACCGGCCTTCGTCGAGCGGACGGTCCTCCTTGAGGTCCGTCTCCTCGAAGACCAGGAGCGTCCGGGTGCTGAGCACCTCGTCCATGGCCTGGATGCGGGTCAGGACGAGCTCCCGCAGGGCGCGGTTGTCCCGGGTGTGGACGAGCAGCAGGACGTCGAAATCGCCGCTCACCAGGGCCATGTGGGCCACCCCCGGCAGTTCCCGCAGCTCCTCGCGGACCGTGCGCCAGGAGTTCTGCACGATTTTCAGGGTGATGTACGCCGAGGCGCCGTGCCCTGCCCGCTCCTGGTCGATCCGGGCGCCGAAGCCCTTGATGACGCCGTCGTCGATGAGCCGGTTGATCCGGGCGTAGGCGTTGGCCCGCGAGACGTGCACACGCTCGGCCACCGACCGTATCGAGGCCCGTCCGTCGCTCTGCAGCATCCGCAGGATCGAGCGGTCGATGTCGTCGAGCGGGCGGGCGGCCGGTCTGCCGCCCGACGTGGCCATCTGTTCGTCCGGCATACCGCCATGCCTCCCCTTCATGGACGTCCTGTTCATATCTCAAGTTGTGGAGAACCGTTTGTCCACAGGCTCGGGCCGCCTGTAGCCAAAAAGTGCCAACGACCGAACAATCGGTAGGGAGAGCGCAGGACGCTTTCCGGTCAAGCTCGTCCCAAGAGGAGGTGCTCGTCATGACGGTTCTGGAGCAGCCCGGCTCGTACCGGCCCAGTCCGCCCCCGGCCTGGCAACCCCGGACCGACCCCGCCCCGCTGCTGCCCGACGCGGAGCCGTACCGGCTGCTGGGTACCGACGCCGCCGACGGGCTCGACCCCGACCTGCTCAGGAGGTTGTACGGCCAGCTCGTGCGCGGGCGCCGCTACAACACCCAGGCCACCGCCCTCACCCGCCAGGGCCGGCTGGCCGTCTACCCCTCCTCCGCCGGGCAGGAGGCCTGCGAGGTCGCCGCCGCGCTGGCCCTGGAGGAGCGCGACTGGCTCTTCCCCAGCTACCGCGACACCCTGGCCGCCGTCGTGCGGGGCCTGGACCCCGTGCAGGCCCTGACCCTGCTGCGCGGCGACTGGCACACCGGCTACGACCCGCACGAGCACCGCGTCGCCCCGCTGTGCACCCCGCTCGCCACCCAGCTCCCCCACGCGGTCGGGCTGGCCCACGCCGCCCGGCTCAAGGGGGACGACGTCGTCGCGCTCGCCATGGTCGGCGACGGAGGCACGAGCGAGGGCGACTTCCACGAGGCGCTCAACTTCGCCGCCGTGTGGCGGGCGCCGGTCGTCTTCTTCGTGCAGAACAACGGCTTCGCCATCTCCGTGCCGCTCGCCAAGCAGACCGCCGCGCCCTCCCTCGCCCACAAGGCCGTCGGGTACGGCATGCCCGGCCGGCTCGTCGACGGCAACGACGCCGCGGCCGTCCATCAGGTCCTCGCCGAAGCCGTGCGCCGGGCCCGGGCCGGCGGCGGCCCCACGCTGGTGGAGGCCGTCACCTACCGCATCGACGCCCACACCAACGCCGACGACGCCACCCGCTACCGCAGCGACGCCGAGGTCGAGGCCTGGCGCGCCCACGACCCGATCGCCCTGCTGGAACGGGAGCTGACCCGCCGCGAGCTGCTGGACGACGCGGCGATACGGGACGAGCAGGAGGCCGCCGAGCGGATGGCCGCCGATCTGCGCGAGCGGATGAACCAGGACCCCGTGCTCGACCCGATGGAACTGTTCACACATGTTTACGCCGAACAGACTGCCCAACTGCGCGAGCAGGCAGCACAATTGCGTGCTGAGCTGACTGCCGCGGGGGAGCTCCCGGGCCCCCTGGAGGGCGGCCCCCAGGAAGGAAGGCAGCGATGACCACCGCGCCCGTCGAAACCGGTCCCAAGCCCGCCACCATGGCGCAGGCTCTCGGCCGGGCGCTGCGCGACGCCATGGCCGACGACCCCGCCGTCCACGTCCTCGGCGAGGACGTCGGCACGCTGGGCGGCGTCTTCCGGGTCACCGACGGCCTGGCCAAGGAGTTCGGCGAGGACCGCTGCACGGACACGCCGCTCGCCGAGGCGGGCATCCTCGGGACGGCCGTGGGCATGGCCATGTACGGGCTGCGGCCCGTGGTGGAGATGCAGTTCGACGCCTTCGCCTACCCCGCCTTCGAGCAGCTCATCAGCCACGTCTCGCGGATGCGCAACAGGACGCGCGGCGCGATGCCCATGCCGATCACCGTGCGGGTCCCCTACGGCGGCGGCATCGGCGGCGTCGAGCACCACAGCGACTCCTCCGAGGCCTACTACCTGGCCACTCCCGGACTCCACGTCGTCGCCCCGGCGACCGTCGCCGACGCCTACGGGCTGCTGCGCGCCGCGATCGCCTCCGACGACCCGGTGATCTTCCTGGAGCCCAAGCGGCTGTACTGGTCCAAGGCGGGCTGGGACCCGGAACGCCCGGAGCCGGTGCCGGGCATCGGCCGCGCGGTCGTCCGCAGGCCCGGCACGTCCGCGACGCTCATCACCTACGGGCCGTCCGTGCCCGTCTGCATGGAGGCGGCCGAGGCGGCCACCGCGGAGGGCTGGGACCTGGAGGTCGTCGACCTGAGGTCGCTGGTGCCGTTCGACGAGGAGACCGTCTGCGCGTCCGTACGGCGCACCGGCCGGGCCGTGGTCGTGCACGAGTCGACGGGCTTCGGCGGCCCGGGCGGGGAGATCGCGGCACGGATCACCGAGCGCTGTTTCCACCATCTGGAGGCGCCGGTGCTGCGGGTGGCGGGATTCGACATCCCGTACCCGCCGCCGATGCTGGAGAAGCACCATCTGCCGGGCGTGGACCGGGTCCTGGACGCGGTGGCGCGACTGCAGTGGGAAGCGCAATGGACCTCTGACGACAACGCATATGGAAGTGGTGCGCGCTGATGGCGGTGGTGCGCGAGTTCACGCTGCCCGACCTGGGCGAGGGGCTCACGGAGGCACAGGTCGTCCGCTGGCTGGTGAGCGTCGGCGACGTCGTCGCCGTCGACCAGCCGGTGGTCGAGGTCGAGACGGCGAAGGCGATGGTGGAGGTCCCCTGCCCCTACGGGGGCGTGGTCACCGCCCGCTTCGGCGAGGAGGGCGCGGAACTGCCGGTCGGCGCGCCGCTGCTGACCGTGGCGGTGGGCGAGTCGGGGAGTGCCGGGGGCTCGGCGCCCGGTCCCGGGAGCGGCTCGGCCGTGCGTTCCGCAGGGGGCGCGCCCGGGGCCGGGGCGGGGGCGGGCTCCGAGACCGCGCACGCGGACGGGGCCGGATCCGGTGGCGGGGACGAGGGCTCGGGCAATGTGCTGGTCGGTTACGGCACGCAGGCGCCCTCGGCGCGGCGCCGCCGGGTACGTCCTCCGGTCCGCGAGGTGGGGCGGCCCGCCGAACGGGCGCCCGTACCGGGTGCCATCGCGGTCATCTCCCCGCTCGTACGGCGTCTCGCGCGGGAACGCGGCGTGGATCTGACCTCGGTGCGCGGCACGGGACCGGACGGGTTGATCACCCGCGCCGATGTCGAGGCCGTGGCCCAGGGAGCGCAGGAGGTGCGGGTCGCGGCGGCCGTCGCGGGCGCCGTCCCGGCTGCTCACGCGGGCCAGGCGGCGCGTCCCGCGGCCCGGGCCGGCCGTCGGGTGGCGGGCGGCCGGCGGGTGCCGGACGGTCTGCGGGTGCCGCTGCGCGGTGTGCGCGGAGCCGTGGCGGAGAAGCTCAGCCGCAGCCGCCGCGAGATCCCGGACGCCACGTGCTGGGTGGACGCGGACGCCACGGAGCTGATGGCCGCCCGTCGGGCGATGAACGCGTCCGGCGGGGCCAAGGTGTCGCTCCTCGCCCTGCTGGCCCGGATCTGCACGGCGGCGCTCGCGAAGTACCCCGAGCTGAACGCGACGGTCGACACCGAGGCGCAGGAGATCGTCACGCTTCCGGACGTCCATCTGGGCTTCGCCGCCCAGACCGAGCGCGGCCTGGTCGTCCCCGTCGTACGGGACGCCAACGCGCGCAACGCCGTCGAGCTGTCGGTCGAGATGGCCCGGCTCACGGAGGCCGCGCGGGCGGGCAAACTCAGCCCGGCCGAGCTGACCGGCGGCACGTTCACCCTCAACAACTACGGGGTGTTCGGCGTCGACGGATCCACGCCGATCCTCAACCATCCCGAGGCCGCGATGCTCGGCGTCGGCCGAATATCGCCCAAGCCCTGGGTGCACGAGGGAGAGCTGGCGGTGCGGCAGGTGGTGCAGCTGTCCTTCACCTTCGACCACCGGGTGTGCGACGGCGGCACGGCGGGCGGCTTCCTGCGCTACGTGGCCGACTGTGTCGAGCAGCCGGCGGTGCTGCTGCGGTCCCTCTGACCGACCGCGTGCACGTGACCGGTCGCGTCGGCCTGATTGCTCGCGTCCGCCTGACCGATCGCGTCCGCCTGACCGCTCGCCTCCGCCTGACCGCTCGCCTCCGCCTGGCCGGTCGTGTCCGTGCCGGTCTCGCCATACTCGACGGGTGACGGTTTACGACGCGGTAGTACTGGCCGGAGGCGCGGCACGGCGGCTGGGCGGGGCGGACAAGCCCGCGGTGCGGGTCGGCGGGCGGTCACTGCTCGACCGTGTGCTGGGTGCCTGCGGCGGTGCGGCACGGACGGTGGTGGTCGGCCCGCGCCGCCCCACGGTCCGGCCGGTGATCTGGGCGCGCGAGGAGCCCCCGGGCGGCGGGCCCCTCGCCGGGCTGGCCGCCGGGTTGCGGCACGTGCGGGCGGAGCGGGTGCTCGTCCTCTCCGCCGATCTGCCGTTTCTGGGGGAGGACGCGGTACGGGCGTTGCTGGCGGGGCTCGAGGGGGCCGGGGCCGGGGCCGAAGGGGTGGTGGTCGTCGACGGTGACGGGCGGGAGCAGCCGCTCGTGGGGGCGTACCGTTCGGAGCCGCTGCTGCGCGAGCTGGGGCTGCTCGTCGCGGAGCACGGCACGCTCGGCGGTCTGCCGCTGCGGCTGCTCACCGCCGAGCTGGCGCTCGGCCGGCTGCACCACCCCACCGCGTCCTTCGACTGCGACACCTGGGAGGACATCGGCACGGCCCGCGCGCGCATCAGGGACGATGGGAGCGTGCTGGATGAATGGATTGCCGCGGTCAAGGCCGAGCTGGGCATCGAACTCGATGTCGACACGGTCGGCCTCCTCGACCTCGCGCGCGACGCCGCGCACGGTGTGGCGCGTCCTGCCGCGCCACTGACGACCTTCCTGGTCGGATACGCCGCCGCGCAGCGTGGTGGTGGTCCGGAGGAGGTGGCCGAGGCGGCCGGCAAAGCGGTGGCGCTGGCCGCGCGCTGGGCCGAGGAGACCCGGTCCTCTGACGAGGCGTCATGACAGGGTGGGATTTCGGGCCCCCGTCGGAAGGTGCGCCGGGGACGGACGGTGATGCCGCGCTGGACCGGGCCACGGATGAGGCTTTGGCCCTGCTTGCCGATGAGCGGCGGGGCCGCTCCGAGAGTGAGGCTCCGGTTGTTTCCGGGCCGCCTGCGGCGGTTGCCGGGCGCGGGTACTTCTCGTTCGACTTCGCTCGGGATCCGTTCGAGGAGTCCGGAGAGGGGGCGAGGGCGGCTGATTCGGCTGGTGAGCTGGATGTGCCGTTCGCGGGGGTGCGGTTCTTCGACACGATGCGGCGGGGGGAGGGGGAGGTTTCCCCGATCCCGCCCCTTCCCGGAACCGGGGCTCCGCCCCGGACCCCGGGCCTCGAACCCATGGGCTCGTCGCATGAGCCTGCCACCGGCGACGGCGCTGCCGGTGCCGGGCGGGCGGATGCCCCCCTCGGCTCCGTGGGCGACGGCTCGGAACGTTCTGCCGACCCCGAACCGACGGATGCCCCGGACGTCCCCGGCGGCTCATGCCCCACCGGTCCCACCGACCACGCCCACGCCCCCACCCCCTGGCCCACCCCCTGGCCCACCGCCCGCGTCATCGCCGCCCGTGCCGCCGAGCCGCTCGCGCCCCGTACGCGGGCGCTCGACGAGGCGCTCGGGCATACGCTCGCCGGGCGGTTGACCGCGCTGACCGATCTGCCGTCGTTCGACACCTCCGCCATGGACGGGTGGGCCGTCGCGGGGCCCGGGCCCTGGCGGTTGCCGGAAGGGGACGACACCGGCATCCTCGCCGGCTGTCCCGATGTCGCGCCGCTGCACGACGGCGAGGCCGTGCGCATCGCCACCGGTGCGCGCGTACCGCCCGGTGCCACGGCCGTCCTGCGCAGCGAGCACGGCACGGTGCGCCCCCAGGGCGAGTTGTATGCGAGCCGGCACCTGACGCAGGGGCAGGACATCCGGCCCCGGGGCCAGGAGTGTCAGTCCGGCGACGGGCTGCTGGCCGCCGGGACGTTCGTCACGCCCGCCGTGCTCGGGCTGGCCGCCGCCACCGGGTACGACCAGCTGAAGGTCACGCCCCGGCCCCGGGCCGAGGTGCTCGTGCTCGGCGACGAGCTGCTGCGGGAGGGGCTGCCGCACGACGGGCGGATCCGGGACGCCCTCGGGCCCATGCTCGGGCCGTGGCTGCGGGCGCTCGGGGCCGAGGTGGGCGGCATCCGCCGGCTGGGGGACGACGCGACCGCGCTGCGGGCCGCCCTGGAGGCCTCCGACGCGGATCTGGTGCTCACCACCGGCGGCACTGCCGGGGGGCCGGTCGACCATGTGCACCCCACCCTGCGCCACCTCGGCGCAGAGCTGCTGGTCGACGGCGTCGCCGTCCGCCCGGGGCATCCGATGCTGCTCGCCCGCCTCACACCCGGCCGGCACCTGGTCGGTCTCCCCGGCAATCCGCTGGCCGCCGTCGCCGGCCTCCTCACGCTCGCCGAGCCCCTGCTGCGGGCGCTGTCGGGCCGTGCGGCGCCCGAGCCGTACCGCGCCGTGCTCGGCGAGGACGCGCCCGGTCACCCCACCGACACCCGGCTGATCCCCGTCGCCCGCGAGGGTGCCGGCCGGGTCCGGCCGCTCCGCTTCCACGGGCCCGCCATGCTGCGCGGCCTCGCGGCCGCCGACGCCCTGGCCGTCGTCCCGCCCGGCGGCACGGGCCGGGGCCGCGAGGTCGAGCTGCTGTGCCTGCCGTGGGCGGCGCAGGAGGGCTTCCCGGGAGGCACCCGGTGACCCCGCCCGCCCGCAACGCGGCAGCCCGCACCACCGCTGCCCCCGACACCGCCGACCCCCGCCGCACCGCCAAGATCAAGCAGCCCCACCCGCCGTGCCCCCAGCACAACCCCCCGAAAGGCACCCGGTGATTCTGCCCAGCCACGACGCCGCCGCCCGCGAGGCGCAGCACGAGGCCGACTTCCGGGTTCTGTTGCCCCGCTACAGCGTGGCGCCGATACGCCAGGTCGGCCGGCGGATCCTCATGGCGCTGCTCATCATGGTCGCCACGGTCTTCATCGTCTACGTGGACCGCAGCGGCTACCACGACAACGCCGACGGCAGCGTCGACTTCCTCGACGCCGTCTACTACTCCACCGTCACCCTTTCCACCACCGGATACGGCGACATCGTCCCGTACAGCGACAGCGCCCGCCTGACCAATGTGCTGCTCGTGACGCCCCTCCGTGTCCTCTTCCTGATCATCCTGGTCGGCACCACCCTCGAGGTCCTCACCGAGCGCACCCGCGAGCAATGGCGTCTGACCCGTTGGAGGTCCGCCTTGCGCGAGCACACCGTCGTCGTCGGCTTCGGCACCAAGGGCCGGTCGGCCGCGCAGACCCTCTGCGCGGCGTCCGGCAATCCGCGCGAGAAGGAGAAGGTCGTCGTCGTCGACCCCAATCCCAAGGTCGTCGAGTCGGCCACCGCGCACGGCTACGCGGGCGTCATCGGCGACGCCACCCGCAGTGATGTCCTGTTGCGCGCCGAGGTCCAGAAGGCCCGTCAGATCATCGTCGCCACCCAGCGCGACGACACCGCCGTGCTCGTCACCCTCACCGCCCGTCAGCTCAACCGCTCCGCGAAGATCATCGCGGCGGTGCGGGAGGAGGAGAACGCCCCGCTGCTGCGACAGTCCGGCGCGGACGCCGTCATCACGAGCGCGAGCGCGGCGGGCAGGCTGCTGGGTCTGTCGGTGCTCAGCCCCAGTGCCGGCACGGTCATGGAGGACCTCATCCAGCAGGGCAGCGGCCTCGACATCGTCGAACGGCCCGTGGTCAAGGCGGAGGTGGGGCGCGGCGTGCGCGACACGGACGACCTGATCGTGTCCGTGCTGCGCGGCCACCGGCTGCTCGGGTACGACGATCCGGAGGCGAGCCCGCTCAAAGCCACGGACCGCCTGATCACGATCGTGCGGGCGCGCCCGACGGGCGCCGAGGATTAGCACGCGCGCTCGTACGCACGGGAGTAGCCTCGCGGCATGTATGCGATCACCATTCCCGTACCCGGCGGACCCGAGGCACTGGTCTGGGACGAGGTCCCCGATCCCGTGCCCGGTGAGGGAGAGGTCCTGGTCGAGGTCGTGGCCAGTGGCGTCAACCGCGCCGACCTGCTGCAGCGGCAGGGCTTCTACGACCCGCCGCCCGGCGCCTCCCCCTACCCCGGGCTGGAGGTCTCCGGCCGCATCGGGGCGCTCGGCCCCGGCGTGAGCGGCTGGGCCGTCGGCGACGAGGTGTGCGCGCTGCTGGCGGGCGGCGGCTACGCGGAGAAAGTCTGCGTCCCGGTCGGGCAGTTGCTGCCCGTACCCGACGGCCTGGACATCGTCTCGGCGGCCGCGCTGCCCGAGGTCACGGCCACCGTCTGGTCGAACGTGTTCATGATCGCCCACCTGAATGCCGGCGAGACGTTCCTCGTGCACGGCGGCGGCAGCGGCATCGGCACCATGGCCGTGCAGCTCGCGAAGGCGGTCGGCGCGCGCGTGGCGGTGACGGCGGGCGGTACGGACAAGCTGGAGCGCTGCCGCGAGCTGGGCGCGGACATCCTCATCGACTACCGCGAGCAGGACTTCGTCGAGGAACTGCACAAGGTGACGGGTGGCGTCGGCGCGGACGTCATCCTCGACATCATCGGTGCGAAGTACCTGGCGCGGAACATCGAGGCCCTCGCCGTCAACGGCCGGCTGGCCGTCATCGGCCTGCAGGGCGGCCGTAAGGGTGAACTCGACCTCGGCAAGCTGCTCGCCAAGCGTGCCGCGGTCACGGCGACGTCGCTGCGCGGGCGGCCCCTCGCCGAGAAGGCGGCCATCGTCGCCGCCGTGCGCGAACACGTCTGGCCGCTGATCGCCGGCGGACGGGTACGGGCGGTCGTGGACCGCACCCTGCCGATGCGGGACGCGGCGACCGCGCACCGCGTCGTGGAGGACAGCGCGCACGTCGGCAAGGTCCTCCTGACCACCGGCTGATCGCCGCCCCGCCGCCCCGGCCCCCGTCACCCGACCGGCCGCTCAGCGCGCCCCGTGGCAGAGGGCGTGTGAGGGTTGGGGTTGTCCGTAGGGGGGTGACTCTTGCGGAGGGTGGCGACATGCGCAACGGATCGCGGACGGTGACGCTGCTCGGGCTGGCGTTGTCGGCGGTGCTCATAGCCCCGTGGCCGGCGTGGGCCGAGGAGCCGGAGCCGACTGCTCCGGCGCCGTCGGTGCCTGTGTCGGCCACGACGGCGACCACGGTCTTCCCCTCCTCGCCGCCGTCCCCCGGCGCCGGGCAGCTGGCCGGGACGGTGGCGGGCGAAGGGCGCCGGCACCCCGGCCGGCCGGAGTCGCCGCCGGCCGAGCCGCCGCGGTCCAGGCCGCGGCCCTCGCCCGGGGCGGCGGAGGCCGGCGACGGCGCGGGACCGGTCGTCCAGGCCACGCAGGCGCCCTCGCACCTACCGGGCGGTGCGGCCCGCGCCCGCGGCCACGCGCGCAGCGCGGAACCCGCGGACCGGGTGATGCGGGTGCTCCCCCTGGGCACCGGGATGGCCCTGACGGGCCTGGGCCTGGGATTCCTCGCCCTCCGCCTGCGCCGCCGCTAGCCCCGCCGCCCCCGTCGCCACGGAGACCGGCCCCCTCCCGCAGGCGTACGCCCGGAAATCGTGTGCGCCCCTGCGCGCCCCCGCGGTGGATCAGGCGTGTACGGGGGCATCAACAGGGGGAAATCACATGTGCGAGAGAATGGCGGCATGGATATGCCGAGGAATGAACGGTCGCAGGAGAGCCCGCACGTCCTGGTCGTAGGCCCGGACGGCATGGCTCTCGGCAGCGCCAGCCCCGGCGGCGGGGCGGGCGACGACGAGCCGCGCGAGGTCCCGGTGACGGAGATGGTGGAACAGCCCGCCAAGGTCATGCGCATCGGCAGCATGATCAAGCAGCTGCTCGAGGAAGTGCGCGCCGCGCCTCTGGACGAGGCGAGCAGGGTCCGGCTCAAGGAGATCCACCACAGCTCGGTCAAGGAGCTGGAGGACGGTCTCGCCCCCGAGCTGGTGGAGGAGCTGGAGCGCCTCTCCCTGCCCTTCACCGACGAGACGATCCCCACCGAGGCCGAACTGCGCATCGCGCAGGCACAGTTGGTCGGCTGGCTGGAAGGGCTCTTCCACGGCATCCAGACCGCGCTGTTCGCCCAGCAGATGGCCGCCCGGGCCCAGTTGGAGCAGATGCGCCGGGCGCTGCCCGCCGGCGTGATGGGCGACGACGAGCACGACGGCCAGCAGCACGGCGGCGCCCGCTCGGGCCCCTATCTGTAAGCCGTACCGCCCGTACGTCATACGTCATATGAAGAAGGCCGGTTGTCGACTGCGACAACCGGCCTTTCTCATGTGAAGCTACGAAATGAAGCTACGAAGCCGACTCGCCCGTCGACACCGTCAGCACGAACTCGCCGTTCTTCGGGTCGAACGGGTCACCCGTATCGGGCATCTGCGTCATCACGGTGCCCTTGCCCCAGGTGTTCTCGTTCACCACGTCCACCCGGTACTTCCAGCCCGCGGCCTGCAGGCACTCCTTCACCGAGTCGATGTAGATGTACTTGAAGTCCGGCGCGCTCTTCTTCGACTTGTCCCGGTAGTTGTCGTAGGCCTTCGTGCACTTCTCGCGCTCGACGGTCTTGGACTTGTCGCCTTCCTTGACCTTCGCCTGCGTGCCGCCGGTGCCGCCGCCCGTGGCGCCCCCGGTGACGCTGCCGCCGCCGCCCGGGGTGACTGCGGACGGGTTCGGCGACGGCTTGTCGTTCGCCTCGTCCTTCGACCCGCTGCCGTTCAGCGCGATGGCCGCGATGACGCCGATGACCGCGAGCACCGCGACGACGCCCGAGCCGATGATGACCGGCTTGTTGCTCTTGCCCGAGGAGCCGCCCGCCCCGCCGGAGCCGCCCACGGGCCCGGACGCGGCCGGGTACGGCGCCGTCGGGGTGCCGCCGGCCTGGTAGGCCGGAGGGGGCGTCTGGTAGCCCTGGGGGCCGGGCGGGGGCGGCGTCTGGGCGTAGCCGCCGTTGTAGGGGTTCTGGTAGGGCGTCTGGACGCTCTGCGGGCCCGGGGCGGGGGTCTGGCCGTCGACGGGCGGGAAGACGGCGGAGCCGACGCCCGCGCCGCTGCGGGCCGGCGGGCCGCCCGCGATGATGATCGGCGAGGGCGCGGCCTGGGCCGTGCCGGCCACCCGGGCGCACTCGTCGCGCATGGCCTCGGCGCTCGGGAAGCGCTCGTTCGGGTTCTTCTTCAGGGCGCGGGCGACCAGCGCGTCGACGGCCGGCGGGATCGACCGGTTGATCGTCGAGGGCGCGACCGGCTCCTCCTGGACGTGCGCGTAGGCGATGGCCAGCGGCGAGTCCGCGTCGAAGGGCAGCCGCCCGGTCAGCAGCTCGAAGAGCATGATGCCGACCGAGTAGAGGTCCGAGCGGGCGTCGACGCCGCGGCCGAGCGCCTGCTCGGGGGAGAGGTACTGCGGGGTGCCGACGACCATGCCGGTCTGGGTCATCGAGGTGACGCCGGACTGCATGGCGCGGGCGATGCCGAAGTCCATCACCTTGACCACGTTGCGCTTGGTCATCATCACGTTGCCGGGCTTGATGTCGCGGTGGACCAGCCCCATCTCGTGGCTGACCTCGAGCGCCGCCAGCACATCGGCTGTGATCTTGAGCGCCTTCTCGGTGGGCATCGCGCCGTACTGGGCGACGTCCGCGTCGAGCACGGAGCGCAGCGGCTGGCCCTCGACGTACTCCATGACGATGTACGGCATCGTCGATCCGTCGAGGTCGTCCTCGCCCGTGTCGAACACCGAGACGATGTTGGTGTGCGTGAGCTTCGCCACCGACTGGGCCTCGCGGCGGAAGCGCTCGCGGAAGGAGGCCTCGCGGCCCAGCTCGGTGTGCAGGGTCTTGATCGCCACATGGCGGTCGAGGACCGAGTCGTAGGCCAGGTGCACGGACGCCATGCCGCCCTCGCCGAGCAGGTCGCGCAGCTGGTAGCGGCCGCCGCCCACCGCTCGCCCCGTGTAGCGGCCCCGCGCGCCGTCCTGGCTCATGGTGTTACTTCCCCCTCGGCGCACTGCCTGGTGTGGCGACCCGGCCACAGGCCCGATCCGGCTGTTCTTCGATCTATCCCGGCCAAGTCTGCCCGAGGCAACGGGCACGTCAAGCCGCGTGCCCGTTCCGTGACCGGATGCGCGACAAGCCGTCACGGGATTTGCCTTGCTCGTACCGGTACGGGTTTGATAGCCGGTCCATCCCGGACCGGCGCACGGTGCAAAGCCTGTAGCGTGCCCTAGCGGAAGGCTGTTTCGGCGGGTTTCCCGCGCGATTCGCCTCTCACGCGAAGCGGACCAGATACGACGGCGAGGACTGATGGCACAGACTGCGAGCGCCCAGGGTCCATCCGACCCTGACGCCAACGGGGGCGGAATGCCCGATGTGCCTGAAATGTGGGGTAACCGCGGGCTGGTCGGGGACGGCCGCTACCGCCTGACCCACCGACTGGGCCGAGGCGGCATGGCCGAGGTCTTCGCGGCGGAGGACGTGCGCCTCGGCCGTACGGTCGCGGTCAAGCTGCTGCGCGCCGACCTCGCCGAGGACCCGGTCTCCAAGGCCCGTTTCACCCGCGAGGCACAGTCGGTCGCCGGCCTGAACCACCACGCCGTGGTCGCCGTCTACGACTCGGGCGAGGACGTCGTCGGCCGCAACGTCGTGCCGTACATCGTCATGGAGCTGGTCGAAGGCCGCACCATCCGCGACCTGCTGCTCAACGCCGAGGCCCCGCCGCCGGAGCAGGCGCTGATCATCGTCTCGGGCGTGCTGGAGGCGCTGGCCTACAGCCACCAGCACGGCATCGTGCACCGTGACATCAAGCCCGCCAACGTGATCATCACGAACACGGGCGCGGTCAAGGTCATGGACTTCGGCATCGCCCGTGCCCTGCACGGCGCGGCGTCCACGATGACCCAGACCGGCATGGTCATGGGCACCCCGCAGTACCTCTCCCCCGAGCAGGCCCTCGGCAAGACCGTCGACGCCCGCTCGGACCTCTACGCGACCGGCTGCCTGCTGTACGAACTGCTGGCGCTGCGTCCCCCGTTCACCGGTGAGACCCCGCTGTCGGTGGTCTACCAGCACGTCCAGGACACGCCCGTGGCGCCGTCCCAGGTGCTGGAGACGGTGCCGCCGGAGCTGGACGGGCTCGTCATGCGCTCCCTCGCCAAGGACCCGGACGACCGGTTCCAGAGCGCGGAGGAAATGCGCGGGCTGGTCCAGTACGCGCTGCAGATGCTGCACGACGCCGGCAGCCACACGGGCGTGTGGAACACCGGCCCGATCGACCACGCCGGGGCGGCCACCCAGGTGCTCGGCGGCATGGGCCCGGGCCTGGGCGCCACCACTGCCATGCCGCACCCGCAGCACGGCGACACCTCGCAGCAGCCGATCATGCCCCGCCGCGGCGGCGGGGACGACGGCGGCTTCGACGGCTACAACGGCGGTCGCGGTGGCCGTGGCGGCCGTGGCGCGGGCGGCGGCAAGGGCCGGATGGCGCTGTTCGCCGTGCTGGCGGTGATCGTCGCGACGGTGGGCGTCGTGGTCGCGCTCAAGCTGGGCAACACCAGCAGCGGCACTCAGCACAACAAGACCACGGACAAGCAGTCCACCGGTCCCAAGACCCCCAGCCCCAGCACCAGCAAGAGCCCGTCCAAGCACACGGGCCCCGTGACGGGGCAGAACCCCACCTCGGACAGCGACGACGACGACTACACCGCGCCCGAGCGGCCGCGCGAGCCGTCCGACGACTACACCAAGCGTCCGTCCCACCAGCCGAGCCAGGGCGCCACGGGTCAGCCGACGCCGCCCCAGCCGACGAACCAGCAGCCGACCACGGGCCCGACGGACGACGGGAAGAACCCGACCCAGAACCCGCCGACCCCCGGCACGGGCCCCGGCGGCACCACCGTGCAGGGCACGACAGGCTGAACCGGCACCGGGCCGGGCGGGACCACTCCCGCCCGGCCCGGTCTCCGTTGGCGGACCCGCCCGGTCTCAGTCGGTGAACGCGTCGCGCACGGACTCGTACGCGCCCGTCCACCACACCGCCAGCGCCGCCGACGCCGGGAAGCCGGGATCGGCGCGGTGGTCGCCCAGCTGGTAGCGCCAGCGCAGCATCCAGAAGTCGTTGAGCCGCTCCCACCACACCCGGTGCACTGCGGCCGCCAGCTCCGCCTCGTCCGCCCCCGCCGCACCGCGGTAGGCGCGGGCGTACGGCCGTATCTTCGCCAGGTCCAGCGTGCCGTCGGGCCGCAGGAAGAAGATCACGGCGGCCCGTACGGCCTCCTCGGCGCGGGGCTGGACGCCCAGGCGGTCCCAGTCGACGATCGCCGCCGGCTCGCCGCCCCGGTAGAGCAGGTTGAGCGGGTGGAAGTCGCCGTGCACCCAGCCCCGGGCGGGGGTGGCGGCCGCGGGCGGGCGGCGGTGGGCGTGGCGCTCCAGCAGGGCCCGGCGCTCGACGAGGCGGTGTTCCGCCAGCTCGTCGAAGGAGTCGCGGGGCCGGTTCCCCTCGCTCCCGCCGCCACCGCGCACCAGCTCCAGGAGCTCCTCGATGAGGGCGAAGGTGTCCTCGGGGCGGGCCGCGGTGTCCGAGGGCGCTCCGGGGCCCTCAGCGGGCCCCTCGGGGCCCTCCATGACCTCCTGCAGGCAGGTGTGCACATGGCCCAGCAGCCTGCCCAGGCAGCGGGACTGGGCCACGGTGAGCTCGCCGCCGTCGCGGTGGCGGCCCTCGATCCAGGGGTGGAGGGCGTAGCAGCGGCCCCCCAGGACGGTGACGGTGCCGCCCTCGGAGGTGGGCACGGGCGGGGCCACCGGCAGGCCCAGGGCGCCCAGGCGGCGGGTGACGTCGTGCTGGCGCGCGATGGCGTCGTGGTCGCCGTCGAGGTGGTGCTTGAGGAAGAAGCGGCCGCGGGTGGTGGAGAGGCGGTAGCCGCGGTTGAGGAGCCCCTCGGTCAGCGTTTCGCAGGAGACGGGTTCGCCGGCGCGGTCGTAGCGGCTCAACAGTGTGCGCAGGGTGCCGATGTCAGGTCCGGTGTCGGGTGGGGCATCGGTGACAAGTGAGCGCGGCACGTCCCAAATGTTAATTCACGCAGAGTGTGCGGCTCGTCGCGCGGGTACGCCTTCGAGGTGGTGCAAGGTGATGAACTGAGGTTCTATGCACAGGTATTCGGGGATGAAGGGCGCGTCGTCCGCGGAGTGCGGGGGGCGGCCGAAGAGCTCGAGTTCTTCGGGGCCCGGACGGAAGATACGGGCCGTGCCGACGAATTGCACGGTCCACACCGACTCCTCGCCCTCGCGCCGGTCGGCGAGGTTGTCGGCGCCGTAGGCCACCACGCTGCCGTCGCAGGCCTGGGCGTAGCCGAAGCCGCCGTGCAGCCGGAGCAGGACGCGCGCGGGGGAGCCTGCGGGGCCGTCGACGACGATGTGCCGGGCCACGGTGACGAAGGGGAGGGCGCGCATGCTGACGGACACCCTTCCGTAGGGCGTACCGGCGAGCAGTTCCAGTGCCCGGAATTCGTCGTGCTGCGCAGTTGGCATGGGCACCACTTTGCACTGCGGCCGTGCGCCGCCGTAGGGGCACCCGCCCCTGATGGGCGGGACGTAAGTCCCTTCAGCGGTTCCTTCAGCAGCCCCTTCAGCGCTTCTCGGCCTGCATACGGGCGACGTAGGCGGCGGCCTGGGAGCGGCGCTCCATGCCCAGCTTGGAGAGCAGGCTGGAGACGTAGTTCTTGATGGTCTTCTCGGCGAGGTGCAGCCGCTCGCCGATGGCGCGGTTGGTCAGCCCCTCGCCGATCAGGTCGAGAATGCGGCGCTCCTGGTCGGTGAGGGAGGCGAGTCTGCCGTCGCCCTTGGGGTCCTTGCCGTCGCGCAGCCGTTCCAGCACCCGGGCGGTCGCCACGGGATCCAGCAGTGATTTGCCGGCCGCCACGTCCCGTACGGCCGAGAGCAGCTCATTGCCGCGAATGGCCTTGAGGACATACCCGGCCGCACCCGCCATGATGGCGTCGAACAGTGCTTCGTCGTCGGCGTAGGAGGTGAGCATCAGGCATTTGATGTTTTCGTCCTGCGAACGGATCTCACGGCATACTTCGACTCCGCTGCCATCCGGAAGCCGGACGTCCAGTACGGCCACGTCCGGACGGGTGGCAAGAATGCGCACGAGCGCGTCCGCGGCGGTGCCGGCCTCGCCGACCACCTCGATGTCCTCCTCGACCGAGAGCATCTCGTGGACGCCGCGCCGTACGACTTCATGGTCGTCAAGCAGAAATACCGTGATTTTTCGTTGCTCGGGCACGGTGCCAGTTTCACACATCAAGTCTTCCCCTGCTCTTGTCCTCCGGGATAACGTGCCCCCGTTCCGGCGGCCCGCAAGGCGCTGACCAGTGGATTGGCACCCCGCATTGGCCGAGCTTTCCAGATTTACTTGGAAATCCAAGCAAAATCGCAGGTCAGGCGGGGTTTCGCAGGAATGCCGCCCACTGGGTAACGTGCATATTGCAGGCCATTCGCCGGGGCACCTGTCACGCCCGGTTCCGGCCTCGGCACACCCACCCCGTGTGCCGTCGGGGATCGAGCGAGCCTCTCTGCGCCTCACGGCGGAGGGAACCCCTCTGGCCGCCGGCGACCCCGGGGGCCGGACAGACGGAGGAGCACACGTGACCGTGGACAGCACTGCCGCGCGCAAGCCGCGGCGCAGCAGCAAGCGGGCCGGCGCCAAGAAGGCAGCCGGTGAGCCCGAACTCGTACAGCTGCTGACGCCGGAAGGCGAGCGGGTCGAGCACCCCGACTACTCCATCGACCTGTCGCCCGAGGAACTGCGGGGGCTGTACCGGGACATGGTCCTGACCCGCCGCTTCGACGGCGAGGCGACGACGCTGCAGCGCCAGGGAGAGCTGGGCCTGTGGGCCTCCCTGCTGGGCCAGGAGGCCGCGCAGATCGGCTCCGGCCGCGCGACGCGCGACGACGACTACGTCTTCCCGACCTACCGCGAGCACGGCGTGGCCTGGTGCCGCGGGGTCGACCCGACGAACCTGCTGGGCATGTTCCGCGGCGTCAACCACGGCGGCTGGGATCCCAACGAGAACAACTTCCACCTCTACACGATCGTCATCGGCTCGCAGGCGCTGCACGCGACCGGCTACGCCATGGGAATCGCCAAGGACGGCGCCGACTCCGCCGTCATCGCCTACTTCGGCGACGGCGCCTCCAGCCAGGGCGACGTGGCCGAGGCGTTCACCTTCGCGGCCGTCTACAACGCGCCGGTCGTCTTCTTCTGCCAGAACAACCAGTGGGCGATCTCCGAGCCCACCGAGCGCCAGACCCGCGTCCCGCTCTACCAGCGCGCCCAGGGCTACGGCTTCCCCGGCGTGCGGGTCGACGGCAACGACGTGCTGGCCGTGCTGGCCGTGACGAGGGCCGCGCTGGAGCGCGCCCGCACCGGCGAGGGCCCGATGCTGGTCGAGGCGTTCACCTACCGCATGGGCGCCCACACCACCTCCGACGACCCCACGCGCTACCGCCTGGACGAGGAGCGGGAGCTGTGGGAGGCCAAGGACCCGATCCTGCGCCTGCGCGCCTACCTGGAGAAGCAGGGCCTGGCGGACGAGGAGTTCTTCGCCGCCCTGGAGAAGGAGAGCGACGCGCTCGCCAAGCGGGTACGGGACACCGTGCGCACCATGCCCGACCCCGACGACATGGCGATGTTCGAGCACACCTACGCCGACGGCCACGCGCTCGTCGACGAGGAGCGCGCGCAGTTCGTGGCGTACCAGGCTTCGTTCGCAGAGGAGACCAACTGACCATGAGCACCGAGAAGCTCACGATCGCCAAGGCGATCAACGCCTCCCTGCGCACCGCCCTGGAGACCGACCCCAAGGTCCTCGTCATGGGTGAGGACGTCGGCAAGCTCGGCGGCGTCTTCCGCGTCACCGACGGCCTGCAGAAGGACTTCGGCGAGGAGCGGGTCATCGACACCCCGCTCGCGGAGTCCGGCATCGTCGGCACCGCCATCGGCCTGGCGCTGCGCGGCTACCGCCCGGTGGTGGAGATCCAGTTCGACGGGTTCGTCTTCCCGGCCTACGACCAGATCGTCACGCAGCTGGCCAAGATGCACGCCCGCGCGCTCGGCAAGATCAAGCTGCCCGTCGTCATCCGCATCCCCTACGGCGGCGCCATCGGCGCGGTCGAGCACCACAGCGAGTCCCCGGAGGCGCTGTTCGCGCACGTCGCGGGCCTGAAGGTGATCTCGCCGTCGAACGCCGCCGACGCCTACTGGATGATGCAGCAGGCCATCCAGAGCGACGACCCGGTCATCTACTTCGAGCCCAAGCGCCGCTACCACGACCGCGGCGAGGTCGACACGACCGCGATCCCGGGGCCGCTGCACGCCGCCCGCACCGTCCGCGAGGGCACCGACCTGACGCTGGCCGCGTACGGCCCGATGGTCAAGACCTGTCTGGAGGCCGCGGCCGCGGCCGCGGAGGAGGGCAAGTCGCTGGAGGTCCTGGACCTCCGCTCGGTCTCGCCCATCGACTTCGACGCGATCCAGCGGTCGGTGGAGAAGACCCGCCGCCTGGTCGTCGTCCACGAGGCGCCCGTCTTCTTCGGCTCGGGCGCCGAGATCGCCGCCCGGATCACCGAGCGCTGCTTCTACCACCTGGAGGCTCCGGTCCTGCGGGTCGGCGGCTACCACGCCCCCTACCCGCCGTCCCGGCTGGAGGACGAGTACCTGCCCGGTCTGGACCGGGTGCTCGACTCCGTCGACCGCGCGCTGGCGTACTAGGGACCAGGGAGAGTCGTGACGATGACAAGCACCGCCAACACCGGCCAGCGGTTCCGTGAGTTCAAGATGCCCGACGTGGGCGAGGGACTGACCGAGGCCGAGATCCTCAAGTGGTACGTGAACGTCGGCGACACCGTCTCCGACGGACAGGTGGTCTGCGAGGTCGAGACTGCCAAGGCGGCCGTCGAGCTGCCGATCCCCTTCGACGGCGTGGTGCACGAGCTGCGCTTCGGCGAGGGCACGACGGTCGACGTCGGCCAGGTGATCATCTCCGTGGACACCCAGCCGGGCGCGGGGCCCGCGGAGGAGGCCCCGGCCTCGACCGCCGCCCACGCGGAGAAGAGCGCGGCCTCGGCACTCGCCGAGGACGCCGAGCCGGAGCAGCAGGGCCGCCAGGCCGTGCTCGTCGGCTACGGCGCCGCCCCGTCCTCGACCAAGCGCCGCCCCCGCAAGGCGGGCGCCACGGCCGCTGCGGGCCGGGGCGTGCCGTCGCAGGCGGGCGCCTGCGCCGCGGCCCCCCAGGCGTCCTTCACCGCCGCCCTCCAGGGCGAGCTCAACGGGCGCGCCGCCCCCGCCCAGGCCCCGGCCGCGGCCCCCGCGCCGGCCGTCGGCCCCGGCGCGCCGGCCACCGGGGCCCGGCCGCTGGCCAAGCCGCCCGTGCGCAAGCTCGCCAAGGACCTCGGGGTCGACCTCGTGGCCATCGCCGCCACGGGTGCGGACGGCGTCATCACCCGTGAGGACGTGTACGCGGCGGCGAGCGCCGCTGCCGCGCCCGAGCCGTCGGCGGCGCCCGAGCGGCAGCCGGCCCCGGCAGCCGCGCCCGCCCTCGCCGCGCGCGAGACCCGCATCCCCGTCAAGGGCGTCCGCAAGGCCACCGCCCAGGCCATGGTGGCCAGCGCCTTCACCGCGCCGCACGTCACGGAGTTCGTCACCGTCGACGTCACGCGCACGATGAAGCTCGTCCAGAAGCTCAAGGACGACCCGGACATGGCCGGGCTGCGCGTCAACCCGCTGCTGATCGTCGCCAAGGCGCTGCTCGTGGCGATCAGGCGCAACCCGGACGTCAACGCCGCCTGGGACGAGGAGAACCAGGAGATCGTCCGCAAGGACTACGTGAACCTGGGCATCGCCGCCGCCACCCCGCGCGGCCTGATCGTGCCGAACATCAAGGAGGCCCAGGCCAAAACGCTCCCCGAGCTGTCGCAGGCCCTGGCCGACCTGGTGGCCACCGCCCGTGAGGGCCGGACCTCGCCCGCCGACATGTCGGGCGGCACGGTCACGATCACCAACGTCGGGGTCTTCGGCATCGACACCGGCACGCCCATCCTCAACCCGGGCGAGTCCGCGATCCTGGCCTTCGGGGCGATCAAGCTCCAGCCGTGGGTGCACAAGGGCAAGGTCAAGCCCCGCCACGTCACCACGCTGGCGCTCTCCTTCGACCACCGCCTCGTCGACGGGGAGCTGGGCTCCAAGGTCCTCGCCGACATCGCGGCGGTCCTGGAGAACCCCAAGCGGCTGATCACCTGGGCGTAGAAGAGAGCTCCGCTACGCGGCCCGCACCCCCGTGACGGGCCGCGTAGGACAGAGGGCCCGGACGTCTCTCCTCACCCCCCTCCAGTGAGGAGAGAGCGGTAGTCCGGGCCCTCTGTCCGTTGTACGGAGCGGCCTACGGATACACCCCACCCCTGGTCAGGAGGTGGAATGGCCCGTGCTGGGCAATTTACTTAACATTGACCGACACTTGCAGTGTCGGAATTGGAGGCCCCGGTGGACCGCGTGGATGGCGAATCCATCAGCCGCCTGCTCCGTGCCTGGCGCGGCCGGATCGATGCCAGAACCGTCCCCGAGCTGCGGGGGGTCTTCCCGCGCCCCGGCCGGCGGCTCTCCCAGGCCCATGTCGCCCGGATGACGGGCGTCAGCGAGGGCTGGTACCGCGCGCTGGAGGCCGGCCGGCGCCAGGACTTCTCCGAAAGCTTTCTGCTGAGGGTCGCGTGCGCGCTGCGGCTGAGCGAGGCCGAGACGCTCACACTCTTCCTCGCCGTCTGCGGCCGCAGACCCCCCGAGGCGGGCCGGGACCACCGCGACCTGCCGCACGGCGTCAAGGCCCTGCTGGAACAGCAGGTCTCCTACCCCGCCTACCTCTCCGACGTCGCCTGGAACGTAGTTGCGGCCAACTCCCTCATGGGCGAGTGGTTCCCCTGGGTGCGCCGCCCCCGGCCCAACCTCATGCGCTGGACGCTGCTGCACCCCGAGGCCCGCGAGCAGATGCTCGACTGGGAGGACAGCTGCGCCCGCATCTACCTCGCCATGCTCCGCGTCGCCGCCAACTCCAACCCCGGCAACGAGGAACTGCGCGCCCTCGTCGAGGAGATCCTCGACAGCGACGCCGACTGCCGGCGCATATGGGCCGAGGAGTTCGACGTGGTCGAGCACCGCGACGGCCATGTCTTCCGGCTGCGCCTGCCGTACCACGGCATGGCCGAGATACGGGTGACGACCCACGTCCTGCTGCCCATACAGCGCCCGGACCTGCGGTTCGTCTTCATCACCCCGATGGACGGCTGGGCGGGCGTGTAGACCCGCCCGCGGCGGCACAGGACGATCGTCCGGATCGCGGACGAGGGCTCATCAAGGCATCTGTCTTGTATCTATGCTGTGCGCATGCCATCCGCGCCCGCCGCCCCCTCCCTCCAGGGCAGACAGCCCGCCGCCGCCGAACGTGTCTACGCACACGTCAAGGACGCCGTACTGCACCGGCGTTACGAGGGCGGCACCCTCCTCACCGAAGGCGACCTCGCCGAGGCCGTCGGGGTCTCCCGCACCCCCGTCCGCGAGGCGCTGCTGCGCCTGGAGGCGGAAGGGCTGCTCAAGCTCTACCCCAAGAAGGGCGCACTCGTCCTCGCCGTCTCCGCACAGGAGATCGCGGACGTCGTGGAGACCCGGCTGCTGGTGGAGAAGTACGCGGCCGGCAAGGCCGTACCCGCCGCACCGGCCCTCCTGGCCCGGCTCGCGGAACTCGTCGACGACATGCGGCGCCAGGCCGCCGCCGGCGACCTCGCCGCGGTCTCCCTCAGCGACCGCGCCTTCCACGCCGAGATCGTGCGCAGCGCCGGCAACCAGATCCTCTCCGGCCTCTACGAACAGCTGCGCGACCGTCAGCTGCGCATGGGCGTGGCCGTGATGCACGCCCACCCCGACCGCATCGCCAAGAACATCGCCGAACACACCGAGATCCTGGAGGCCCTGCGCTCCGGGGACGCCGCGGCGGCGACCGAGGTCGTCGACCGGCACGTCAGTTGGGTACGCAACCTGGCCCGGGGGGACACTCGATGAGCCCACGCTCCACGGCACTGCCCGGCGACCCACCCGGCGGACGCCGGGCGATCGGCGTCTGGGGGACCGGCGTCGCCGTGTACTTCGTCGCCATCATCTTCCGCACCAGCCTCGGCGTCGCCGGCATCGACGCCACCGAGCGCTTCCACATCGGCGCCTCGGCCCTGTCGACCTTCTCCATACTCCAGCTGCTCGTCTACGCGGGCATGCAGATACCCGTCGGCCTGCTGGTCGACCGGCTCGGCACCAAGAAGGTGCTCGCCCTGGGCACCGTCCTGTTCACCACCGGCCAGCTCGGCTTCGCCCTCGCGCACTCCTACGGCACGGCCCTGGCCTGCCGCGCCCTGCTGGGCTGCGGTGACGCGATGACGTTCATCAGCGTGCTGCGCCTGGGCGCCCGCTGGTTCCCCGCCCGCAACGGCCCGATGATCGCGCAGGTCGCGGCCCTGTTCGGGATGGCGGGCAACCTCGTCTCGACCGTCGTGCTGGCCCGGCTGCTGCACGACGCCGGCTGGACGCGGACGTTCGCGGGCAGCGCCGCCGCCGGCCTGATCGTCCTCGTGCTGATGCTGGCCTTCCTCGAGGACCACCCCGAAGGCTGCGGACCCGCCGCCGGCCCCCGCCTCGGCAAGGGCTTCGTGCGGCAGCAGATCGCCTCGGCCTGGCACGAACCCGGCACCCGGCTCGGCATGTGGGTGCACTTCACCACCCAGTTCCCCGCGATGGTCTTCCTCCTGCTGTGGGGCATGCCGTTCCTGGTCGAGGCGCAAGGGCTCACCCGCGGCACGGCCGGCTCCCTGCTGACGCTCGTCGTCCTGGTGAACATGGCCGTCGGGCTCGTCTACGGGCAGATCATCGGCCGCCACCACGCGGCCCGGCTGCCGCTCGTCCTCGGCACGCTCGGCGCCACCGCCCTGCTGTGGGCCCTGGCCATCGGCTGGCCCGGGGCGCACGCACCCCTGTGGCTGCTCATCACGCTCTGCGCGGTCCTGGGCGCCTGCGGCCCCGCCTCGATGATCGGCTTCGACTTCGCCCGCCCCGCCAACCCGCCCGAGCGGCAGGGCACCGCCTCCGGCATCGTCAACATGGGCGGCTTCATCGCCTCCATGACCACGCTGCTGGCCGTCGGCCTCCTGCTGGACGCGACGCACGACGACTACACGCTGGCCTTCGCCTCCGTCTTCGTGCTGCAAGCGCTGGGACTGTCGCAGATCCTGCGGCTGCGGGGCCGCACCGAGCGGCGCGAACGGGAACGGATCGTCGCCTCCCGCGTGGCGACCGTGCACGTACCCGTGCGACCGGGCGGCGGCGGCCTCAGGGCGTGACCGCGAACTCCCGCAGGACCGCGTCCGCCAGCCCGTGATCGCCCTCGACCTTGATGCGGTCCGCGACCGCCGCCGGCCGCACCCGCCCGCACGCCAGCCGGGCGTACGTCTCCCAGTCCAGCGCGAACGTCACCGTCGGCCCCAGCGAGACGCTGCTGTCCAGCGTCCCCTTGCCCTGAGGCCCCACCCGCACGGTCCGCAGGAACTCCAGCGGACCGTGCACGTCGAAGACCACCGTCGAACCCGGCCGCGCCGCCGCGTCCTTGGCCACCACCTTGGGCAGCGCCGACAGCAGGAAGTCCCGGCTCAGGGCCGCGGCGGGCGAGTCCAGGTTGCCCGGCATCCCCAGCGCGCGGCGCAGGTCCTGCTCGTGCGTCCACACGTCGAAGGCCCTGAGCGTCAGCATCCGTTCGAGCGTCCGCTCCGCGGTGGTGCCCAGCGGCCAGCGCACCGGGGTCTGGGGGGAACGGTGCTCGCCCCGCAGCTGCCGCGAGCGCCGGATGATCGTGTAGTCGAGCTCCGAGCTCATCTCCAGCGCGGTGTGACAGCGCCGCACGTCGACCTGCACCTCGATGTAGCGCGAGAACTCGTCGGTGACGTGCCGCAGATCGCGCGGCAGCGTGTGGATCGGCCGTGGCTCGCCCAGCATTTCGCACTCGACCCCGATGATGTGCGAGACCACGTCGCGCACCGACCAGCCCGGGCACTCGGTGGCGCGGTTCCAGTCGCTCTCGGCGAGCAGTCTCACCAACTCGTTGACGGATTCGATGGAGTGGGTCCAGGCGTCGATCGCCGGCTGAAGGCTGGGGTGGACTGTCACGGGCTGATCCCTCGGGCGTTGCTGGCGGCAGGGCGGATGCGTACGTGAGAGCGAGGCAAGTGCTGTCTGGGGCCTATGCCGTTAAGTTACGCTGCGGACGGTCGCCTCGGAGGAGGTTTCGTGGGAGGGATGCGGAGAGTGGTGGTACTGTGCGCGCCTCGTTGATCCAGTTCGGTGTGGACCCGGAGGAGCCGGTCGACGCGCGCCGCGCCCGCGCCGCACGGCTCGTGCGCGAGCAGCGGGGCAGCGACCTCGTGGTCCTCCCGGAGCTCTGGCCGGTCGGCGCCTTCGCCTACGGGTCCTTCGCCGCCGAGGCCGAGCCCCTGGACGGCCCGACCGCCGACGCCATGGCGGATGCCGCCCGCGACGCGGGCGTCTGGCTGCACGCCGGCTCCATCGTGGAACGGGACCCGAGCGGCCCGATCTACAACACCTCGCTCGTCTTCTCGCCCTCCGGCGACCTCGTCCACACCTACCGCAAGATCCACCGCTTCGGGTTCGACGAGGGCGAGGCCGTCCTGATGGGCGCCGGCACCGAGCCCGTCACCGTGCGCCTGCCGGACACCACCCTGGGCCTGGCGACCTGCTACGACCTGCGCTTCCCCGAACTGTTCCGCGCCCTCGTCGACGCCGGCGCCCAGCTCTTCGTCGTCCCCGCCGGCTGGCCGGCCCGGCGCCGCGAGCACTGGACGCTGCTGGCCCGCGCACGGGCGGTGGAGAACCAGGCGTACGTCCTGGCCTGCGGCACCGCCGGCACCCACGCCGGCGTGGAACAGGCCGGCCACAGCATCGTCGTCGACCCCTGGGGCGAGGTCCTCGCCGAGGCGGGCCCGGATGAGCAGGTGCTGACCGTGGACCTGGACCTCGCCCGGGTGGCCAAGACCCGCGAGGACTTCCCGGCGCTCAAGGACAGGGTCCTGGGACGTTAACGCCGTATGTCGTTCCCCGGGCGCGGGAATGCGCGCGGGCGCGGGTGTTGTTTGATGGGGGCATGGCCCCACACGCACGCGTCCGCGCCCCCGAACTCATCGGCAAGGGCGGCTGGCTGAACACCGGCGACACCGACCTCACCCTCGCTGACCTGCGAGGACGCATCGTCATCCTGGATTTCTGGACGTTCTGCTGTGTGAACTGCCTGCACGTCCTCGACGAGCTGCGCGAGCTCGAGGAGAAGCACCGCGACACCCTGGTGATCATCGGCGTGCACTCGCCGAAGTTCGTCCACGAGGCCGACCACCAGGCCGTCGTCGACGCCGTCGAGCGCTACGGCGTGCACCACCCCGTCCTCGACGACCCCGACCTCGCGACCTGGAAGCAGTACGCCGTCCGCGCCTGGCCCACGCTCGTCGTCATCGACCCCGAGGGCTACGTCGTCGCCCAGCACGCCGGCGAGGGCCACGCCCACGCCCTGGCGACCCTCGTCGGCGAGCTCGAGGCCGAGCACGAGGCCAAGGGCACCCTGCGGCGCGGCGACGGCCCCTACGTCGCCCCCGAGCCGGTCGCCACCGACCTGCGCTTCCCCGGCAAGGCGCTGCGGCTGCCCTCCGGCAACCTCCTCGTCTCCGACACCACCCGCCACCAGCTGGTCGAGCTCGAAGCGGACGGCGAGAGCGTCGTGCGCCGCATCGGCACCGGCGAGCGCGGCTTCACCGACAGCCCCGCGAGCTTCAGCGAGCCGCAGGGCGTCGCCCTGCTGCCCGACGGCACGGTCGTCGTCGCCGACACCGTCAACCACGCCCTGCGCACGTACGACCCGGCCACGGGCGCCGTCACGACCGTCGCGGGCACCGGACGGCAGTGGATGCAGGGTTCGCCCACCTCCGGCCCCGCCCGCGACGTCGCGCTCTCCTCGCCCTGGGACGTGGCCTGGTTCGCGGACCGGGTGTGGATCGCCATGGCCGGCGTCCACCAGCTGTGGACGTACGACCCGGCGACCGGACTTGTCGAGGCCGCGGCCGGCACCACCAACGAGGGCCTGGTGGACGGCCCTGCCGCCGAGGCCTGGTTCGCCCAGCCGTCCGGCCTCGCCGCCACCGACGAGCGGTTGTGGCTGGCCGACGCCGAGACCTCCGCGCTGCGCTGGGTCGAGCGCGACGGCGAGGGCTTCGCCGTCCGTACGGCCGTGGGCACCGGCCTCTTCGACTTCGGGCACCGCGACGGCGACGCCGGCCAGGCGCTGCTGCAGCACCCGCTCGGCGTCACCGTCCTGCCCGACGGCTCGGTGGCCGTCTGCGACACCTACAACCACGCGCTGCGCCGCTACGACCCGGCGACGGGCGAGGTGACCACGCTCGCGACCGACCTGCGCGAACCCTCGGACGCCGTCCTCGTCGACGACGACATCGTCGTGGTCGAGTCCGCCCGGCACCGGCTGACGCGGCTGCGCCTGCCGGAGGAGGCGGTACGGGTGGAGGCCGTGGCGCACCGCACGCGGCGCGAGGCGACGGACGTCGCCCCCGGGACGCTGCTGCTGGACGTGGTCTTCCAGGCCCCGGCCGGGCAGAAGCTGGACGACCGCTACGGTCCCTCCACGCGGCTGATCGTCAGCTCCACGCCGCCCGGCCTGCTCGCGGAGGGCGCGGGCCAGGGGACGGATCTGCACCGGGAGCTGGTGCTGGCGGACGGGGAGAGCGAGGGCGTGCTGCACGTCTCCGCGATGGCCGCCTCCTGCGACGACGACCCGGCCAACGAGTACCCCGCCTGCCACATGCACCAGCAGGACTGGGGTGTTCCGGTGCGGGTGGTGGCCGGTGGCGCGGCCCGGCTGCCGCTGGTGCTGGCGGGCTTCGACGGCTGAGCGGCCGGCCGGCTCGGCCGGTGGCCGCTCAGCCGGTGGCTCAGCGCACGTACCGGTGGTCCTCCTCGACGACGGGGGCCGCCGGTGGCGGGGCCTGGACCCTGCGCCGCTTGAAGATGCTCACGTACGCGCACAGGCCGAGGATTCCGGCCGCCATCAGAATGAGGCCCACGAGGGTGAGGTTCATCCCCTGCATGTGCCAGTCGACCGCGAACGTGAGGATGCCCCCCGCCGCGATCAGAGCGATGCACCATCCCATGCCCATGGGGAAACGCCTCCCGAGGTGATCGGCCGTGCCGGCGGGCCGGAGGGCCCGTCGGCCGGGCAGGGAAGCGGGTACCCCGGGCGGGGCCGGCGAATCACATGGCGGGCTTCGCGGCGCCCCCGCCGGGGACCACCCACTCCTGGGCGCCGGCCTCGTCGTACATCCAGTACGTCGTGCGGACCTTGTCGTCGACGTGCAGCTTCCCGCCCGGCAGGGCCGGCTTGGCCGGGGCGCCCGGGAGGGGCTCCATCGTGAGGCGGTCGGGCTTCTGGAAGGTGACCGAGAGCCGGGTGACGTCGCGGCCCTTGCCGCCCGAGCCGTCGCCGGCCGAGGTCAGGACCGCGGCGTAGGCGGACTTGCCGGGGCGGAGCCCGATCCTGTCCTGCGTCGCGCTCTCCTGGACGGGGAGGACCGTGGCCTGGTCCTGGTCGAAGCGCAGGTACGGGAAGCCGTCGACGAGGCAGAGCTTGTCGGAGGTGTTGGTCGCCACCAGCAGCGCGTGTCCGGCCGGCGACTTGGCCGCCTTGACCTCGACCTTGAGGGCGCCGTCGCAGGGGTTCTCGGGCGAGGGGACGGCGGCCTCCGGGGACGCGGCCTCCGGGGACGCGGACGCCGGTGCGCCGGAGGCGGGCGCGGCCTTGTCGGCCTTGCCGCCCTTGTCCTTGGTGCCGCCCTCACCGCCGCTGTCGCAGGCGGTGAGGGTCAGGGCGGCCACGGCGGCGAGCGCGGCGGCGATCCGCAGGTTACGGCTGGTCATGCTGGTTCCCCCGATGGGACGTTCGATGGTGATGCGTCTCGGGGGGCTGTATATCAGCCTTCCAGGAAGGCGGTCAGGGCCGAGGCCAGCAGGTACGGGTCCTGCGCGCCGCACATCTCGCGTGCGGAGTGCATCGACAGGATCGCGACGCCGATGTCGACCGTGGTGATGCCGTGCCGGGCGGCGGTGATCGGGCCGATGGTGGTGCCGCAGGCCACCGCGTTGTTGGACACGAAGTGCTGCATGGGCACGCCCGCCCGCTCACACGCGGCGGCGAACACGGCCCGGCCGCCGCCGTCGGTGGCGTAGCGCTGGTTGACGTTGACCTTCAGGAGCGGGCCGCCGTTGGGCATGGGGTGGTGGCCCGGCTCGTGCCGCTCGGAGTAGTTGGGGTGCACGGCGTGGCCGGTGTCGGAGGACAGGCAGACCGTGGCGGCGAAGGCGCGGGCCCGGTCCTCGTACGTACCGCCGCGCGCGAAGACGGACCGCTCCAGGACGTTGCCGAGCAGGGGGCCCTCGGCGCCGGTGTCGGACTGGCTGCCGTTCTCCTCGTGGTCGAAGGCGGCGAGCACCGGGATGGACGTGAGGGCGGCGGGGGAGGCGGCAGCGGCAGCGAGGGCGGCGAGACCGGCGTGCACGGACAGGAGGTTGTCCATGCGCGGCCCGGCCAGCAGCTCGCGGTCCCGCCCGAGGTAGGCGGGCGCCTCGACGCTGTGGACCATCAGGTCCCAGCCGCTGATCTCCGCGGCGTCCAGCCCCGCTTCCTCGGCGACGAAGCGGATCAGGTCGCCCTCGGCCACGTCGCCCAGGCCCCAAATGGGCGTCATGTGCCGCTGCTTGTCGAGCTTGAGGCCGTCCTGGTTGACGCCGCGGTCGAGGTGGATGGCCAGCTGCGGCACGCGCAGCAGGGGCCGGTCGACGTTGACGAGGTGGTGGCTGCCGTCCCGCAGGGTGACCCGCCCGGACAGGCCCAGGTCCCGGTCGAGCCAGGTGTTGAGCAGCGTGCCGCCGTAGAGCTCCACGGCCACCTGCCGCCAGCCGTGCGCCCCGGTGTCCGGCAGCGGCTTGACGCGCAGGTTCGGCGAGTCGGTGTGCGCCCCGATGATGCGGAACGGCATGGCGGCGTCGGCCCCTTCGGGCACGTACCAGGCGATGATGGCGCCGCCGCGCAGCACGTACTTGCCGCCGGCCTGCCCGTCCCAGGCGTCGGTCTCCGAGACCTGGCGGAAACCGGCCTTCTCCAGCCGCTCGGCGGAGTTCGCCACCGCGTGGTACGGCGACGGGCTGGCCGCGAGGAAGGTCATCAGGTCGTCGGTGTGGCCGCGGTCGAAGCGGTGCGCAGAGCTCATGGCCTCAGGATAAGGATCAGGGCAAGAGCCGGGCGGGCCTTTCGGCGCCCGGCTCCTGCCCTTGTTCAACCGTTCGATCGGGGTCCGCTTAGAACGCGGCCTCGTCCAGCTCCATCAGGGAGTTGTCGACGGCCTCGGCGAGCGAGCGCTCGACGGAGACGCGCGGCAGGATGTCGGTCGCGAAGAACTTCGCCGCCGCGATCTTGCCGGTGTAGAACGCCTTGTCCTTGGCGGAGGCGTCGGCGAGCTTCTCGGCGGCCACGGCCGCGCCCTTGAGCAGCAGGTAGGCGACGACGACGTCACCGGAGGCCAGCAGCAGGCGGGTGGTGTTCAGGCCGACCTTGTAGATGTTCTTGACGTCCTCGCCGGTGGCGGTGAGGTCGGTGATCATCTGGCCGACGATCGCCTCCAGGTCCACCGCGGCCTTGGCGAGCGCACCGCGGGCGCCGGCCAGGTCCTCGCCGCCGGCCTCGGAGGCCAGGAACTTCTTGATCTCCTCGGAGAGGGTGTTCAGGGCCTGGCCCTGGTCACGGACGATCTTCCGGAAGAAGAAGTCCTGGCCCTGGATCGCCGTGGTGCCCTCGTAGAGGGTGTCGATCTTCGCGTCGCGGATGTACTGCTCGATCGGGTACTCCTGCAGGTACCCGGAGCCGCCGAAGGTCTGCAGCGACTGGGCGAGCTGCTCGTAGGACTTCTCGGAGCCGTAGCCCTTGACGATCGGCAGGAGCAGGTCGTTGAGGCCGTGCAGCGCCTTGGCGTCCTCGCCCGCGGCCTCCTTGACCACGATCTCGTCCTGGACGGAGGCGGTGTAGAGCACCAGGGCGCGCATGCCCTCCGCGTACGCCTTCTGCGTCATCAGCGAGCGGCGCACGTCGGGGTGGTGGGTGATGGTGACCTTGGGCGCGGTCTTGTCCATGAAGTTGGCCAGGTCCGGGCCCTGCACGCGCTCCTTGGCGTACTCCAGCGCGTTGAGGTAGCCGGTGGAGAGGGTGGCGATCGCCTTCGTGCCGACCATCATGCGGGCGAACTCGATGATCATGAACATCTGGCGGATGCCGTCGTGCTTCTCGCCGATGAGCCAGCCCTTTGCGGGGTGCTTGTCGCCGAAGGTCATCTCGCACGTGTTGGAGGCCTTCAGGCCCATCTTGTGCTCGACGTTGGTGGCGTAGGCGCCGTTGCGCTCGCCCAGCTCACCGGTCTCGAAGTCGAACTCGTACTTCGGCACGAGGAAGAGGGACAGGCCCTTGGTGCCGGGGCCGGCGCCCTCGGGGCGGGCGAGGACGTAGTGGAGGATGTTCTCCGCCATGTCGTGCTCACCCGAGGTGATGAAGCGCTTCACGCCCTCGATGTGCCAGGAGCCGTCCTCCTGCTGCACGGCCTTGGTGCGGCCGGCGCCCACGTCCGAGCCGGCGTCCGGCTCGGTCAGGACCATGGTGGAGCCCCACTGCTTCTCCACCGCGATCTTCGCGATGTGCTTCTGCTGCTCGGTGCCCTCCTCGAAGAGGATGCCGGCGAAGGCCGGGCCCGAGGAGTACATCCAGATGGCCGGGTTGGAACCCAGGATGGACTCGGCGTAGGCCCAGATCAGCGAGCGCGGGGCGGTGGTGCCGCCGATCTCCTCCGGGATGCCCAGGCGCCACCACTCGGCGTCCATGTACGCCTGGTAGCTCTTCTTGAAGGTGTCCGGGACCGGCGCGGTGTTGGTCTCGGGGTCGAAGACCGGGGGGTTGCGGTCTGCGTCGGCGTAGGAGTCGGCCAGCTCGTTCTCCGAGAGGCGCGTGATCTCCGACAGGATGTCCTTGGCGGTCTCGACGTCCATCTCCGCGAACGGACCGGAGCCGTACAGCTTGTCGCGGCCGAGAACCTCGAAGAGGTTGAACTCGATATCGCGGAGATTCGACTTGTAGTGGCCCATGACAGACGGCTCCGTAGGTGACGGGAGGGCGATCCTCTGTGCGTACCGGTCAGTAAGCTCCATGATGCTACCGGCCGGTAATAAGACGCAAGACCTGATCGACCAACTGTGACTCGTTACTCTTCAGGGCATGTACGGCTACGACCAGAACGCGGCACAGCAGGGCTACGTCCCCCCGCAGCAGCAGGGCGGCTACGGCGAACAGCCGCTCTACCCCGAGCCGTCGCCCCCGAACCTCGCCGACGCGGTCCGGGCGTTCACCACCGGTCAGATGTCCGCCGAGGACTTCCAGACGATCTTCTCCAACTCCAAGGTCTACTGCCCCCGCGGCGACAATCCCGGCTTCCTGGCCCTGCACAACACCCAGCAGCCGGTGATCCCGATGTTCACGTCGCTGAAGGAGCTGCGCCGGTACGCGGGCAAGGAGTCCAAGTACTTCGTGATCACGGGTGCCGAGGTCATAGACCTCCTGCCGACGGGCTACGGCTTCGTCCTGGACATGGAGGGCGACCACCGCATCGTCTTCGACGCGAAGTCGGTGGAGCAGATGGTCGACTTCGCCATGCGACGGATGTACGGCTGAGGCCGCTCTCCCGTCCGTCTCAGCGGGTCGCCCGCCGGTAGAGCCGCTCGATCGCGTCCCCGAGGTACGGGCTGTACGAGGTCTCCTCGTCGCCGCCCTCGTCCTTGCCGCCCAGGACCCCCACGAGGGTGCCCAGGCCGGTGGCCGGGTCCACGTCCGTCAGGAACGGGCTGCCGCTGGTGCCGTTCGGCAGGCCCTGGCAGGCGAAGCGCAACTGGGTGCGGCTCTCGGCCTCCGTGGCGTTCTGGCAGGCCACGGGCCGTTCGTCGGTGTTCGGGTAGCCCAGCACCCGCGCCGGCCCTCTCGCCGGTGCGCCGAAGCGGATGCGCTGCGCGCCGGTGACCTTCTCGAGCGGGGCGTTCCCGGTCGTCGGCCGCACCCGCAGGAACGCCACGTCGTGGTCGGGGTCCCGGTCCTCGGCCCACTCCGGGTCGATGTCGATCGAGGTCGGCACCCACACCCCGTACGGCGCCCCGCCGTCCTGGTAGCCCGGCACGAACGCCAGGTCCGTGCGGAAGCCGTCCATGTAGACGCAGTGTGCCGCGGTGACGACCAGGTCCTGTCCGGGGCTGTGCACCACGCTCGCGGTGCAGCCGTGGGCCGGCTCGCCCTGGGCGGTGTAGAACAGCGGCCCCACGGTCGCCGAAGGGGCCGCCTCCGCCGCGACGGGCGGCTGCGACGCGCTCAGCGCCTCGGGGCGGCCGGCGCCGGCGGTGGGGTGCGCGGGGGCGGGTACCCGCTTCACGACCCCCTCCAGCGCCCGGGCGGCCGTGTCGCCCGGCTTCCGCGGCTCCTTGTAGTGCCCGGTCGCGTCGCCTTCCGCCAGCGGGGCGTCCGTGGCCAGGCCCCGGTTGGCCACGAGCAGCCCGGCGACGGCCAGGGCGAGCACGGAGGCGAGGAGGGCGGCGTATTTCAGGCGCATTGATCAAGTGTCCACCCTGCGAGCGGAATGCTGCGTTCCGCGTCCGGGGAATGGATCCGGCCTTGTGGGTTGTTCACCCTTCAACTAAATTGCCCGTGGACAGACCGAGGAGGCTGACATGCCCGCAGTGACCGTCGACAACCCGCTGACCCTGCCGCGCGTGGCCGCGCCCGCCGGTGGTGAGCAGCGGCCCGTGCTGCACGTCGGCACCGCTCCGGGCGGCTTCGAGGGCGAGGGATTCCCGGTGCGCCGGGCCTTCGCGGGGATCGCCTACTCCCACCTCGACCCGTTCATCATGATGGACCAGATGGGTGAGGTGGAGTACGCGCCGGGCGAGCCCAAGGGCACCCCCTGGCACCCCCACCGCGGCTTCGAGACCGTCACCTATCTGATCGACGGAACCTTCGTCCACCGCGACTCCCATGGAGGCGGCGGCACGATAACCGACGGCGACACCCAGTGGATGACGGCGGGCTCCGGCCTCCTGCACATCGAGGCCCCGCCGGAGTCGCTCGTCGTCAGCGGCGGGCTCTTCCACGGCCTCCAGCTGTGGGTGAACCTGCCGAAGAAGGACAAGATGATGCCGCCGCGCTACCAGGACATCGGGGGCGGCAAGGTCACCCTGCTCACCTCGTCCGACGGCGGGGCGCTGCTGCGCCTGATCGCCGGGGAGATAGACGGCCACCAGGGGCCGGGCATCACCCACACGCCCATCACGATGATGCACGTGTCCCTCAACCCCGGCGCCGAGCTCACCCTCCCCTGGCGCCCGGACTTCAACGCCCTGGCCTACGGGCTCGCCGGGCGCGGTACGGCCGGCTCCGAGCAGCGGCCCTTCCGCACCGGGCAGACCGTGGTCTTCGGCGCCGGCGACTCGCTCACGCTCAAGGCGGACGCGACGCAGGAGTCCCGGAGCCCGAACTTCGAGGTCGTGCTGCTGGGCGGGCAGCCGATCCGGGAGCCGATGCGGCACTACGGACCGTTCGTGATGAACACCCACGCCGAGCTGGCGCAGGCCTTCGAGGACTTCCAGGCGGGCCGGCTGGGCAGGATTCCGGCCGACCCGGCCTGAGCCGGGCGGTGGCGCGCGAACGCCGGACGGGCCCGTACGCGGGCCCGTCCGGCGTTCCTCATGTGATCGCTTCGAGGGCGACGGCCGAGTCGGTCTCGTACAGCTCGAACCAGATGTTCTTGCCCTCGCCGCGCGGGTCGACGCCCCACGCCCCCGCCAGTAGCTCCATCAGGACCAGGCCGCGCCCGGAGGAGGCCATCTCGCCCGGGTGGCGCCGGTGCGGCAGCTCGTCGCTGGCGTCGGCGACGTCGACACGGACGCGGCGCCCGCCCGGACGGCCCGATATCTCCGCGCTCAGCACCGCGTCGCCGTCCGTGTGGACCAGCACGTTGGTGACCATCTCGGAGACCATCAGCACCGCCGAGTCGGTCTGGTCCTCGTCGGGCCAGTCGTGCATCAGCTCGCGGATCTGCTGGCGGACCTCCGCGATGCGCTCGGGCTCGGCCTGGGCGATGGTCAGGACCGTGCGGCGCGGCGGGCGGGGCACGGGGACGGGTTCGCCGAGCGCGGCCGGGGCGGGGGCCTCGCGGCGGAGCAGCAGCAGGGCGATGTCGTCCTCGCGGCGGTCGATGAGCGGGCCCGTGGTGTAGTGCGACGGCGGGCCGTGCACGGCCTGGACCAGGGTGTCGGCCAGGGTTTCCAGGCTGCCGTCCTCCCGCTCGAGGGGGTAGCCCTCGATGATCTCGCGGAGCCGGGCCCAGCCGGTCTCCAGGTCGTGGCCGCCGGTCTCGATGAGGCCGTCCGTGCAGACCAGCATCGTCTCGCCCGGCTCCAGGACGACGCGGCTGGTGGGGTAGTCGGTGTCGGGGATGATCCCCAGTGGAAGGCCGCCGGCCGTGGGCCGTACGAGCATGGTGCCGTCGCTGAGCCGGATCGCGGGGTCGGGGTGGCCGGCGCGGGCGATGACCAGCAGCCCGCTGGTGGGGCAGACCTCGATGTACAGGCACGTGGCGAAGCGCTGGTCGGCCCCGCCGTCGCCCTCGCCGTTGATGCCGGCCAGGAAGCGGGAGGCCCGGGAGAGGACCGCGTCGGGGTGGTGGCCCTCGGAGGCGTACGCGCGCAGGGCGATCCTCAGCTGGCCCATGAGCCCGGCGGCCCGTACGTCGTGGCCCTGGACGTCACCGATGACCAGGGCGATCTTCCCGGAGGGCAGCGGGATCATGTCGTACCAGTCGCCGCCGACCTCGAGGCCGCCGCCGGTCGGTACGTAGCGGGCCGCCACGGACATGCCGGGGATGTCGGGCTGGACGGTGGGCATCATCGAGCGCTGGAGCCCGACGGACAGCTCCTTCTCCGACTCCTGGACGCTGGCCCGGCCCAGGGCCTGGGCGAGCATCCGGGCGACGGTGGTGAGCACCGAGCGCTCGTCGGGCGTGAAGGAGACGGGGACGCTGAAGCCGGCCATCCAGGCGCCGATGGTGCGGCCCGCGTTGATCAGCGGCAGGAACGCCCAGGACGTGCGGCCGAAGTGGGCGACCTGCCGGTAGGCCTCGGGGAAGCGGCGGCGGTAGTCGTCGGGCTGGGGGAGGTAGATCGCGCGGCCGGTGCGGATGACCTCGGCGGCCGGGTAGGCGGCGTCCAGCGGCTGGTCGAGGAAGGGGTCCGCCTCGCCCGGGCTGTAGCCGTGGTGGCCGATGACCTTCACCCGGCCGGCTTCGCCGACGAAGACGGCCAGTCCCGAGGGCTCGAACCCGGGCATCGACAGCCGGGCCGCCACTCTCAGCACCTCGACCGTGGAGTGCGCCTCGGCCAGCGCCCGCCCCGCGTCCAGCAGGAACGCCTCGCGGTTGCGGTGCCAGTCGGCCACGACGGGCAGCCGGGCGGTGGAGGTGCCCTCCAGCGCCTCGGGGACCTCCTCGATGGTGCCGACCATGAGGTGGTCGAAGGCGCCGTGTGTCGACTTGGTGCGCAGGCGTACGGTCCGCAGTGCCTTGCCCGCGTCGTCGACCACGCGCATGCGGAGCTCGCCGAGGGTGCCCTCGGCGGCGGAGAGGGCGAGGACGCCCCGGAATTCCAGCCAGTCGACCGCGTGGAAGCGGGCGCGGACGGCGCCCTCGGTGGGTTCCACGTGCTCGTCGAGGCCCAGGAGCCGTCTGGCCTGGGCGTCGAGGGTGACGGCTCCGGCGGCGTTGTCCCAGGTCCATAGGCCCGTGGCCAGGGCAGCCAGAACGTCCTCGGTGCGCATTGTCCCACTTTATGCAGGTGTGCCGGGTGTGTGCAGCGGAGACCACCGATGCCGGGTGGGGCGATACCCTTGCTGAGTGCTGTATGCACACTGACCGCACGCTAACCCAGGCCGACGGTCTTCTGCAGCGCGATCCCGATCAACGGCCTCGACCACGACTTGGATGAATGATGCATCGGTACCGGTCCCACAACTGCGGCGAGCTCCGTGCGGCTGACGTCGACACCGACGTGCGACTGAGTGGCTGGCTGCACAATCGGCGCGACCTGGGCGGCATCCTCTTCATCGACCTGCGCGACCACCACGGTCTGGTCCAGCTCGTGGCCCGCCCGGGCACCCAGGCCAACGAGGCGCTCAGCCACCTGACCAAGGAGACCGTCGTCCGCGTCGACGGCAAGGTCATGAGCCGCGGCGCCGAGAACGTCAACCCCGAGCTGCCCACGGGCGAGATCGAGGTCGAGGTCACCGAGGTGGAGGTGCTGGGCTCCGCCGAGCAGATCCCCTTCACGATCAACGCCGACGACGGGGTGAACGAGGAGCGCCGCCTGGAGTACCGCTTCCTCGACCTGCGCCGCGAGCGCATGCACCGCAACATCATGCTGCGCTCGGCCGTCATCTCCTCCATCCGCGAGAAGATGACCAACCTCGGCTTCAACGAGCTGGCCACCCCGATCCTGTCCGCGACCTCCCCCGAGGGCGCGCGCGACTTCCTGGTGCCCTCGCGTCTGCACGCCGGCAAGTTCTACGCGCTGCCGCAGGCCCCGCAGCAGTTCAAGCAGCTGCTGATGATCGCGGGCTTCGACCGCTACTTCCAGATCGCCCCGTGCTTCCGTGACGAGGACGCCCGCGCCGACCGCTCGCCGGGCGAGTTCTACCAGCTCGACATGGAGATGTCCTTCGTCGAGCAGGAGGACGTCTTCCAGGTCATCGAGAAGGTCATGACCGACCTCTTCGAGGAGTTCGGCAACGGCCGCCACGTCACCTCGCCCTTCCCGCGGATCCCCTTCCGCGAGGCGATGCTGAAGTACGGCTCCGACAAGCCGGACCTGCGCGCCAAGCTCGAGCTTGTCGACGTCTCGGGCGTCTTCGCCGACAGCGGCTTCAAGGCCTTCGCCGGCAAGCACGTGCGCGCGCTGGCCGTGCCGGACACCGCGGGCCAGTCCCGCAAGTTCTTCGACGGCCTCGGCGAGTACGCGGTCGAGCAGGGCGCCAAGGGTCTCGCCTGGGTCCGCGTCGGCGAGAACAACGAGCTCTCGGGCCCGATCGCGAAGTTCCTCACCGCGGAGGACGTCAAGGCCCTGGTCGAGGCCCTCGGTCTCGAGCCCGGCCACGCCGTCTTCTTCGGCGCCGGTGAGTTCGACGAGGTCTCCAAGATCATGGGCGCGGTCCGCGTCGAGGCCGCCAAGCGCGCCGGCCACTTCGAGGAGAACGTCTTCCGCTTCTGCTGGATCGTCGACTTCCCGATGTTCGAGAAGGACGAGGAGACCGGCAAGATCGAGTTCTCCCACAACCCCTTCTCCATGCCCCAGGGCGGCCTCGAGGCCCTGCAGACCATGGACCCGCTGGACATCCTGGCCTGGCAGTACGACATCGTCTGCAACGGCACCGAGCTGTCCTCCGGCGCCATCCGTAACCACGAGCCCGAGGTCATGTACAAGGCCTTCGAGATCGCCGGTTACAGCAAGGAAGAGGTCGAGAAGGAGTTCGGCGGCATGCTGCGCGCCTTCAAGTTCGGCGCCCCGCCGCACGGCGGCATCGCCCCGGGCGTCGACCGCATCGTGATGCTGCTGGCCGACGAGCCGAACATCCGCGAGACCATCGCGTTCCCGCTCAACGGCAACGCGCAGGACCTGCTGATGGGCGCGCCGAGCGAGGTCGACGAGTCCCGTCTGAAGGAGCTGCACCTGTCGCTGCGCAAGCCGCCGACGGTGAAGTAACGCTTCCGAGCAATACGTCGAGGGCGCCCGGCACTGCCGGGCGCCCTTCGTCGTACCGGGGAAGCCGTCGCGTCAGTAGCCGCGTGCCGCGCCTATCGGCAGGGGAGGGCAGCACCCCGCCGCGTTGTGCACCGCCCGCGACAGGCGCCCCGGCGTCAGCCGGTGGCTCCATAACACCGCACGCACGCCGTACTCGGACACGGCCATCAGCTCGGTCTCGCCGAGCTCCTCCGCGACCACGACCAGCGGCGCCCGGCCCTCCCGGGCCATGCTCCGCAGCCGCCCCGCCGCACCCCCGTCGTGCCGCCCCATGAGCAGGACCTCGACGACGGCTCTCTCGTCCCCCCGGACGACGCCGATGCCGGGCAGGGACCGGAGCGTGCGGACGATGCGGTGCCGGCCCAGCTCGTCGCCGCCGTGGACGCTTACGGTGATGCGTTTTCCGAACACGACTCTTCCTCGTCTCCCCCGCGTACCCAACACCTCCAGCGTGCCGGGACGGGCTCAACGAACGATTGCCGAACGATCAACGCATGAGTGAAGGGCCCGGAACCATGGGGTTCCGGGCCCTTCACACGCTGTTTCTACGGGCGGCTCAGGCGGCCGTCTCCTCGCCGCCGCCGAAGCGCTCGCGGTACGCGGCCAGGTCGTCCTCGGTGATCTTCGCGAAGAGCACCGGCGGGACGGTGAACGGCGTGCCCGCCGGGATGAAGGACAGCGACTTGGCCTCGTCCGGGGTGACCCAGGTGGCGGTGTCGTCGGCGAGCTGGAAAGCGGAGCGCATGGCCGCCGCCGAGGCCGGGATGAACGGCTCGGAGACGATCGAGTAGAGGTGGATGAGGTTCATGGCCGTGCGCAGCGTCAGCGCGGCGCCCTCGGGGTCGGTCTTGATCTCCAGCCAGGGGGCCTTGGCCTCGAGGTAGGAGTTGCCCGCGCTCCACAGGGCGCGCAGCGCCTGCGCCGCCTTGCGGAACTGCATCTCCTCCATGTGCCGCTCGTACTCGGCCAGCAGCTCCGAGACCTGACGGCCCAGCTCCGTCTCGGCCGCGCCCGCCTCGTTGCCGGCCGGGACGTCGTCGCCGAAGCGCTTGCGGGAGAAGGACAGGACGCGGTTGACGAAGTTGCCCAGGACGTCGGCCAGGTCCTTGTTGACCGTGGACGAGAACAGCTCCCACGTGAACGACGTGTCGTCCGACTCGGGGGCGTTGGCCATCATGAAGTAGCGCCAGTAGTCGGCGGGCAGCAGCTCCAGGGCGTCGTGCGTGAAGACGCCGCGCTTCTGGGACGTGGAGAACTTGCCGCCGTAGTAGTTGAGCCAGTTGAAGGCCTTGACGTAGTCGACCTTCTTCCACGGCTCGCGGGTGCCGAGCTGTGTGGCCGGGAACATCACCGTGTGGAACGGGACGTTGTCCTTGCCCATGAACTGGGTGTAGCGGACGTCGTCGGCCTCGTACCACCACGACTTCCAGTCGCGGCTCGCCGGGTCCTGGTCCGCCCACTCCTTGGTCGCGCCGATGTACTCGACGGGCGCGTCGAACCAGACGTAGAAGACCTTGCCCTCGGCCGCCAGCTCCGGCCACGTGTCGGCCGGGACCGGCACGCCCCAGTCCAGGTCACGCGTGATGGCACGGTCGTTCAGACCCTCGGTCAGCCACTTGCGGGCGATGGACGACGCCAGGATCGGCCAGTCCTTGCCGTGCTCGTCGATCCACGCCTCGACCTCGCCCTGCAGCTTCGACTGCAGGAGGAAGAGGTGCTTGGTCTCGCGCACCTCGAGGTCGCTGCTGCCGCTGATGGCGGATCGGGCGTCGATCAGGTCCGTCGGGTCGAGGACACGGGTGCAGTTCTCGCACTGGTCGCCGCGCGCCTTGTCGTAGCCGCAGTGCGGGCACGTGCCGACGATGTAGCGGTCGGGCAGGAAGCGGCCGTCGGTGAGCGAGTAGACCTGGCGGATCGCCCGCTCCTCGATGAACCCGTTCTTCTGCAGCTGACGCGCGAAGTGCTGGGTGATCTCGCGGTTCTCGGGCGAGGAGCTGCGGCCGAAGTAGTCGAACGACAGCCCGAAGCCTTCGTAAATCGCCTTCTGCGCGTCGTGCTGCTGCGCGCAGAACGTGTCGACGGGCAGACCGAGCTCCTTGGCGCCGAGCTCGGCGGGCGTGCCGTGCTCGTCGGTGGCGCAGATGAAGAGCGTCTCGCGGCCGGTCTGCCGCAGGAAGCGCGCATACACGTCGGCCGGAAGCATGGACCCCACCATGTTGCCCAGGTGCTTGATCCCGTTGATATACGGAAGGGCGCTGGTGATGAGGTGTCGAGCCATTGCGGCTGCTCCCTGGTCGGTGTGTGTTTGGGGTTTAGGTGCACCTTTAGCGTATCCGAGGGCCAGGGGGGCGCCGCGCGGTGTTTATGACGGCTGTGTCAAGCGTTTGCGCCCTTTGCGGGCCGTTCGGGCCTAGCCTGATCCGTTACCGAACGGGCACGGAGAGTGGTGTACGGACCTGTGGCCAAGGGGTACCCACTCGGTTAGGAGAGGGGAACCCATGCTCGAAAAGAGCGCTCACCTTCCGGTCAACCATCGGTACTTCGGAAGCCAGTTCCAACTGTGGCGGCACGATGCGGGTGTCAGCCGGGAGGAGCTGGCGGAGGCGGTGCAGTACTCGGTGGAGCTGATCAAGTCGGTCGAGCAGGGGCGGCGGCGGGTGCCGGCGCGGGTGGCGGAGATCGCCGATGAGATGTTCGGGGCCAGGGGGAAACTGAAGGCGGGCCTGTCGTATCTCGACAACGGCAAGTTTCCGGCGCGGTCGCACGACTTCATGAACCTCGAGCGGGAGGCCGTGTCGTTCTGGTCGTACGAGAACGCGCTGATCCCGGGGCTGTTGCAGACGGAGGAGTACGCGCGGAGGCTGATCGAGGACCGTCGCCCCTCGCTGGACGACGACGTGGTCGAAGCACGGATCGCCGCGCGACTGGAGCGGCAGCAGCTGCTCGCCCGCAAGCCTCGGGTCGACTTCTGCTTCGTCCTGTACGAGGCCGTACTGCGCGCCCCGCTGGGGGGCCGTGAGGCCCACAAGCAGCAGCTGCAACGGCTGCTGTCGGTGGCCGAGCTGCGGAACGTCTGCTTGCAGGTGCTGCCCTTCGCGCAGGTCTTCAGCGACGCGCTCAGCGGACCGATGGTGCTGCTGGAGACGAAGGAGAACGGGCGCTTCGCCCTCGCAGAGGGGCAGGCGATGAGCAACCTCTCGTCCGGCGCGGACGAGGTGCGCCTCCTGACGGAGCGCTATGGCATGATCCGCGCGCAGGCCCTGGCCAGCGGGGATTCGGCGCGCTTCATCGAGCGAATGGTTGACGAGCTATGAGTGGGTTGGTGTGGTTCAAGTCGCGCCATAGCGATGGAGAGGGCGCGGCCTGCGTAGAAGTGGCACTGTCCTGGGTCAAGTCCAGCTACAGCGATGGTGATGGCAGCAATTGCGTCGAGGTGGCGACGGCCCCCCGGACCGTCCACGTGCGGGACTCCAAGCGGCCCCACGGCCCCCGCATACGCTTCGGCGCCGCTGCGTGGGCGGCGTTCGTGACTGCCCCGGGTGCGACCGGCGTCGTCGCTCCTTAGGCTCGTATAGAGGGAGGCCTCTATGACCACAGCCCGGGACCTGGCGCTCACCGCCATGGACGTGGCCCCCGGCCGCCCCGTGGAGCCGGGCGATCTGTCGCTGGCGTTGGCGGGGGCGGAGTTGATCGACCTGCTGGCCGGTGGGGCCGTCACGTTGGACGGGGACCGGATCGTGCCCGGCGAGCGGACCGCCATGGGCGACCCCGTGCTGGACCAGGCCGTGAGGGCGCTTTCCCGGGAGGCGCCGTACGAGGCGGTCGGGGACTGGCTGTGGCGCAGGGGCCGGGGCCTGGCCTCGGTCTACGCGGCCGACCTCGGGGCGGAGGACCGCTCGGCGGCGAACGAGCCCGTGCTCGTCGCCCTGGCGCAGGCCGTCGGGATCGGCGAGGAGGGGACCGAAGAGGTCCCGGTCGAGGCCGGCGACGCGGTGGAGACCGTGCTGGCGGCGGTCTACGACGCGGTGATGGAGCTGGAGGCCGTACGGCAACGGCGAGCCGTCGAGCAGTCGGCATTCGACAACATCTGGCGGGGCGACGACTGACGCCGGAGCCCACGTCCGATAGCCGCCAGCGCGGCGCTTCGCGCCGGCGAATGCTGGGCGGCATGACGACGACAACGGTCACGCATCAGGCCCACCCCATCGCCCCGTCCGTCCTGCGCCGGCTGCGCGAGCGCGACGACGCCGGACTCACCCGCGAGCCCTTCACGGACGGGACCGGCGGTGCCCCACTCCGCTGCTGCCTGCGGCACAGCGAGCCGGGTGAGCGGATCGTTCTGGTCTCGTACGCCCCGCTGCACCGGTGGGCGAAGGAGACGGGCGCGGAGCCGGGCGCGTACGACGAGCGGGGTCCGGTCTTCATCCACGCCGGGGAGTGCGAAGGCCGAGCCCCGGGCTCCGGCTACCCGCAGGAGATGCACGGCGATCGGCGCGTGCTGCGCGCGTACGACGCGCAGGGGCGCATTTTGGGCGGCACGCTCATAGAGATGCCGGCGGCGGAGGTGGACGCGGCGCTGAGCGAGGTGTTCGAGGACCCCGATGTGGCTCTGGTCCATGTGCGCGCGGTGGAGTTCGGCTGCTTCATGGTGGAGGTCCGGCGGGGCTGAGCCCGCTCAGGCCAGGGCCAGGGCGGCGACGACCGGGGCCGCGTACACGAGCGGGAACGGTACGTGGGCGTACGAGCGGGCGCGGAGCACGGCGATGACGGCGCCGGCGAAGTACAGCACGAGGCCGATGCCGGCCAGGAGGCCGATGACCGGCACGAACAGCCCGGCCAGCAGGCCCACGGCTCCGGCGGCCTTGGCCGAACCGAGCCAGGGCAGCCAGGACTGGGGGATGCCGTAGTCGGCCATGGGCTGGACGACCCACGCGGCGCGGAGGAAGACGGAGCCTGCCGAGAAGCCGGCCATGGCGGCGGCGAGGACGGTGACGACGACGTAGGCGGTGGACATCGAAAGGGCTCCTGTCGGGCGGGCGTTGTGTGCTCTTCGCTGCTATGACCCGGCGGGACGCGGAGGTGTGACAACTGATCGACAACGACTTTTCAGGCCGGGACGCCGATCGGATAATGCGCGAACGATCACTAGGGGAGGAGATGGTCATGGGGATGCGCATCAAGTGGGGCGTCGGTGTGGCGGCGGGACTGGCCGCCGTCTTCGCCGGGGTCCAGCCGGCGTCGGCCGCCGGTACGGGTACGGGCACGTACAGCTTCGTCAACGAGGCCACGGGCCGTTGTCTGGACGGCAATTCGATGACCGCCACGCGTGCGTGCGACGGCGGGTCCGACCAGAAGTGGCTGGTCACGGAGAACGGCGGGGACATCCCCGTCTACTCGCTGAAGAACGCCGCGCACGGCCGCTGCCTCGAGATCCGTGCGGGGCGCGTGCTGTCGACGACCCAGTGCATGCCGGCGCCCGACCAGCAGTGGAGGACCCTGCCGGGCCGCACGACCCCGCTGCGGGACGTGGCCTCGGGCCACTGCATCGAGGACACCGCGACGACGCTGCGCGTCACGTCGTGCAGCGGCGGCCCGGGCCAGCGCTGGACGCTGCAGGCCCGCTGAGTCCCGGGGCTCAGCCCCGGACCCCGGTCCTCAAGCGCCGGACGGGCTGACTATTCAGCCCGTCCGGCGCGGGAGGAACCGGGGCAAGTCCCGTTCGGCCACCGCTGAGTCAGGCCGCTTCCACGAACGCGACGTCCAGGATGCGGCCGATCTCGGAGGTGATCGCGCGGACCTCGTCGAGGTCGTCGGTCTCAGCCGCCCGGGCTTCCAGTCGGCGCAGGCGGTCGGCGCGCTCAGGGTGACGTTCGATGGCGACGTACACCGCCCACTGCCCGGTGAAGCGTCGCAGGGGAGCGGCGCTCACCGAGTCCCGAGCCTGCTGCAGGGCGACTGCCCGTTCGGCATCGAACGTGGGTAGTGCGTGAGGGGCGAGGAGCGCGAGCGCTGCGCGGAGCTCCTCCGGGGTGCCGGCAGGCTGGGGGATGGGCGCGGAGGTGCCGCCCGAGCCGGCTGCGGTGCTGTTCATGCCGCCTGATCCTTCCGGTCGGCGTGCTGTCCGGAGTCTTTGACCGTAGACAGTGGGCGGTGCGCAGGCAAGCACAGGCCGGCGCCCGGTGTTGCGCCCTGAGCTCCGGGCCCCGGGGGCCGAGCTCTCTTTCTGATGAAGGGGTGGGTTGGTACAACCCACCCACCCTCCCCTGTACCTCCCAAGTGCCGCGATACCACAGGGAGATGACTTTTCGTGACCGGCTTGCGACGGCGCGTCGCCAAGCCCTAGCGTGCGCAGCAACAAACAACCCCGGCAGGGTGCTAGCAACACCATGCCGGGGTCTCACCAACAAGATCTCCAGAGGATCCTGTGGCTTACGACGACTCTAACGTCGCCCCGCGCGCGTCCGCATCCCCCATGGCCAACCCGGGCTACGGCAAGCGCCTCGCCCCCGGCCAAGCTCCTCGCCGCAAGGGCGACTTCGCCCACTTGCCGAAGCGTGAGGCGGCCATCGCCGCGCTCATCGACGCCCTTCCCGAGGGTGCCGCCATGGACGCGAAGACCCTCGCCAAACTGAGCCCCGACTACGGCCAGGCCGCGTGCCGCAGCGCGCTCAACCGGCTCCACAGCGCCGGTCACCTGCGGCGATTCCGCGAGCGCGGGCAGGCCGAGGACGGCGGGATGCGGTGGGTGACGCGCACGTACTTCTCGCGGGCGGCGCGGGACGACGGATGGTGGGAGCGGTTCTGGGCGGGAGATGTCGTCGAGGAGCAGGCCTCGGACCCGCCGCCGAGGGTGCCCGCCGCTCGCCCCGCACGTTCGCGGGCGTACGCCGCGCTGGCCGGGTTGACCCGCGCCGATGACCGGCTGGCGCTGTCGGCGGCGGACTGCGCGGCACTCGAACCGCTCGCGGCGGAGTGGTTCGCGCGCGGCGCCGGTGAATCGCAGCTGGTCAGGGCGCTGACGGCCGGGCTTCCGCCGCAGGTGCACGCCCCTGCGGCGCTGGTCCGCATCCGGCTGGTCGAGAAACTGCCCCCGGAACGCGAGCCGGAGCCGGAGGCCCGGCGGGCGCCGCTCCGCATCATGGAGTGCGCCGTGTGCGGCGTGCCGGGACGGCCCGACGCCCTGCCGGGCGGCATGTGCCGCCCCTGCCGCGGCGAGGCCAGGCCGCCGGAGTCGCCAGGCCTGGCACCCGCCGAAGTCCGGGCCCGCATCGCCGAGCTGCGGGCGGCTGCCCGCGTACCTGAAAGGAACCGCGCATGAGCATGCTCGTCGAGGAGTTCGAAGAGATCGCCCTCAAGGCTCCCGAAACCGTGTGGCTGGAGTTCATCAACGGCAGGCTGGAGGTCAAGCCGCCGCACGACGGCAACCACGGCGAGACGCTCATGCACCTCACCATGTGCTGCAGGGAGCAGCGGCCCGGGCTCTGGCTCTACCCGTTGCGGGGGCTCAAGACCGAGGCCGGCCGTCAGGGCCGGGTGCGTCCGGACGGTGTGCTCGCACCGGTCGAGCACTTCGTGGGGCACGGCGAGTGGTCCGATCCCGACGGTGTGCTGATGACGGTGGAAATCACCCCCCGCGGCCTGGGTGATGATCTGAGCGGCCTCAGGAGGAAGCGGGACGGCTACGCGGCCGCCGGGATCCCCGTTCACGTCCGTATCGACCGGGGCAAGCTCGGCGTCGTCGTCTACAGCATGCCCAAGGGCGGCGAGTACCGGATGCGCCGGTCGTGGGACATGGGCGAGGTCGTCGAGATTCCCGCCCCGGTCGGCATCACCCTCGATGCCGAGAAGCTCAAGGAGTTCGCTGACCGGACTGCGGGCTAAGCCCATCGAGAAGGTTCTTGACCCTCAGGTACACAACCCTCTACTCTTTCACCATGGCCAGGCCCAAGCAGTTCGATCCCGAGATCGCCGTCGAGCAGGCGATGGACGTCTTCTGGCGCAAGGGGTACGCCTCCACCACGCCGCAGGACCTCGTCGACGCGCTCGGCATCGGCAAGGGGAGTCTGTACAACGCCTTCGGCAGCAAGCACGCCCTCTTCGAGCTGGCCTTGCGCCGCTACCGCGACAGTCAGGCGGAAGCGCTCGTCGCGATGCTGGAGCAGGCCGGGCCGGTGAAGGAGCGGTTGCGGGAGGCGTTGGGGCTGTTGGTGGAGATGGATCTGGGTGATCCGGACCGCCGGGGCTGCATGGGGGTCAACACCGCTGCCGAGCTGGGCGGGACCGACGGCGTGGCCACCGAGCTGGTGCGGCGGATGTTCGACCGTACCGAGGAGGCCTTCGCCGCGCTCGTCGCGAAGGGGCAGCGGGCCGGGGAGATCGATCCGGGCCGGGACGCCCGGGCCGTGGGGAGCCTGTTGCTCAACACCGTGGTCGGGCTGCGCCTCATGGCGCGCGTCGCCGAAGGGCCCGAGCGGCTGTCCCGTACCGTCGACGCGCTGCTCGACTCGCTCTGACCTGGTCCGCCCGTTCCGGGGCGGGCCTTTTCACACCTTAATTTTGTACCTGTAGTTAAAGAACGGGGATGGGAATCATGGATCTGCGACTCGCAGGCAAGACCGCCGTCGTCACCGGCGCCAGCCGCGGCATCGGCCTCGCCACCGTGCGCGCCCTGGCCGCCGAGGGCGTCCGCGTCGTCGGCGCGGCCCGCACCGTCACGCCCGGGCTGGTGGAGACCGGCGCCGTGCCCGTGGCGGTGGACCTCAGCACCCCCGAGGGCAACGCCGAACTCGTCGAGCGGGCACTCGCCGAGCTCGGCGGCATCGATCTGCTCGTCAACAACGTCGGCGCCGGGGACGACGTACGGCTCGGCGGGTTCCTCGACGCCGACGACGAGCACTGGATCCGTACCTTCGAGCTCAACCTCTTCAGCGCGATCCGCGTGACCCGCGCCGCGCTGCCCAGCCTGATCGAGCGCGGCGGGGCCGTCGTCAACGTCTCGTCCGTCAACTCCCGGCTCCCCGCCGTCGGTCCCGTCGCCTACAGCGCCGCCAAGGCCGCGCTCACCGCCCTCGGCAAGTCCCTCGCCGAGGAGTTCGGGCCGCAGGGTGTGCGGGTCAACACCGTCTCGCCCGGCGTCGTGCGCACCGCGATCTGGGAGGACCCCGACGGGTTCGGCGGCAAGGTGGCCGCGGCCAGTGGGATGGGGCACCAGGAGCTCCTGGACCGGGTGCCCGAGATGTTCGGCATCACCACCGGCAGGATCACCGAGCCGGACGAGGTCGCCGCACTGATCACGTTCCTGCTCTCCGACGTGGCGGGCAACATCACCGGCGCCGATCACATCATCGACGGCGGGACGGTGAAGACCGTCTGAACCGTACGGCGGCCCACCCGTGGAGACATTCGCGAAACATCTCCTCTGGTACACCCCCATTCTGGAAGGAAGGGGGCGTGCCGGACGAGAGGAAACGACGTCATGCGGGTGCTGGTCGCCGAGGACGAGGAAGTGCTGGCCGAGCTCGTGGCCACCGGGCTGCGGCGGGCCGGGTTCGCCGTGGACACCGTCTACAGCGGGGACGCCGCGCTCGCGTACCTCGGGCTGCACGACTACGACGTGGTCGTCCTCGACCGCGATCTGCCCCGCGTGCACGGCGACGACGTCACCCGGCGCCTCGTCGCCGCCGGCTCCCGCACCCGCATCCTGATGCTCACCGCCGCCGGCTCCATGGAGGACCGCGTCGCCGGGCTGGACCTCGGCGCGGACGACTACCTCCCCAAGCCGTTCGAGTTCCCCGAACTCGTCTCGCGGGTGCGTGCGCTGCGCCGCCGCAGCGCACGGCCCGCGCCGCCGCTGCTGGAGAAGGCCGGGCTGCGGCTCGACACCGTGCGGCGCACGGCCGAGCGGGACGGGCAGGGCCTCGACCTCTCGCCCAAGGAGTTCGCCGTCCTGCAGATCCTCCTCGAGGCGGACGGCGCCGTCGTCAGCGCCGAGGAGCTGCTGGAACGGGCCTGGGACGCGCACGCCGACCCCTTCACCGGGGCGGTGCGCGTGGCGATGAGCAAACTGCGCGGCAAGCTCGGCGACCCACCGCTGATCCGTACCGTGCAGGGCGTCGGGTACGCCCTGTGAGACGGCCCGTACTGACCGCACGGACCCGCATCGCCGTCGCGTTCGGGGCGGCGTTCGCCGTGCTCGGCACGGGACTGCTCGTCACCGTCAACGTGCTCTCGCGCGCCGGCACCCAGGAGCGGGCCACCCGGATCGCGCGGACCGCCGTGCCGGCGGAGGCCCGGCCGCCGTACGAGACCGTGACCGTCACCACCCTCCACCGGCTCTCCGGCGACGTCAGCGCCGCCGCCTCCCACGAGCTGATCGTCTGGTCGGCGGCGGCGCTGCTGGTGACCGCGCTGCTCGCGCTCGGCGTGGGCTGGTGGACGGCCGGGCTCTTCCTGCGGCCCGTCCAGGGGGCCTTCGACAGCCAGCGGCGGTTCATCGCCAACGCCTCGCACGAGCTGCGCACGCCGCTGGCCACCCAACGGGCCGCGATCCAGGTCGGGCTGGACGGCGATCCCTCGCCCAAGGACCTCGCCCGTACGAAGGCCACGCTCCTGGAGACCAACCGGCACTCCGAGCGGCTCATCGACGGCCTGCTCCTGCTCGCCCGCAGCGAGCGCGGCCTCGACAGCCGCGAACCGCTCGACCTCGCCGAGGTCGTCGGCGAGGAGGTCGCCTCCCTCGCCGCCGGCGCCCTGCGGGAGGGCGTACGGATCCGCGTGGACGCCGCGGCCTCCCCGCTCACCGGCAACCGGCTCCTGCTCGCCCAGCTCACCGGCAATCTGCTGCGCAACGCGGTGGGCTACAACCACCCGGGCGGGAGCGTCGACGTACGGGTCCGGCCCGGCCGGCTGACCGTCGTCAACACCGGGCCCGACGTCGCCGCCGGGGACGTCGGCACGCTCTTCGAGCCCTTCCGCCGGGGCCCCGGCCGGGAACGGCTCGGCGGCGGGGCCGGGCTCGGGCTGTCCATCGTGCGCTCGATCGCCCGCGCCCACGGAGGTACGGCGAAGGCCGCCCCCCGTCCCGGGGGCGGCCTTCGGGTGGTCGTGGAGCTGCCTACCGGACGATCCCGGCGGCCCGGGCCTCGGCCAGCCACTCGGGGAACTCGACCATGAGCTCCGCGTAGAGCGTGTCGTCCGACAGCGCCTTGGGCTCGCGGCCGGCGTGGAAGAAGCCCGCGTTGTCGACGACGCGCCGCTCCGGCACCGGCAGGTCGTCGAGCTTGCGCAGGAAGTCGAAGCCCTTGCCCTCCGGGTTGCCGAAGCCGACGAACTGCCAGAAGATCGGCAGCTTCGCCGCGTCGCACAGCGCCTTCTCGGCGGCGGACTTGCTGTACGGCGCGCCGTCGGTCTGGAAGATGACGAAGGCGGGGTCCGTGCTGCCGGACTTCGTGTAGTGGTCGATGACGGCCTCGATGGCCCAGTGGTAGTTCGTCCGGCCCATGTGGCCGTAGGACTCGTGCAGTTCCTGGATGCGGCCGCTGTGGTTGGCCAGGTCGATCTCGGCCGTGCCGTCCACGTCCGTGGAGAAGAACACGACCGGCACGACGCCGTCGTCGTCGAGGTGCGCGGCCAGGCCCAGGGCCTGCTCGGCGAGGTGCTGGACCGTGCCGTCCTTGTAGTACGGGCGCATGGAGCCCGACCGGTCGAGCACGAGGTAGACAGCCGCCCGCTGCCCGGCGAGCCCCTGCTTGCGCAGCGAGACGCCGGCCGACTTGTAGAGGCTGACCAGCGCGGGGGCGGTGGCCTGCACCTTCTCCAGGCTGACGGCGGGAGCGCCGACGAGGTCGGTGGCGTCGGCGGATTCGGCCGGGGCGGCCGGCGCGGTGACCGACATCGCGGGCGCGGGCTCCGGGTCCGGGCCGGGGGCCGGCTCCGGCACCGGGTTCGGATCGGGCGTCGGCACCGGCTCCGGCTCGGGAATGGGCTTCGGCGACGGCATGGGCGTCGGCTCGGGCTCGGGCTGCGGCACCGGCTCGGGCCGGTGCGGCCCCGGCGTGGGAATCGGCCCCAACGGCCCCGGATCGGGCACGCGCTCGGCGGCGGGCTCGGTGACGGGCTCGGTGACCGGTTCGGCTACGGGTTCAACGGCGGGCTCAACGACGCGCTCGGCAACGGGCTCGGCGGCGCGCTCGGTGACCGGCTCGGCCACGCGCTCGACGGCCGGCTCAGCCACCGTCTCGACGGCGAGGTCCGCGCGGTCCGCCGTCGGCTGGGCCGGTACGACCACCGTGTTAGGGGCCTCGTCAGGGACAGTGGCGGCGGCGGCCGCGGTGTTGTCGGGCCCCGCACTCTGCTGGGGCAGGCTGGGTTCGTCGCGTTCGGCCGTCCTGTTCCGGCCGAACGCGTTCCGCAGCAGACTCCGAATGCCCATGGGGAGATGTCCTTCATGTGTCTCGGGTGCAGTTGAAATGTCCGTACTGCGGGGAAAAGTCCCCAGTCTTGACGACTACGTAAGGCTAGCCGTCAAGCCTGCTCCAGTACGTTCACACCCGACACGCCGGGTGCGCGTGTCCCCGTCGTACATCAGTGGTGATCGGGAATCCAGTTCCCATGGAAACCCAGCGGCACCCGAACCGGAAGATGGACGCGGGCGACGGGCCCCGCCGCGAAGTCCTGTGCCGCCAGCACGACCAGGTCCGTGGCCTCCCGCGCGGGGTCGTAAACGAAGGCCAGCACCCAGCCGTCGTCCTCCGCCGCGTCCGGCGCCGCAGGTACGAAGACCCCCTCGCCCACGTCCCCGCCCGCCGGCACCCGGAACTCCGCGACCGTGCCGCGCTCCAGGTCGTACTTGAGCAGAGCGGTGTCCCGCCCCGGCTCCCGCTCGCGCATCGCGTAGCCGAAGCGGTGCGGGCCGGTGAGCCGGCGCGGGTCGACGCGGGGGTACTCCACCGGCCGGTCGTCCAGCCGCTCCCGCCGCACGGTTCCGGCGGCCAGGTCGACGGTCCAGCGCTCCAGACGGGCGAGGTGCCGGCCGGGGGCCGGGTGGCCGGCGTCGGCCGGGTCGAAGAAACGGTCGTAGCGGACGAGATGGACGGTGATGAAGCGACCGCCGTGCTCATAGGCGTTCATGGGGTGGAAGACGAAACACGGTTCGATCTCCAGCCAGCGCACCTCGTCCGCCCCGCCCTCCCTCGGCAGCACCCCGAGCCGGGCCGGCCGGGCCGGGTCCCAGACCGGGTGGGGGCTGCCCCCGGGTCGGCTCCGGACGAAGACGACCGGCAGGTCGTACAGCAGCACGTACCGCTCGGTGAGGGAGAAGTCGTGCATCATCGGCCGCCCCACGACCGGGACGTCGACACGGCGGCGCACCCGCCCGTCCGTGCCCGCGACGACGTACTGCACGTACGGCCAGGCCGGGCAGTACGCGACCGCGTGCAGCTCACCGCTGCGCGGATCGAGGACCGGATGCGCGGACAGCCCGCCCGGCAGCGTGCCGTGGAAGTCGAACGGGCCGATCGTGTAGAGCTCGGGATCGAGCTCGTACGGCAGCGTCCCGCCCTCGACCAGCGCGAGGCAGTGCCCGGCGAAGAACTGGACGTGGGTGTTGGGCGCGAAGTCCATGTCCAGGTGGCGCGGCCCGTGCAGCAGTTTCTCGCCGAGCCGCCCGGCCACCGCGTCGGAGCGCACCCAGCGGTTGCGGTACCACTCGGCGCGCCCGTCGCGCAGGCGCACGCCGTGGACCATGCCCTCGCCGCTGAACCAGTGGTAGGCCGCCGGGTCCTCGACGTGCAGGGGATTGGGGCCGTTGCGCAGGTAGCGGCCCCGCAGGGACTCGGGGATCCGGCCGGTCACGGGCAGGTCGACCGCGGTGATCTCGTCGTGGACGGGGGCGAAGAGGCCCCGCAGATAAGGGTTCGGTCCCGCGTACGCCCGGCCCGCGATCGCGTCGGTCATGCAGCCACCTCCACCGGCCCTCCCCCGGCCGCGCCGGGCGGTGCCCCCACCGCGAGGCCGCCTTTCCACCATCCAGCGGAAGGCAGGGTTCGGCCAGCCTCCACCTGCGCGTCGGCGACTCTTCATCCGCCACGGGTATCTCTTGGAAGTTCGGCGTCCGTTTACCCGCCGGGAACTCCCGGGGAAGCGCAGTACACGGACAGGACAAGAGCAGGGCAATAAATGGATGCAGGGCAACCCTGTACGCCTGTTCCCGCCTCTTTATCGGTGACTATTGCCGGACCGAACATGAGTACCCACCACGGGGGCAGGGAGTTGAGGGGCACATGGGCCTGACCAGCCGGTCACTCTTGTACACGGTGGTGTTCGTCGCCATTGTGTGTGTGGGCCTCACGATCTGGCTCTGGCCGCGGCTCTCCGGACGCGGTCCGCTGCCCGTGCTGGGCCGGCTCGGGTCGATCCTGGTGACCCAGTTGACGATCATGTCCGCGGTCCTGCTCGCGGTGAATTCCGCCAATAGCTTCTACGGCACCTGGGGCGAGCTGATCGGTAAGTACGACCGCTCGCCCGGCCAGGTCACGCAGGTGACCGAACCCGGCGGGAACGGCAAGGTCGAGGCGGGCCGGGGCAGTGGCGGCGGGCTGGTGCGGCCGGGCGGTTCGGAGGGGCTGGAGAAGGCGGGGCTGCCGAAGGGGCCGAAGGACAAGGTCGGCGCGGTGGAATCCGTACGCCTGGTCGCCCGCCGTGCGAATGTCGTCGAGCCGGCGATCGTCTATCTCCCGCCGCAGTATTTCCAGAAGCAGTACGAGCGCCAGCGCTTCCCCGTGATCGTGGCCATCAGCGGCTACCCCGGCGGAATCACCAATCTCACCCAGTATCTGCAGGTGCCGAAGACGGCGAGCACGCTGATCTCCGAGAACCGGATGCAGCCGACGGTGATCGTGATGGTCCGGCCGACCATCGCCCCGCCGCGCGACACCGAGTGCGTCGACGTGCCGGACGGCCCCCAGGCCGAGACCTACTTCACCAAGGACCTGCCCGAGGCCCTCAAGAGCGCCTACCGGGTCGGTCACGAGGCCAGCGCCTGGGGCGTCATGGGCTATTCCTCGGGCGGCACGTGCGCCCTCGAACTCGCGATGCGCCAGCCCGGTGCGTACCCGGTGGCCGGCGCCCTGTCCGCCGATTACCGGATCAAGAACGACCTCACGACGGGCAAGCTCTTCGGCAGCGGCCCGGATGCCGCCAAGCGGCAGCGCGAGCACGACCTGCTGTGGCGGCTGCGGAACCTGCCCGCTCCCCATGTCTCGGTGCTCGTCACCAGCAGCGAGAAGGGCGAGAAGAACTACGCGGAGACGCAGAAGTTCCTCAAGGCGGTCAAGGAACCCATGACCGCGGCGAAGATCATCCTCCCGGCGGGCAGCCACAACTTCACCACCTGGCGGCGCGAGATCAGCCCGACGCTGGAGTGGATGAGCAAGCAGCTGACCTTCCCCCAGGACACCGTCGACAAGTCCAAGCCGTCCGCGTCGTCCGACCGGAAGGCGGAGGAGGAGCGGAAGCGACGTGCCGAGGAGGAGAAGCGGCGCGCCGAGGAGGAGAAGAGGAAGGCCGAGTCCGCCTCCGGCGAGGACGAGGAGCAGCCCTCCGGCGGGGCCGAGGTCTCCGAGGGCGCGGACGAGGAATGAGGCGCCGGGCCCCCGCGGCCCTGAGTCCCGCGGCCTTCAGGCCGCGACCGTGGGGCGCAGGCGGGCGGCCGCGTCGGCGAGGGTGCAGGTGAAGACCGGTTCGCCGTCCTGGGTGCCGGTCACCTCGGTGGTGAGGGCGTCGGCGGGCTGTCGGCCGCCGGCGTCCGTGGACGTCACGTCGATGACGCAGGGGCTGTCCAGCTCCGCGTACCGGTGGAAGGTGACGGCCACGCGCGACGGCCGCGTCCGGCGGGGCCGCAGCGTGCCGTAGGCGGCCTGGCGGGCCGCCTCCACCAGGACCATCCCGGGGATGTGGTCGCAGGGGTGGTCGAAGAGCGTCGCGTGGCGCAGGTTCGGGTTGAGCACCCAGCGGTCGCTGCGGGCGGTGGGGGAGAGCACGACGTCCAGGGGAGCGTCCCTGCCGACCTCGCACGGCTCGGCCCGGGCCGGGAGCATCATCGGCAGCGGGTCGGCGGTGCTGCCGCGCCGGCCGCGGATGCGGTGGTAGAGCCCGGGCGGCAGACAGGTGAAGCGGCCGCCGCCGGTGGCCACGGTCCGGCCCTCGCGCATGACGGTGATGTCCATCCGGAAGGCGAAGCGGCGTTCCCTGCGGTCGAGGATCACGCAGGTGGCGGCAATGGTCAGATCGGTGGGGGCGTTCCCGATCGCGAGCCGGTCCTCATGTGCCGTGAATTGCATTTCCTGAAGCAGGAAATGATGACCCATCGGAACATTCAATTCCGTGTGGGCGAGGAACAGACCGGTCTGTCGAATCGTTTCCGCCGCGAGTAACGGATCATGCCGGGTGCCCCCGTCCGAGGTGAAGAACGCATGGGCCCGCGGCCATTGGGCGGTGAGCGTGAAATGCGTCTCGTCCACTCCCGTGCAGCCGGTCAGGAACACCTCGGCGACGGCGGCGCGATGGACGAACTCCCGGGGAACCGTGCTGGTCAGCGTCGGTGCAACGGCGGGTGGGCGCGGCGCGGGGATCGCGTTCGCAGTGGTTGGCCGATGCACGGAACTCTCCATGAAACCCGATGTGAGCAAGAGTCAAGAAACCTGAAATTCTTGTCCTGTTCTAAGATAACGGTTGGCCGGTTTTCTTCAAGGCCCGAGGCCCCACGAGCACGGCCCCGCGCGGTCGTTCCGCGCCGAACCATCCAATGGAGAGAGCTGATGCAGCACCAGTCCTGCCCCGTAGTCCTCGACCCCTCCGGACGGGACGTCCGCGGCGAGGCGGCCAGGTTGAGCGAACTGGGCCCGGCCGTCCGGGTGGAACTCCCCGGCGGGGTCGGGGCATGGGCGATCACCAGCCATGAGCTCGCCGCCCGGCTCATGCTGGACCCCCGCGTCTCCAAGGACGCCTACCGGCACTGGCCCGCCTGGCGCGACGGCGAGCTCGACGACAGCTGGCCCATGGCGATGTGGGTCTCGGTCCGCAACATGCTCACGGCCTACGGCGAGGAGCACCGGCGCCTGCGCAAGCTGATGGCCAAGGCCTTCACCGCCCGCCGCACCGCCGCCCTGCGCCCGCGCGTCGAGCACCACGTCGCCACCCTCGTCGACGCCCTGGCCGCCCTCCCGGCGGGGCAGAGCGTCGACCTGCGCGAGTGCTTCGCCCTGCCCCTGCCGATCCAGGTCATCTGCGAGCTGCTCGGCATACCCGAGGAGGTGCGGGACGACCTCTACCGCGTCGTCGACACCACCTTCCGCACCTCCATCACCCCCGAAGAGGCCCAGGCCAACCAGTACGAGCTCTACACCCTGCTGTCCTCCCTCATCGCGGCGAAGCGGGCCGCCCCGGCCGCCGACATGACGAGCGACCTGATCGCCGCCCGCGACGACGCCGAGGGACAGCTGACGGAGAAGGAGCTCCTGGACTCCCTGCTGCTCATCATCGGCGCGGGGCACGAGACCACCGTCAACCTCCTCGAACAAGCCGTTCTCGCCCTGCTCACCCACCCCGACCAGCTGGAGCTGGTGCGCTCCGGCAAGGCCGGCTGGGACGACGTCATCGAGGAGACGCTGCGCGCGCGGGGCCCGGTGGCCACCATTCCGATGCGCTTCGCGATCGAGGACATCGAGGCCGGGGACCAGGTCATCGCCGCAGGCGATGCCATCGTCATCTCGGTGAGCGCCACGGGTCTCGACCCCGACCGGCACGGCCCGGACGCCGACCGCTTTGACCTCACCCGGCCCACCCGGCGCGACCACCTCGCCTTCGGGCACGGCGTCCACCACTGCATCGGCGCCCCGCTCGCCCGGCTCGAGGCGTCCCTCGCGCTCCCCGCGCTCTTCGATCGCTTTCCGGAACTCGCTCTCGCCGTACCGGTGGAGGAGCTTCAGCCGCTGGAGTCCTTCATTTCCCATGGCCATCGGAGCCTGCCGGTGACGCTGGGTCCGGCCCGGATTAATTGACCGAATAACGCCTCTCGCCTTTGCCGCGTGGCGAGTTCGAGAATGCACCGCCGGGTAAAATGCGTCGCGTTCGGTTTGGTTTCCCCCAAGGGGTCTCGTCTCCTGACCCGGCGTGGCGTCACCGCTGCCGGAAGGCTGAGCGGGATGACACGGCTGGAGGTCGCGGAGTGGCGCAGCAGGAGCGTGGGATCAGAACTCGCCGGGCAGCGCTGGAGGCGGCTGCGGCGCTCTTCGCCGAGCGTGGCTACGAGGCCTGCACCATCTCGGAGGTCCTGGCCCGGGCCGGGGTGACCAAGGGCGCGCTGTACTTCCACTTCGACTCCAAGGAGTCCCTGGCGCGCGGGGTGCTGGAGGAGCAGGTCACCCTGGAGGGCGTGGCCCCGCAGGCCTCGAAGCTCCAGGAGTGGGTGGACGTGGGCATGGCGCTGGCCCATCGGTTGCCGGAGGAGCCCCTGTTGCGCGCCGGGGCCCGGCTGGCCACCGATCCGCACATGCAGAAGCTGGTGAGCACGGGTCCGTGGGCCACCTGGAGCGAGGTGTCGGCCCAGCTGCTGGCCGAGGCCAAGTCGCTGGGCGAGGTGCTGCCCCACGTCGAGCCGGAGGCCACCGCGCGGTTCGTGATCAGCGCCTGGACGGGCGTGCTGCTCGTCTCGCAGGTCACCACGGGCCTGAGCGACCTGGAGGAGCAGATCTCCGTGCTCTTCCGGCACATCCTGCCGGCCCTGGCGACCCCGGCGATCCTGGTGCAGCTGGACACCTCCCCCGACCGCGGGGCCCGCGTCGTCGCCGAGGGGCGCCGGCTGCGGGAGGCGGCGGCCGTCGCGGCGGGGTGAGCCCGATTCCCTGACCGGAACCGGGGATTCAGCTTTCGGTCCGCTCCGTGGCGGTCGGCTTTCGCCTTGCTTCGCCTTTGTGCGCCGGGTGATGATCGCGCCATGAATGACATGAAGAATCACGCCACGAATGACCGTCAGGGAATGCTCGCCGGCAAGACGGTAATGATTACGGGCTCTTCCAGCGGTATCGGGGCGGCCGCGGCCCGGCTGTTCACCGCCGAAGGGGCCGCGGTGATTCTGCTGGCCCGCCGCAGGGAGCTGCTGGAGAAGCTCGCCGCGGAGCTGAACGCGGCCGGTGGCGCGGCGACCGCGGTGACCGGCGACGTGACCGTGGCGGCGGACGTCGCCCGCGCGGTGGCGGTGGCCGTCGAGACCCACGGCCGGCTCGACGCCGCCTTCAACAACGCCGGCTGGGGCACGGCCCGCGAGCCGATGCACCTGATGGACGACGCCGACTACGACCGCATCATGGACGTCAACGTCCGCGGCGTGTGGAACTGCATGCGGCAGCAGATACCCGCCATGCTCGAGAACCCCGGCGGCGGCGCGATCGTCAACACCTCCAGCACCGCCGGCCTGGTGGCCCCGGGTGTGCCCTCCGCCCCCTACATCGCGGCCAAGCACGCGGTGATCGGCCTGACCAAGGCCGCGGCCGACGAGTACGGCAGCCAGGGCATCCGGGTCAACACCCTCGCCGTCGGCGTGACCCGTACCGAGCTGATGCAGCAGGGCTTCGACCAGAACCCGGGCGTCGAGGCCCTCCTGACCGGCGGCTCCATGCTGCCCCGCGTCGCCGACCCGGTCGAGATCGCCCACGCCGCGGCCTGGCTCCTCGCCGACCACTCCTCCTTCGTCACCGGCGCCACCGTCCCGGTGGACGGCGGATTCACCGCGCGGTGAGTGCCCGCATCCTCCTCACCGGCGCGAGCGGCACGGTGGGCGGGGCCACGGCCCGGCTGCTGGCGGGCCGGGGGTACGCGGTGCGGCTGCTGGGCCGCGACGCCGCCCGCCTGCCGGACCTGGGGCCCACGGCCCAGATCGCGACGGGCGACTTCGCCGACGTCGCGGCCCTGCGGTCGGCGATGGAGGGGATCCGTGCGGTCCTCGTCGTCACCGCCGACCCCCGGCTGCCCGGCCACGACGCCAACGTGGTGCGCGCGGCCCGGGACGCGGGCGTGCGCCACCTGGTCAAGCTCTCCGCCGCGGCCGTCACCGACCCCGGCGCCCAGGACCTCATCACGTGCTGGCAGCGCGGTGCGGAGGAGCTCGTACGGGACTCGGGGCTGGAGTGGACGCTGCTGCGGCCCCGGGCGTTCATGACCAACACGCTGGCCTGGGCCGACGGCATCCGCAGGTCCGGCACGGTGCGGGCCTGGCCCGCGGACGCCCCGGGCGCCTGCGTGGACCCCGGTGACGTCGCCGCCGTCGCGGCCCGGGTCCTGACCGAGGACGGCCACGCCGGGCAGGCGTACGGGCTGACCGGGCCGGCGGCGGTGACGGCACGTCAGCAGGCCGGGCTGCTGGCCGGGGCGCTCGGCAGGCCGCTGGCCTTCGAGGAGCTCGCCCCGGAGCAGGTGCGCCGGGCGACCGAGGCCCGGTACGGCGCCGAGGTCGCCCAGGCGCTGCAGGAGAGCGCCGAGCGCCAGATCCAGGGCGCGAAGAGCCAGGTGGACCCCACACTGGAGAGGCTGCTGGGACGCCCGGGGCGCAGCTATGCGCAGTGGGCCGATGAGCACGCCCCGCTCTTCGGCTGAGGCGGCCGCATACGCCGCTGACGGCGATCTTAAAAACCGCACATACGGTACGGGGAGGGGTTCGGCATCCTGCGTGAGGCGCGGGGCCGGGCCCTTCGGCGGAGTCCCGGCTTCCTCTCGCGTCCCAAGAAAACCGACCGCATCCGGCGGCGGGGGCGGGATCCGGCCGTGGAGCAACCCTTCCGGGTGACCTGGAGCGTCAGCCGCAGGGTGACGGCGGTCAGCCGACCGGGGCGGTGGAGTCGATGATCTCCAGGGCGACGTCGAGGAGTGCGGTGCGCTTCTCCTCGGGGTCGCCCTGCAGCGTCTCCAGGGCCAGGGCCCCGAAGTGGACGGTCAGCATCGCGCTGGAGAAGCGCACCTGGGTGGCGACCGGGGTCTCACCGGCCTGGATCAGCCGGGAGAAGGAGACCACGCGGTCCTTGAGCCGCTCGCCCACGGCCAGCTCGCGCAGGGTCGCCTGGTTCTCCTGCAGGATGCGGTAGAGCGGGGCGGCGTCCTTGAGCACCGCGCTGTAGCGGCGCAGCAGTTCACGCTTGGTCTCCAGTGTCGGTGGCTGACTCCTGCCCCAGGCGATGAGCTCGTCGACGGGCTCTCCCAGCTGGTCGGAGAGCGCGGTGAGGATGTCCTCCTTCGTCTTGAAGTGGTAGTACAGCGCGGCCTTGGTGACGCCGAGCTCCTCGGCGATCTCCCGCAGCGAGGTCTTCTCGTAGCCGCGCGAGACGAAGAGGTCCAGGGCCGTCTTCTGAATGCGCTCGCGGGTGTTGCTCCTGCGGGCCTTGGGGGTGCTGGCCATGGTCTGTCTCCCGCTCTCCGTCTTTCCGTCGTGAACCGGCCGCCCCGGCCGGGGCCTCGCGGGCTCCGGCCGGGGCGGCCTGACTGCTCCGTGCTCTGTTGTGACTTTAACTAGCTAGTCGGCAAGTCAGTTTCCCGTCGGCTTTCCGGCGGCCTTCCCGCGGCTTCCGCCGGGTCCCCGTCGGATCGCCCCGCACACGGTAGGGGGCGCGGCGGGCCCGTGCGGACGACGACCGGGACGGGGGACCGGGCGCGCGCAATACCGTACTTGACGCCCGGCAAGTCAGTGCATACCCTTCCGGCTGAAGTAACTAGCCTGGCGGCAAGTACGTAAATGTGACTGGACCGAGGGGATGGTGCGCGTCGACATGGCCCGACACGCTGGTGCCGCGATCGACTACTACGCCGCACACGACTACGGCGCGGTGGGCGGTCACGCGGTGGACGACCGCTCGGTGGACGACCTCTCCATGAGCGGCTGGGCGGCGGCCGAGGAGCCTCTGCCCGAGGTCTTCGAAGGGCTGAGCGTCCCGGTGCGGACCGCGGCCTCCCTGCTGGGGCTCTCCCCGTGGACCGTGGCCCATCTGATAGAGCGCGGCGAATTGCGCAGCGAACGTGGCGGGCAGTATCGCTATGTCACGCTGACCAGCATTTTTTCTTATCGGCGGCTGACCCGTTGATGCCGATTTCGCGGTAGCACTCCCACTGGCTCGAATGAGTGAAAGCCCGATGAATGCCCGGAACTTCCCGAATGGGCCGGAGTTATTCAGAACGCATTCTCAGTGGGGGCGCTACTCGATCGAAAGGCATAGACGTGCTCAAGAAGGTTCTCGCCACGGCCGCCCTGTCCGCTTCCGCGGTCGGCGCCGTCGCCTCGCCCGCGATGGCCATCGGAAACGACCAGGATGTCTTCAACGCCAACGGCGCGAAGACCGGTTACGGCAACACCCACACCGGTGGCAAGGAAAGCCCCCAGATGAGCCTGATCCAGGGCACGCTGAACAAGCCGTGCCTCGGCATCGGGAAGATCAACGCGCAGGGTCTCGTCGGAGCGGTGCCCATCAACCTCCAGGACATCCCGATCCTCACCTCGCAGCAGCAGCAGCAGTGCACCGACAACTCCACGATCAACGACGGCGACGACCCGCTGTCGCACATCCTCGACGAGATCCCGATCCTGTCGGGCAACGGCTCCGGCAACGAGGGCGGCCTCTTCCCGGGTCAGGGCCACGGTCACTGACCGGCCGGACCGAGCGTGCCAGGAAATCCCCCTGCGGCGGGTGTGCGGGACCCGCTGCCGGGGGATTTCCCCTGTTCCGGGACGGGTGGATTCCTGCTCTCATCATTTCGCCGTCCTGGGCCGAAAGAATGAAGGCCGATAACCTTCGCACACGTTCCCAGTTATGCAGGTAGTTCTTGTGAATTCGTCGACCGGAGCTGAGGAAAAACGTGATCAAGAAGGTTGTGGCCACGGCCGTGCTGGCGGTTTCCGCGGTCGGCGGCACCGCTGCTCCCGCCCTGGCGTACGGCGGCCCGCACGGGGGTGACAGCCAGGACGTCGCCAATGCGAACGGCGCCATGCAGAGTTACGGCAACACCTACACCAGCGGCTATATGAGCCCGCAGATGGGCCTGATCAACGGCTCGTTCAACAAGCCCTGCATCGCCATCGGCAAGATCGGTCTCCAGGGTCTCGCCGGAGCGGTGCCCATCAACCTCCAGGACATCCCGATCCTGTCCTCGCAGCAGCAGCAGCAGTGCACCGAGAACTCCGTGATCAACGACGGCGACGACCCGCTGTCGCACATCCTGGACGACCTCGTGATCCTGTCCGGCAACGGATCCGGCAACGAGGGCGGCGGCCTCTTCGGCGGCCGCGAGCACGGAGGCCACGGCCACGGAGGCCACGGCCCCCACTGACCGGGGCGCGCCCCGCACACGAGAGCCGCCCCCCGGCGATCCCGGGGGGCGGCTCTCAGGTCTCGTAGTAGACGGTGAGCACGGCGCCGCCGGCCTCGACCCGCCGCCGGCCCAGCCGTTCGCCACGGCGCAGCGCCCGCAGGCAGTCGCGGAACATGCCCATTTCGTCGTCGGTCAGCACGGCGGCCGCCAGATCGAGGAGTTCGGCGACGCTCCGGTCGGTGAGCACGTCGGGCAGGTCCCCGGAGAGCAGGACCACCGATTCCCCGGTGCGTCCCCTGACGACGGCGTTGGACGTCGAGCCACCACTGACAACGAGCACTCATTCCCCCTGGCCTCGGGCAGATCGAGACGATAGCCGGGAAGGGGCATGATCCTCGGCCGGACGGGAATATTCGCCGGATTCAACTGTTCCGTGGAACCGGCCGGGCCCGGAGCTGCGTCCGGTACCCGACGGCCGTGCCGGAGCGGCTGGTTCAGCCCTCTTCGGGGTGTTCCTTCGGTGCCCGCTCCAGCAGTGATTCGACGAGCGCCGCCACGTGCCGGCGGTCGTCGGAGGACAGGCGCTGGACACTCGCGATCAGCAGGTCGACCTCGGGGTCCGGCGGGGTGCCCGGTGCGTCCTCGGCCGTCGGGTAGAGGTGGATGCCGCAGGCCTCGGCGGCGGCCCGGCGCACGGTGTCCAGGGGCAGTTCGAGCCCGCGGGACAGTCCTTCGAGCGTGGCCGGCTGCGGCATGCGCACCAGACGGTCGGTGGTGGCCAGGTGGTGCACGGTCGAACGGGGGATGCCGCCCCTGCGAGCGACGTCACCGTAGGACCAGCCCTGGCGGTCCAGACGCTGTCTCATGATCTGCTGCAGTGCGTTGGCCACTGACGGTCGCTTCCTGCTCTCGGCTGGCTCGGTTCCGCTCGGGTGAACCGATTCTACGGGGGGTGTCCACCGGAACCGCTTGCGCGGTGCCGACGGACGCCACTACTGTCCAATCTCGTTGGACAGCTCGTCCGACAGCATCGGACGCGGGCTGGGGGGTCCTGCCCGTGCCCGAGCGCTTTCATTCGCACCACCATTCCCGGAGGGGGACGACCATGCTCGATGTGCATGAGCTCGAGGCCGAGTCCGCTGAGCTGCTGCCCGGCCGTGAGGCGCTCGGAAAGCTGAAGTTCAGCTTCAGCCGGACGACCAACGTCACCAAGCACGTCGCCGACGTCTCGGCGCACAACACCTCGTCGGCGCTCAACGTCTGCTCGCCGGACGCCCTCGCGCAGTCCGCGGCCGGCCAGACCATCGCCATCCAGCAGTAGCCGGCCGCGGCACCGAAGCCGCACCACCACGCCGACCAGCGCAGACCCGATCAGAAAGGCCCAGCCATGAGCATGAACCCGCGTGAGCTCGACGCCGAGTCCGCCGAGCTGCTGCCCGGCCGTGAGGCGCTCGGGAAGCTGAAGTTCAGCTTCTCCCGCACCACGAACGTCACCAAGCACGTGGCCAACGTCCACGCGCACAACGAGTCCCTGGCCGTCAACGAGAGCTCGCCCTTCGCGGTCGCGCAGTCCGAGGCGGCCCAGGTCATCTCCATCAAGCAGTAGACCCGGCCCACGCACTCGGCGGACCGCGTCCAGGGGAAGGCGCGGTCCGCCCGGCCGAGGGGGGGAACAGCGGTTTCGTCGAGGGGGAGGAACCAGATGACGGTGGTCGGAGACCACGAGGCCGGCCGCAGCCGCCATCGCAGCATCGACGAGACCGCGACCATCGACCGGGACACCGTGGCACCCGACGTCCGGACAGGGGACGCCGGCGCCCCGGTGCCCGGACCCGGCGGCTTCCCGTACACCGTCGCGGAGGAGTACGGGCAGGAGGGGACGGCCGCCGGGACCCTGCGGCTGCCGGTGGCACGGCAGCCCGAACCGCAGCCGCAGTCCGAAGCGGGAGCCCTCGTACCGAGGCTCGGCGCCGGGCTGCGCCTGCACGGCGAGTACCAGGGCTCGGGGTTCAACGAGCCCAAGTACATCGCCCGCCGCGGCGACGGCCAGGTGGTCCAGCTCTCCCGGCTGCTCCACCTGGTCGCCTCCGCCATCGACGGCGTCCGTGACATGCGGGCCGTCGCCCGCGAGGTCAGCGCCGGGTTCGGCCGCGAGGTCAGCGCCGACAACGTCGCCTACCTCGTGGAGAACAAACTCGAACCGCTCGGCATCACCGTGCCGCAGGGCCAGGAGAGCGACGAGGTCTCCGGCCCCCGCTCGGACCTGCTGCTCGCCCTCAAGGGCCACAAGGTCGTCTTCAACGAGCGACGGGTGGCGGTCATCGCCCGCGCCCTGGCCTGGCTGCACCGCCCGCCCGTCGTGGTGGTCGTCCTGCTGCTGGCCGTCTCCATGGACGTATGGCTGTTCGCCTTCCACGGCGCGATGACGCCCGTACTGAACGTCCTCGACCAGCCCCTGCTGCTGCTCGCCGTCTTCGGGCTGACCGTCGCCTCCCTCGTCTTCCACGAGTTCGGGCACGCCTCGGCCTGCAGATACGACGGCGCCCAACCCGGCTGCATCGGCTGCGGGATCTTCCTGATCTGGCCGTCCATGTACACCGACGTCACCGACGTCTACCGGCTCGGGCGCGCCGGACGCATCCGCACCGACCTCGGCGGGGTCTACTTCAACGTCGTCTTCATGCTGCTGCTCACCGGCGCCTACTTCGTCACCGGGCAGCCCTTCCTGCTCTGCGCCGTCTACCTCGGCCACTTCGAGGTGCTGGAGCAGCTGATGCCGGCCGTCCGCCTCGACGGCTACTTCATCCTCGGCGACCTCGCCGGAGTGCCGGACCTCTACGGCAAGATCAAACCGATCCTGCTCAGCATGGTCCCCTGGCGGAAGCCCGACCCGGCCGTCGCCGACCTCAAGCGCAAGACCCGCGTCATCGTCACCACCTGGGTGCTGACCATGGTCCCGCTGCTGCTCGGCGAGCTCTGCTACGCGCTGTGGAACCTGCCCCGCCTCGTCGCCACCGGGGTGCGCTCGCTCACCGGACAACTGACCGGAACCTACGAGGCGTTCGCGTCCGGCGAGATCCCCGCCGGGCTGGCCGGCGTGCTCGGCAGCCTCATGCTGATCGTCCCGCTGGGCGGCATGACCTACCTGTCCATCCGGCTCTCCGGGCGACTGGGCCGCAACGCCCTGCGCGCCACCGCCGACCGGCCCCGCCTGCGCATCGGGCTCGTCCTGGGCGTCGCGGCCGTCGCCACCACCCTGGCCTACGCCTGGACCAGCGGGGTCACGCCCAAGCCGCTGCCGCCCAAGCCGCCGATCGCCCCGATCCTGCAGCCCCACGTGCCGACCGTGCCCCCGGCACCCAGCCACCCGCCGCTGCCCGGCCGCGACCCGGCCGAGGCCCGGACGCCGGGGACCTGGAGCCCCGACGGCGCGGCGCCGCCCGTCTCGCCGCTGCCCTGGCGCACCCCGCCGGCCGCTCCCGGCCTGCCCACGCCGGCGAGCGTGCCCCCGCTCGTACCCGTCGCCGCACCGCCCGGCGAGCACGCACCGCAGGCCAAGCCCTCCGCCGCCCCGGTGCCCGTGGTCCTGCCGCCCACGCTGCCGCCCGCCCTCCCGCCGGCGCTGCCGCCCGCCGCCCCGCCCAAGCCCGCACCGGCGCCCGTCCCCGCGCCCGCGCCCGCCGCCACGACCGCACCCCCGACGGCGGCGCCCGCGACGACCGCCCCGGCCCCCGCCCCCGCGACCACCCCGCCCCCGGAGTCCACCGCCCCGGCTCCGACGGCCCCGGCCGCGTCCCCGACACCGTCACCGTGAGAACACCCAAGGAGCAGACCGTGCAAAGCCCTTACTCCCGGCACTTCCTGCGGCTGGGCCTGCTGGCCGCCGGCGTGGCCACGGCCGTCACCGGCGGGCCCGCCCAGGCCGCCGGAGGCGTGACCGTCACCATGGACAGCGTCCGCACCACCGCCAACCACCGCCACCACACGCAGTACCGCGACAGCTTCACCGTCCACCAGCTCGGCACGGTCACCGCCGCCCGCGTCAGCAACCGCGCGAACGCCACCTCCTCCGGCTGCACCGCCGACGACGCCTGCCGCTCGGTGGCGCTGTCCTTCCAGATCGTCACCCTCTCGGGCCAGAACGTGCGCCTGAACGCCATCAACAACGGCCGCGCCGTCAACGACCACTGCACCGGCTGCCAGACCCTCGCCGGCGCCTACCAGTTCGTCGTCTCCACGCCCAGGGCCAGCCGGCTCACCCCGGCCGCAGAGCGCGAACTGGCCGGCATCCACCGCAGGCTGGACGCCCTCGGCGGCTCCCGCGTCCCCGCCGCCGAGCTCAAGCGGAAGGCCGACGCCCTCGCCGCCGAGGTCACCGCCCTCCTCGCCAAGCCCACCTCCACCACCGCGGCCACCACCCGGCCGGCGGTCACGGTGCACCGCCATCTGGACGGCTGGCCGGGCCGCTGACCCGGGCCCCCGCCATAATCACGACCATGGAAGCGGACCGCGGCACGCAGCTCTCCGGGCTCCAGCGGCGGCTGCTCGCCGAGCTGGTGGACCTCGGCGCGTCCTATCCGCTCGTGGTCACCGGCGGGGTCGCCGTACGGGCGCACCATCTGGTGGACCGGCCCGTGCGGGGCCTGGCCCTCGCCACCGACAGCCCGGTGCCGATGGCGGACATCGCGTCCGCCGTCCGCACCGGGCTCGAGGCACGCGGCCTGCGGGTGCGGCACGCCCACACCGACCCGCTCTCCGCCCGCTTCACGGTCACCGACCCGCAGACGGAGCGGGAGTGCGAGGTGCACCTCCTGAAGGAGACGATGTGGCGCCCGCCCGTCCCCACCGCGTACGGGCCCGCCCTGGCCGCCGAGGACGTGGCCGGCACCAAGACCCGGGCCCTGGCCGACCGCGGCCTGGCCCGCGACCTCGTCGACGTGCACGCCGCCGCCGGCCGCTGGTCGTGCGCCGAGCTGGAGGAGTTCGGCCGCCGGCACGCCCGGGACACCTTCGACCTGGCCGACCTGCGGGCGCGGCTCGAAGGCACCGACTGGATCGACGACCGCGAGTTCGCCGCGTACGGGCTGGACGCCGGCCGTACGGCCGAGCTGCGGCGCTGGGCGCAGGCCTGGGCGGACGACATCGGTGAGCGGCTGATCGAGGAAGCGCCGTACGAAGACGGCGAGGACGGCCCGCAGAGCACGGGCGGCGAGGACCGCTAGCCGATCGCGACACGCTCGCGCGTGTGATCTTCCGCTATTCGTACGCCCCTTGTGCTAGGGGAATCCCTCGTGGAGCTCGCCGAGACTAGGCGTGTGGCGCGTGCACTTATCTCCCGGTGGCCCGGGGGCCTCCGGACCCGCCCGCAAGCACGACCCGCATCAGCGTCCGAGCTCCGTAAGGAATTGCCATGAAGGCTCTCGTGCTCTCCGGTGGGAACGGCACCCGCCTGCGACCATTCAGCCACTCGATGCCCAAGCAGCTCATCCCGATCGCCAACAAGCCCGTTCTCGAGCATGTGCTGGCCAACATCGCGGACCTGGGCGTCACCGAGGTCGGCGTGGTCGTCGGGAACCGGCTGGAGGCCATCTCCGCGGCGCTGGGCGACGGTTCGGCCCTCGGGCTGCGCCTGACCTATCTGACGCAGGACGAACCGCTGGGCCTGGCCCACTGCGTGCGGCTGGCCCGCGACTTCCTCGGCGACGACGACTTCGTGATGTACCTCGGCGACAACATGCTCCCCGGCGGCGTCGAGGACCTCGCCGAGCGCTTCCGGGCCACCCGCCCCGCCGCCCAGGTGGTCGTCCACAAGGTGCCCGACCCCTCCGCCTGCGGCGTCGCCGAGGTCGCCGAGGACGGCACGGTGCTGCGGCTGGAGGAGAAGCCCGACCGCCCGGTCAGCGACCTGGCCATGGTCGGCGTGTACTTCTTCACGCCCGCCGTCCACGAGGCCGTCGCCGCCATCGGGCCCAGCACCCGCGGCGAGCTGGAGATCACCGACGCCGTGCAGTGGATGGTCGAGCGCGGCGACGACGTCCGCGCCGTCGAGTACACCGGCTACTGGATGGACACCGGCCGCATCGAGGACGTCCTCGCCTGCAACCGCGAGCTGCTGCGCGACCTGCGGCCCTCGATGGCCGGAGAGGCCGACGCGGACAGCGAGATCACCGGAGCCGTGGTGATCGAGGCCGGCGCGCGCGTGGTGCGCTCGCGCATCGAGGGGCCCGCCGTCATCGGCGCCGGCACCCTCGTCGAGGACAGCCACGTCGGACCCCACACCGCGATCGGCGGGGACTGCGTGCTGCGCGCCACGGACATCGCCGACTCCATCGTCCTGGACGGCGCCTCCGTGTGCGGCGTCCGCGGCGTGCGCGGCTCGCTCATCGGCCGCTCCGCCGACGTCGGCGCGGCCGCCCTCGGCACACCCCACCACCGGCTGGTCGTGGGCGACCACACCCGGATAGAGGTGGCGGCATGAGGCTGCTGGTCACCGGAGGCGCCGGCTTCATCGGCTCCCGGTACGTCCGCGCCCTGCTGGAGGGCAGCCTGGCCGTGACCGGAGGGGTACGGGTCACCGTCCTCGACAAGCTCACCTACGCCGGGCACCGCGCCAGCCTCCCCGACCGCGACCCGCGCCTGGACTTCGTCCGCGGCGACATCTGCGACCTGCCGCTCCTGCTCGACCTGCTGCCCGGCCACGACGCCGTCGTGCACTTCGCCGCCGAGTCGCACGTCGACCGCGCCCTCGAGGCCGCCCCCGACTTCGTCCGCACCAACGCCTACGGCACCCAGGTCCTCCTCGACGCCTGCCGGCACAGCGGCGTCGAACGCTTCGTGCACGTCTCCACCGACGAGGTCTACGGCTCCATCGACGAGGGCGCCTGGACCGAGGAGTGGCCGCTCGCGCCCAACTCCCCCTACGCCGCGTCCAAGGCGGCGTCCGACCTCATCGCGCTGGCCGCCCACCGCACCCACGGCATGGACGTCTCCGTGACCCGGTGCTCCAACAACTACGGCCCGTACCAGCACCCCGAGAAGCTGATACCGCTGTTCGTCACCAACCTCCTCGAAGGACAGCCGGTACCGCTGTACGGCGACGGCTCCAACCGGCGCGAGTGGACGCACGTCGACGACCACTGCGCGGCCGTCCACCTCGTCCTCGGCCGGGGCCGGGCCGGCGAGATCTACAACGTCGGCGGCGGCACCGAGCTCACCAACGCCGCCGTCACCGAACGACTGCTGGAGCTGTGCGGCGCCGACGCCCGCATGGTGCGCAAGGTCGCCGACCGCAAGGGCCACGACCTGCGCTACGCCCTCGACGGCCGCAAGCTCCACGACGAGCTCGGCTACGCACCGCGGATCCCCTTCGAGGAGGGCCTGGCAGCCACTGTCGGCTGGTACCGCGACAACCCCGACTGGTGGAAGTCCGCCAAATACCCGAAGGAGGGCCGGTCATGAGCCCGGCAGTCCCCGCAGGCGCCATGCGCGTGCTGTTCACCGTGTCCCACTCGCCCGGCAACTGGTCGTCGATGGTCCCGCTCGGCTGGGCGCTGCGCGCCCGCGGCCACGAGGTCCGGGTGGTCTGCGCACCGGCCCAGTCGGACGCGGTCGCCCGCGCCGGGCTGACGCCCGTGCCCGTCCTGGAGGCCGAGCGCGAGGAGGTCATGCTGCGCGCGGTGAACTGCGTGCAGGCCCAGCGCGGCCAGTGGCGCTTCGCCGAGCCGCCCCCGCACCCGGAGACCGGCCTCCCGCTGGAGTCGGCCGACGCCTTCGACGCCATGGGCTGGTACCAGCAGAACTGGCCGCGCCTGGCCGAGATCTCGATGCGCGGCAGCGACGCGGCGGTGGAGTTCGCCCGCTGGTGGCGGCCGCAGCTGGTCGTGCACGACCTGATGAGCGTGGAAGGCCCGCTGATCGGGAAGGTGCTGGACGTCCCCGCCCTGCTGCACCTGTGGGGACCGGTCGGGCCGCACGACGGGGAAGAGGTGGGAGGGGCCAGGCCCTTCCTGCCCGTCGACTTCAGCCAGGCCTTCGCCCGCCACGGCCTGGCCCCGCTGTCGCCCGACACCTACGAGCACATGATCGACCCCTGCCCGGAGGCGCTGGCGGTACCCGTGCCCGTCCGCCGCCACCCGGTGCGCCACGTGCCGTACAACGGGTCCGGCGCCATGCCGCCCTGGCGGCCGGAGCCCCGACAGGGCGCGGCGCGGCCCCGGGTCGGGGTGGTGTGGAGCACCTCGGCCACCGAGACGTTCGGGCCCGTGTCCTTCGCCGTGCCCAAGGTCGTCGAGGCGCTGGCGGAGCTCGACGTCGACGTCGTCCTCACCCTCACCGCCGGCGACCGGCGGCGCGTCGGCGAACTGCCCGCGCACATGACGGCCCTGGAGAACGCGCCGCTGCACCTGCTGCTGCCCGAGTGCGACCTCGTCGTCCACCACGGCGGCGCCGGCTGCACCATGACCGGGCTCGCCGCCGGCATTCCGCAGCTGATCCTGCCCAACGGCTGGGACCAGGAGCTGATGTCCGAACGCGTCGCCGGCGCCGGTGCCGCAATGGCCCTGCACAACGCCACCGCGGACGCCGACGATGTCCGCTCGGCCGTCACGCGCCTGCTGGGCGACGACGGCCACCGCAAGGCCGCGCAGCGCCTGCGCCGCGAGATGGAGGCCCAGCCCGACCCCGTCGCGCTGGTCACCGCTCTCGAGGAGCTCGCCGCGGGCGCCCCGCTCGTGGCGAACTGACACCGCCGCGCTCACCCGACGGGAACCCCGGCATGGACATTGTGGGAAACGGATTCCTCGCCCGGCACCTGCGGCCGCTGGCCGGCCGGCACCCGGACACGGTGGTCCTGGCCGCCGGGGTCTCCTCGGCGGGCGGCACCTCCTGGGAGGCGTTCGCCCGCGAGGCGGCGCTGCTCGGCGAGGTGGCCGAGCGGTGCCGGGCCACCGGACGGCGGCTGCTGTTCTTCTCGACCGCCTCCACCGGCATGTACGGCGCCGGGCCCGGCCCGGGCACCGAGGACCGGCCTGTCACCCCCTGCACCCCCTACGGCGTGCACAAGCTGTCCCTGGAGGAGCGGCTGCGCGCCAGTGGGGCCGCGCACCTGGTGCTGCGGCTGAGCCACGTCGTGGGCCCCGGCCAGCCGCCCCACCAGCTGCTGCCGGGCCTCGTGCGGCAGCTGCGGGACGGCACGGTCCGCATCCACCGGGGGGCCACGCGCGACCTGATCGCCGTCGCCGACGTCGTCACCGTCGTCGACCGGCTGCTCACCCTGGACCTGCGCGGCCAGACCGTCAACGTCGCCTCCGGGGAGGCCGTACCGGTGGACACCATCGTCGACCACCTGGAGCGGCGCCTGGGCCTGGCCGCCCGCAGGGAGCACCAGGACGCGGGCGGCCCGCCCGTGGTCACCGGCATCTGCACCCGCAAGCTGCGGGGCCTGGTGCCGGAGACCGCCCGCATGGGCTTCGGGCCCACCTACTACCGCCGCGTACTGGACGGCTTCCTCGACCTCCCCGACGAGCGCGCCGCCCCGGCGCGGGCGTGAGCCGTCGTACCCGTACCGAACCGAGGAGGCAGCCCGCCTTGCCGAACGTCCCCGCCCCCACCGTCCCCGCCGCACCCCCCGCACCCCGCACAGCCCCGGCCGGGCCGCCGCCCGCGCTGCGCGAGCGCGAGGACGCCGGCCTGCCCGCACGGCTCGCCCTCTCGGCCGCCACCACCGACGGCGCTCACCTGCGGACGGCGGAGTTCGACGACTGGCTCGCCGGGCGCGGGCGCGCGCACCGCTTCCGCGTCGAGCGCGTGCCCTTCGCCGCGCTGGACGGCTGGTCCTTCGAGGACGGCACCGGCAACCTCGTCCACCGCAGCGGCCGCTTCTTCAGCGTCGAGGGGCTGCGCGTCACCACCGGCAGCGGGCCGCACCGGCTGTGGCACCAGCCCATCATCAAACAGCCCGAGGTCGGCATCCTCGGCATCCTGGCCAAGGAGTTCGACGGCGTCCTGCACTTCCTGATGCAGGCCAAGATGGAGCCGGGCAACCCCAACCTGCTGCAGCTCTCGCCCACGGTGCAGGCCACCCGCAGCAACTACACCAAGGTCCACCGGGGCGCGGACGTGAAGTACCTGGAGTACTTCACCCGGCCCGGGCGGGGCCGGGTCCTCGCCGACGTCCTGCAGTCGGAGCACGGGTCCTGGTTCCACCGGAAGTCCAACCGCAACGTCATCGTCGAGGCCCTCGGCGACGTACCGCCGGCCGACGACTTCTGCTGGCTGACCCTGGGCCAGCTCGGCGAGCTGCTGCACCGGGACCTCACCGTCAACATGGACGCCCGTACCGTGCTGTCCTGCCTGCCGGACCACGGCCGCCCGGCCGGCGCCCTGCACTCCGACACCGAGGTGCTGTCCTGGTTCACCGGCGAACGCTCCCGGCACGACGTGCACGCCGAGCGGATCCCGCTGGCAGGCGTGCCCGGCTGGGTGCGCGGGCCCGAGACCATCGCCCGCGAGGACGGCCGCTACTTCCGCGTCGTGGCCGTGTCCGTGGAGGCCGACAGCCGCGAGGTCCCGCGCTGGACCCAGCCGCTGATCGAACCGGTGGCACCCGGCGTCACCGCCTTCGTGGCCCGCCGGATCCACGGCGTACTGCATCTCCTCGCGCACGCGCGCGTGGAGGGCGGCTTCCTCGACACCGTCGAGCTGGGCCCCACCGTCCAGTACACGCCCGCCAACTACGCCCACCTCGCCCCCGCCGACCGGCCGCCCTTCCTCGACCTGGTGCTGAACGCCGACCCCCGCCAGGTGCGGTACGAGGCCGTCCACTCGGAGGAGGGCGGCCGCTTCCTGAACGCCGTCGGCCGCACCCTCGTCGTCGAGGCCGACGCGGCGCAGGCTCCCCTCGACCCGCCGCCCGGCTACCGCTGGGTCACCCCGGGCCAGCTGCGCTCCCTCGTCCGCCACGGCCACTACCTCAACGTCCAGGCCCGCACGCTGCTCGCCTGCCTCGGCGCGATGGGGGACGAGGGCCGATGACGCTGCGCATGGGCGTCCTGGGCTGCGCCGACATCGCCCGCCGCCGGCTGCTGCCCGCCCTCGCGGCCGCACCGGACGTCTCCCTCGTCGCCGTCGCGAGCCGGGACGCCGCCACGGCGGAGGCGACGGCACGGCCGTACGGCTGCCGGGCGGTGACCGGCTACGCCGAACTCCTGGCCATGGACGGCATCGACGCGGTGTACGTGCCGCTGCCGAACGCCCTGCACGCCCCGTGGGCGGAGGCGGCGCTGCGCTCGGGCCGGCACGTCCTGGCGGAGAAGCCGCTGACGTGCGCCCACGCGGACACCACGCGGCTGCTGGACCTCGCCCGCGAGCGCTCCCTGGTGCTGATGGAGAACATGATGTTCGTCCACCACCGCCAGCACGAGGCGGTCCGCGCGGCCGTCGCCGACGGCGCCATCGGCGAACTGCGCGCCGTGCACGCCGCCTTCACCATTCCGGAGCGCCCCGACGGCGACGTCCGCCACCGCCCCGAGCTGGGCGGCGGCGCCCTCCTCGACGTGGGCGTCTATCCCCTGCGCGCGGCCCTGCACGTCCTCGGCACCGATCTGCGCGTCGCCGGCGCCCACCTCGGCAGCGGCCCCGGCCGTACGGTCGACACCACGGGCGCCGCCCTGCTGACGACGCCCGGCGGGGTCACGGCCCAGCTGACCTTCGGCATGGCGCACGCCTACCGCTCCGTGTACGAACTGTGGGGCAGCCACGGCCGCCTCACCGTGGAGCGCGCCTTCACCCCGCCCGCCGACGCGCGGCCGGTCGTACGCCTGGAGACGGCCGGGGCCGTGCGCGAGCTGCCCGCGGGCGGACCGCACGACCAGGTGGCGGCCACGGTGGCGGCGTTCGCCCGTGCCGTGCGCGAGGGCGGGGTGCCGGACGGGCAGACGGCCGCGGTGCTGCGACAGGCGGCGCTGCTGGAGGAGATCCGGGCCGCCGCCGGCGCGGAGCCGGGCCGTCCGGAAGCCGTGGCCACCCCGGACGCCGACTGACATGATCCAGGAATGAATCAACGATCCCGCGCTCGGGTCCGGCGGCGGTTGCGGTCGCTGGCGCTCCTGGAACTGATCAACATCCCTCTCCAGGCCGTGATCTGGTTCGGTGAGCTCGGCTTCCCGGTGACCGTGGCGAACGCCGCCGGCTTCGCGCTGTTCTCGCTCCTCCTTCTGGAGGGGTCCGCGTACTGGGGGGCCAAGCTCCGTCAGATGGAGATACCCCGGGCGCCGCTCCCCGGCGCCAGGGCCTTCGCGGCCGCCCGCGTGCTCAACGTCCCGGTGCTGTTCGCCGGAGTGGCGTTCACGGTCTGGGCGGTGGCCGGCGACCCCGGGCGCGGCACGATCCCGGGCCTCGGCTTCGCGCTGTTCGCGGTGCTGGAGCACGTGAACTACTTCCACACGCAGCTCATGTACGACAACCGCGCCGACCGCCGCCGCCTGCGGCAGCACGGTCTGTGCCGCTCCCACCTCTCCCGCGACCTGGCCCTGGCGGGCGCACGGGGAGGCGCCTCCGCCTGACGCCCCCCGCCGCCCCGGACCGTCCGGCCCCCTCAGGATTCGCCGAGGGGGCCGTTTTTTTGTCATGTACGGAATCTTTAACAGGTACGTCTTCGGAGCTCTCGGTCCGGACGCCGCCTTCGTGATCCATATCGGGCTTTCTCGGAGCACCTCCTGATATTCAGGGAAGCTACAGTTGAACGAGAAGGGCTCGGTTTTCGCCTGCATGCGGCTGTGGATGGTCCATTTCCAGCCACACGCAATGTGGCCGCAATACTCCTCAGCGAAACCGGACTTGGCCCATCCGCTACTTGACATGGCCCGACCGTCGTCCGAGCGGACCCGTCCGTACCGGCGGCCGGGGCGGGCGGTCACGGTCGTCGGCAGCGCCCGACGTTGACCTGCGGCAGCTGCCAACTGGCGCCTACCGGCGGTAATGTCACGGACCGTCAGATACGGCCGCGTCCCCGCGGCGCGCTGCCGCTCCGGGCGGGAAACCCTCCGCCCTTGGCGAGAACGGAGCGTTCCATTCCTTGGTGATGGCTGCGGCGTCAGGCATCCGAAAAGCGGCCGGATTGGCTCTCGGCATCATTCGGAATGGCCTATTCCCCGTTCAATGTGACGTGGGCCACATGAAAGCCGGTTGTAGGCCCCGAGGTGGACTCATAAAGTCATGATCGTTCCACCGGGGGGTGTTGAACTCCGAAATCGGGAGTTGCAGTAGGAGCATCTTTCGGTGGGTGTGTAGTGATTCGGTCCACCCATACGAAGGCGGTATTCCCGTGTACAAGGGCGATGTTTCGCTGGTGGAAGAGATTGCCGAGCAGGACTTCGACGGTGTCGCGTACGGCGCGTGCACCACGAACACCTTCTCGCTGAGCAACAAGCTGGGCAACAACGGTGGCTGGTGCACCGTCACCAAGGAATGCACCAACGCCTGCAACTGAGCCTAAGCAGCAAACCCACTAACACTGGAAAGAGGTACATCATGGAGATGAACCAGGACGTTCTCGGCCGCTTCGACGAGGCCGAGCTCATCGAGCTCAGCGACGCCGACGCCTTCGGTGGCACCGGCCCGTGGTGCGCCGCGAGCGCCGTCGTCAGCACCGCGTTCTGCCCGACGACCAAGTGCACCAGCAAGTGCTGATTGTCGTCGCCTAATTTGGTGAACGTGTAGCACGGTAAGGCGGAATGGGGGTCCGCCCACTGGGCCTCCATTCCGCCTGCCCGGCTTCGGCCAGTTTTACGACATAGCGCGAAAATGGAGCAGCGACCGACCGTGATATCTTCGGAAAAGTACTACCCTGAGTTCGATGGCGCCGAAGTCGCAGAAACGATCCTGCCGCTGGCGCGGTTCGATGAAGATATTGTCGCTGCGCTCCAGGTCGAAGAAAAAGAGCAAGCACCTTCCACTGCGCGTGACATCACGCGTGCCACGGTGGAGACATGGCTTGCCGGGCCGGAGCAATACCCTTTCCAGAGCATTATCAAAAACCTCGCCGCGACCGTAGTGAACGCGGACCCCATCGCTCCCTTCGAGGAACTGTTCCACGAGCCCCAGGCCATCGTGACGCAGCTGCTCGAGCGGACCGAGTCCCGGTTGCGCGAGGTCTACCCCCGGCCGCTGGTGGCCGCCATCAACCACGCCCGTGAGAAGGGCGAGTTGAAGGGCGCCGACCCGGCCGAGCGGTACACCTACTTCGTCGAGGAGTCGAAGCGCACGTCGTTCGAGGACGTGAGCGGGCTGTCCTTCCCGGTCCTGCGCGACATCACGCGCACGGTGCTGCGCCTCGAAGTCGAGAGCATGGTCGAACTGTGCGGCCGGCTGGTGGCCGACCGGGAGGCCATCGAGGCCACCTTCGGCATCGAGGCGACCGACCCGGTCGTCTCCTGCGGGTTCTCCGAAGGCGACGTGCACAACCACGGCCGCAGCGTCTCGGTGCTCGAGTTCCTCTCCGGCAAGCGCCTGGCGTACAAGCCCCGCGACGTGTCCTGCGAGGCCGCGTACGAGACCGTCGTGCAGGAGCTCAACAGCAGCCTGGACATGTCCCTGGTCGCCGCGAAGGTCCTCGAGCGGGACCACTACGGCTATGTGGAGTTCATCCAGGCCGAGGACGTCTCGGACATCTCCGAGGAGTTCATGCACGCCAGCGGCGAGCTCGCCGCGGTGTTCTACCTGCTGAACGCGCGGGACATGCACTTCGAGAACATCGTCCCCACCCGCCGCGGCCCGGTCCCCATCGACCTGGAGACCATCCTCCACCCCGCGCGGATCCACCGCGGGGCCCGGCCCGAGGCCCCGGCGAACGCCTACGACACCATCGGCCAGTCGATCTACGGAATCGGGATCCTGCCGCTGGTCATGGTCGGCAAGGACCAGGACGCCGGCCACATCGACCTCGGGTTCCTCGGGGATGCCGGCCGGGGCACCTCGCCCTTCAAGTCGCTGCGGTTCCAGGAGCCGTACACCGACCGCATCCACGTGGTGCTCAAGGCGCAGGACACGCAGGAGCGGCAGACGGTCGTCAACGCCCTGTCCGAGGAAGAGATCCACCAGCTCGGCGAGCGGATGGCCGCCGGGTTCACGAAGGTCTTCCGCGCGGTGATGGCCGACCGGGACGGCTGGCACGCGCTGCTGCGCAAGGCGGTCTCCGGGGTGCGTGTGCGCTACGTGCACAACCCGACGGCCCTGTACTCGCAGACGCTGCGGATGACGTCCGGCCCCGGTGCCGTGGACGACTACTCGACCTACGTGGCGCTGCTGAAGCGGATCGCGATCGCCAGCAAGACCTCCTCCCAGGACCTCATCGGCTCCGAGCTGAAGCAGCTCGCGGCCCGTGACGTCCCCTACTTCACCGTCGCCAGCACGAGCGTCGTCCTCCAGGACGGCGACGGCGTCGCGGTGGGCGCGGACTTCGACGAGTCGCCGCTCGACCGCGCGGTGGCCAAGACCACGAACATGAGCGAGTTCGAGCTCGAGGAGCAGCTCATGCTCCTCTACTCGGCCTTCGCCTCCCGCTTCCCCGACAACCACCTGGGCGCCGCGGGCGGCCCGGAGGACGAGGCAGCGGCCACCGTGCCGGCCCCGCGGTCGGAAGGACGCTCCGGCGACTCGCTGAGCGAGCTCGTCGTCCGTCTCTCGGACAAGCTGGTCGCGACCTCGCTGCCCGACAAGTTCGCGCACCTGCCGAGGACCTGGATCGGTCCGCTCGCCTCCGCCCAGGCCAACCGGCCGTGGCCGCCGGGAGTGCTCGGATACGACGTGTACACCGGACGCGTCGGCCCCGCGCTGGCCCTGGCCTCGGCCGGGCGCGTGCTGGACAACGCCGAGTACCGCGACCTGGCCGCGCAGATCTTCTCGACCACCGCGGACATCCTCGCGGGCGAGCGCTACGAGATGCGCAGCATCCACGAGGCCGGCTGGAGCGGCTACACCGGTATGGCGGGCATCCTGTTCGCCCTGGCCACGGCGGGCCGGCTGCTCGGGGAGGACGCCTGGGTCACCGCCGCGCAGGGCGCGCTCCCGCTGGTGCTGGGCCAGGTCGGCAACACGTCACCGGCCGAGCTGCCCCTGGACGTGATCAGCGGCGTCGCCGGCGTGATGTCGTGCGTCACGTCGATCGGCGGTCCGGACGCCGACAGTCACCTCGCGGCGCTGACCTCCCTGCTCACCGGCGCGCTGAGCGGCACCGGCCACCAGCCCGTACTCGAGCAGTCCGGGTTCGCGCACGGAGTCGCGGGACTCATCCACGCGCTGAGCAACGCGCACGCCCGTGTCTCGCCCGAGCAGCAGGAGGTCGTCGCCGCCACGCTGTCGGGCCTGGTGGAGCGGCTGAAGGGGTTCTACGACCCCAAGGAGGACAACTGGTTCTCCAACGCCGCCACCCCCTGGAACTTCGCGACGGGCTGGTGCCACGGCTCCGGCGGCATCGCCCAGGCCCTGCAGGCGTACAGCTCGCTGTGCGACGACGAGGCCGTGGTGCGCATGCGTGACCTGGCGGTCCGCAACACCCTGGGCCTCGGCTTCGGCCGGAACCTGACCTGGTGCCATGGCGACCTGGGCAACCACGACGTCCTGGCCGGCATCGCCGCCGGTACCGGCGACGCCGCGCTGCGCGAGGAGATCGCCGAGGTCGAGCGGCGGTGGCTGACGCCGGAGATCTTCGAGCGGAAGATCGGCGACATGCGCAGCCGCTACGCCCACACCAACAGCGTCATGGTCGGCACCTCCGGCATCGTCCTGCACCTGCTCAACCGCATCGACCCGGGCATGAGCGTCTCCCCGATCAATTTCGCAGTCGAGAGTCGGTGACGATGAGTTCCACGACCGGCCGTCGCACGGCGCGCCGCGTACCGACCCTCACCCAGGTCACCCAGACCGAGTGCGGCCTGTGCTGCTGCGTCTCCCTGCTGCGCTACTACGGACGTGCGGAGGAGTTCTCCACCGCACGGGACGACATGGAGGCGGGCCGCGACGGTCTGAGCGCCGGCCAGCTGGCCCGGTTCCTGCGTACGCGGGGCATGGAAGCCAAGCTGTACCGCGTCAAGGACGTCTCCGTCCTCGCGAAGTTCTCCTCGCCGACGATCCTGTACTGGGAGGACTACCACTTCGTCATCCTGGAGAAGTTCGACGGCGAGAAGGCCGTCGTCATGGACCCGGCCGTGGGACGCCGGCGCCTGAGCCGCGAGGAGCTGGAAGAGGGCTTCAGCGGCATCGTGATCTCCGCCGACATCGGTCCCGACTTCGAGCGGACGCGGCAGAAGCCGTTCGCCGAGTGGCGCAGCACTCCGCTCCTCGCCGAAGGCTCGCGCAAGCGGATGGCGCTGGTCGGGCTGCTCTCGCTCAGCGGGTACGGCGCGGTGCTCGGCATCCCGATGCTGACCGAGTGGGCGGTCGACCGGTACGCGCGCTGGCAGGGCGTGGACGACCTGTTCCTGATGATCATGTTGATCACGGGAGTGGCGGCCGGCTACTTCGTGCTGCACCTCGTCAGGGTCCTCGTGCTGTCGTCGCTGGTGGCGCTCCTCGGCAAACACCTGATGACGCACACCTTCACCAAGCTGCTGTCCTTGCCGTACAAGTTCTTCACCACGCGACAACCAGGCGAGCTGCTGTTCCGGCTGAACACCGTGAACTCCATCAGGGACCTGCTGTCCTCCCGGGTGGCGCAGGGAATCCTCGACGTCGGCACGCTCGCGTGCGTGACCGTGTACCTGCTCGTCATCGAGTGGCGACTGGGCCTCATCGCGATCTTCCTGTTCCTGCTGAACGCGGCCTATCTGCTCAAGACGCGCGTCCGCGTGCTGGAAGCCGTCGACGCCGAGCTCGCCCAGCTGAGCCGGAGCCAGTCGACGCAGCTCGACGCGATCGTCTCCATCCCGACGATCAAGATGGGCGGCTACGCCCGCGAGTTCCTCGACAGCTGGCACAAGGTCTACGCCTCGTCGCTGGACGCGATGAAGTCCCGCATGCGCCTGCAGCAGGGCCGGATCTCGGGCGTGACCACCACGACCCAGATGTTCGGCCCGATCATCCTCCTGCTCGCCAGCCTGTACTTCGTCAGCCGCGGTCAGATATCCCTGGGCGCGGCGATCGGTGTCCAGGCGGTCTCGGCGACCTACTTCGCGCTGTCGACCTCGGTGTTCCAGACCTACACCGAGTTCGCCGAGGCGTCGCGGTACATGGCCAGGCTGAACGACATCGGCAACACGCCCTCCGAGACGTCCGGCGGCGCCCTGACGGAGGTGCCGGACACCTCGATCCGGCTGGAGGGCGTCAGCTTCCAGTACACCAAGCACAGCGACTTCGTCGTGCGCGACGTCTCCCTGGAGATCGCGGCCGGCTCGAAGGTCGCGCTGGTCGGCTCCTCGGGCTCGGGCAAGAGCACCCTGGGGCGCATCATCTGCGGCCTCTACGAGCCGACCGTCGGATCCGTCCGGTTCGGCGGGCACGACATCGCCGAGTACGACAAGGACTCGCTGCGCCGGCTGATCGGCTACATCCCCCAGGAAGTGCACCTGCACAACCGCACGATCCTGGAGAACCTGACGCTGGGGCAGGACATCCCCGAGCAGGAAGTGCGCGAGTTCTGCGCGAGCGTGGGCATCCTCGACTTCCTCGAGGACCTGCCCATGGGGCTGAAGACCCTGGTGTCGGAGATGGGCGCGAACTTCTCGGGCGGCCAGCGCCAGCGGCTCGCCATCGCGCGTGCCCTCCTGCAGCGTCCCCGGATCATCGTGATGGACGAGGCGACCGCGTCGCTGGACACCATCAACGAGCGGCGGGTCACCGAGCTCATCCAGGAGATCGGCGCAACGCAGGTGATCATGGCGCACCGCCTGGCCACCATCAAATCCGCGGATCGCATCTACGTGCTCGACAACGGCCGGGTGGCCGAGCAGGGAACCCACGCGGAGCTGCTGAACGGCGGAACGCTGTACAGGGAGCTGTACGCGGAGAAGACCGCCGATGCCGAAGTCCTTGTTGGAGGCGAGTGAGTGATGACTGAACCGAACGTGTCCATGCGGGACTTCTTTCCCTTCTACGAGCACCTGGTGCCCAGGAGCGCCGTCGACGCCGCACTGCGCGAGCTCGTGGCTCCGGTCACCCGGCCCGAGCGTGTCGAAGAGGTGCTCTTCGACATCTGGGAAGCCCTCATCTCCCTCGTCGAGGCCCATTCCTTCAGGATGATGATCGGCGAGTTCCACGCCTTCCGCGAAGGCCTGGGCCTGCCCATGACCACCGACGGCGACCGGGCGATGCAGCAGTTCCGGCCGCACCTCGAGCAGGACGGCTCCTGTCACCGGATCGCCGAGAAGTACCCGGTGCTCAAGGAGCGGCTCGAGTCGATCCTGCGCAACTCGCTCGACGCCTTCGCCGAGTTGTTCGTCGCGTACGCCGCGGACCGGCCCGCCCTGAAGGCCGCCGGCCTGCTGGGCGCGCCGGGGGACGACGACCTCATCGCGACGATCTTCATCTCCGGCTCGGACCTCCACAACGAGAACCGGCAGGTCATCGGGGTGCGGCTGGCCGGCGGCGCCCGGATGATGTTCAAGCCGCGCGCGCTGACGTCCGACACCTTCGTGCAGGACCTCTACACGGCGGCCGACGCGCACCTGACGTACTCGCTGCGGGGCTGCATTCCGCTCTCCGTGACGATCGGCTCCCACGGCTGGCAGCAGTTCGTCACCCCGATGGCCATGGAGACGCCGGACCAGCCGGCCCGGTACTTCTACCGGTTCGGTGCCCTCTGCGCGATCCTCGGCTCCATCGGGGCGTCCGACCTCCACGACGAGAACGTGCTGGCTCACGGCGAGCACCCGTGCGTGATCGACACCGAGACCGTCATGCGGCCCGACGCCGGCGTGGACAACGACACGCTGCCGCACACGCTGATCAACCACGCGAAGCTCTCCGTGGTCTCCACGATGCTCGTTCCGGTGATCAACCGGTCCTCGACCATCGACGTGCTCATGGCCGGGGTCGGGGTGGCCGGCGACCAGAAGTCGAACATCACCCGGACGGCCATCCAGCACATCGGCACCGACGCCGTCTCCGTCGGCCGTGAGCCCATCACGTACACGCACAAGGACAACGTGCCGCGCCTGGGCGAGGCACAGCTGTCGGCGACGGACCACTACGCCGACATCCTGCGGGGCTACTTCGACGGTCTCGGCTTCGTCCGCGGGGACGGCGTCCTGAAGGTCCTCGACGCCTACCCGGACATGCCCGTGCGGATCCTCCTGCGGGCGACGATGGTCTACAACAGGTTCGTCGACGCGGCCACGCACCCGGACTACCTGACCCGCCCCGAGGAAGCCGAGCGGATCTTCACGCTGCTCAAGCACTTCCCCGACTACCTCTCGCCCGAGGGCGTCGAATACGTCGGCATCCAGGAGCGCGCGTCGCTGGCCAAGGGGGACATCCCCTACTTCGTGTCGCGCAGCGGCTCGACGGAACTGGCCACGCACCGGACCAGCCTTCCGGGCGTGTACAAGAAGACGCCGTCGGACTTCGCCCGCGCGGGTGTGCGTTCCAACTCCGAGCGCCCCGACCTCTACCACCGGTTCCTGCTGGAGGAGTGCTTCAGCGAGCTGTCCGGCGAGGAGAACCCCGCGGGTCTGTCGTCGCAGAGCCTGTTCAAGGAGACGTTCGCCGACGCCCGCCCGGGAACGTGGTGGCCGGAGATCGCCCGCCAGATCGCTGCCGTCGGTGTGCCCTTCGACGGGCCGGACGGCCGGGAACTGGGCTGGGTGTGCGGCATCGGCCCCATGGGGGAAGCGCCGACCATCACCCCGGGCAACTTCGTCTCGTTCCACGACATCGGCGGCACCGTGGCCTTCCTGGGCCGCGCGGGACGCCACGACAGCGACATCCGGCCCTGGTCCCTCAGTGCGGACCGCGGCCTGACCTCGCTGGTGTCGGAGTACGACAAGGGACTGCTGGGCATCGCCGAGTCCGCGATCTCGGGCGCCTCCTCCCTGCTGCTCACCCGGCCCGCCGGTGTGGACGCGGAGTGGATGGACAAGATCTTCGGCAGGATCGCCGAGCGCTCCGCGGCGGGCGAGCTGGACACCGACCTGGGCAACGGCCCCGCCGGCCTGCTCATGACGCTGCTGTCCCGCATCGAGGCCGGCGTGACGACGCCCGGCGTCGGCGAGGAGCGGCTCGCGATGCTGCGCGACATGGTCCTCGCCGATCTGGCGAAGCCCAGGGACGCCCGGTGGTTCGACGTGGCACACGGCGAACTGGGACTGCGGTGGGCCTGCTCGCGCATCGGACGGGTCCTCGGCGACGACGGCCTGGTGCGGCAGTCGGCGGACTGGCTCCTCGACCGTCTCGCCTCGGACGACCAGACCCCGGCCGTCGGGTGGTGCAACGGCGCCGCCGGCCTGCTGCTGTCCTCGGCGGAGATCCTCGCCTCGGCCGGCCGGCAGGAGTGGCTGTCCGGCGCGCGGCTGGAGGCCATGGCCGACCAGGCGACCCGGCTCACCGCCGGCCGCCCGGTCGACCTGTCGGTCTGCCACGGCAGCAGCGGTGTCATCCAGTCGCTGATCGGCGCCGGCCGCACCCTGGGCGACGCGTCCCTGGTGCGCCGGGCGCACGAGCACCAGGAGAACGTCCTCGCCGGGATCCGTGCGAACGGCTTCTTCACCGGCTCGGCGGGCCGGACGGCACTGGTGGGCTACATGATCGGCTGGGCCGGCGTCGGAGACACCGACCTCCTGCTCCACTCCGTCCTGAACGGCACGGGGACCGGCGAGCACGCCGTCCCGGTCGCGTTCGCGTAGCGATTGAAGGGAAATAACGGGGTGCAGTACTCGATTCTTCTCCCGCTCGGCCCCAACCGGCCCGAGCAAGTGGTGACGTTCGCCAACCTGGTGAAGTGGACCCGTGCCGAACGGCTGTGGCAGGGACAGGGGCAGCTGCTCGACAGCCACCATGTGGCGAGCTGGCTCGCGGGCATCGGCATCAGGATCCCCACGGGATTCGGTGTGTCGCTGATGCCGTTGCGCTCCCCGTACCAGGCGGCGCTGGAGGCCCGTTCCGTCGCGATCGCGACGGGGCAGCCCGTCGTCGCCGGATTCGGCCCGGGCGCGCTGGAGTTCCAGGCGGCCGTCATGGGCAAGCCCTACGCCAGCCAGATCGGCGCGTGCAGGGAGTACGTGCAGATCGTGCGCAGCCTGGTGAACCGGGACGAGGCCGATGTCTCGGGTGCCCACTTCTCGGTCGAGGCCAAGCTGTTCGACTACCACCAGATGCCGGTGTCCGTGGGTCTGGGCGTGCTCCGGGAGAAGATGGCGGCGCTGGCAGGTGAGGTCGCCGATGTGGCCATCACCTGGCTCGGCTCCGCGTCGTACGTGGGCGATGTCCTGATGCCGGCCATCCGGGGCGCGAAGCGTGAGCTGGCGGATCCGGTGAAGGTCACGGCCATCGTGCCCGTCGCCCTGTCCGGCCCCGGCCGCGACGTCACCGCCCTGGCCGCCGCCTCGTGCGGCATGCACATCCAGGCGCCCCACTATCAGGACGCGTTGCGCAAGGCCGGAATCGTGGTGGCCGGTGACGGCGGCCCCGAGGACGCCAGGAAGCTCGTCGACGGCGGGGTGTTCCTGTACGGGACGCCCGCGGAGATCCACGAGCGGCTCGCCGAGTACCGCGCGCTCGGTGTGGACGAGGTCGTGCTGAACACCTCCGGTGTCACCAACGCCCTCGGCCCGCGCGCCGCCGCCCAGGACCTCCTGGACATCCTGAACGCCGCGTCATGATCCGCCTGTACGACACCGGCGCCCGGCAGATCCGCGACTTCTCCCCGCTCGTCCCGGGCTGTGTCTCGATCTACCTGTGTGGCGCGACCGTGCAGGCCGCGCCGCATATCGGGCATATTCGGTCGGGTCTGAACTTCGACATCATGCGTCGCTGGTTCACCTACCGTGGCTTCGATGTGACGTTCGTGCGCAATGTGACCGACATTGACGACAAGATCATCGCGAAGTCGGTCGATCAGGGCCGTCCGTGGTGGTCGATCGGCTACGAGAACGAGTGCGCGTTCAACGCCGCCTATGACGCGCTGGGCTGCTTGCGGCCGACGGTGGAGCCGCGTGCGACCGGCCATGTGCCGGAGATGATCGAGATGATGCGGGGCCTGATCGAGCGCGGCCACGCCTACGCGGTGGACGGCAACGTCTACTTCGATGTGCGTTCGTTCCCCGGTTATCTGGAGCTGTCCAACCAGGAGCTGGACAACCTTCTCCAGCCTTCGGGTGAGGGTGAGACGGGTAAGCGTGACCCCCGTGATTTCGCGATGTGGAAGGCCGCCAAGCCGGGTGAGCCGTCGTGGGAGACGCCGTGGGGCCGTGGGCGGCCGGGCTGGCACCTGGAGTGCTCGGCGATGGCCCACAAGTACCTGGGGGAGGACTTCGACATCCACGGCGGCGGCCTGGATCTGATCTTCCCGCACCATGAGAACGAGATCGCTCAGGCGAAGGCCTTCGGTGACGGTTTCGCCCGGTACTGGGCCCACAACGCGTGGGTGACCATGAGCGGCGAGAAGATGTCGAAGTCGCTGGGCAACTCCGTGCTGGTCTCGGAGATGGTCAAGCACTGGCGGCCGATCGTGCTGCGCTACTACCTGGGTACCCCGCATTACCGGTCGATGATCGAGTACAGCGAGGAAGCGCTGCGCGAGGCGGAGTCGGCGTTCGCGCGGGTCGAGGGTTTCATCCAGCGGGTCGTGGAGAAGGCCGGGCCGGTGGAGCCGGCTGTGGAGGTGCCGCCGGCGTTCGCGGAGGCGATGGATGATGAT